>JANXXJ010000297.1 GCA_025350665.1 Gemmatimonadota bacterium | reverse complement strand
GGCGGGCCTCACCAGCCCGTCCGGATGCAGGCGTTGATCGCCGCCGGGGTCGATGAAATTCTGACCGACGTCTTTCCGATCGAAGAACAGCGAGCTCGGCTCGACGCCCTTCTGGTCCGCAGCCAGCGCGATGTGTCGGTCCATCCGTCGACGCGGCTTCCTGGGGCGCCCGAGATTGATCGAGAGATCCGGAAGCGGCTCGAGGCGGGTGGTGACTTCGCGGTCTGCTACGCGGACCTCGACCATTTCAAGGAATACAACGACCGGTACAGCTATTACGACGGCGACCGGGTCATCTACATGCTGTCGCGGATTCTCCACGACACGGTCAAGGGGATGCTCGGGCCGCGCGGGTTTGTGGGTCACATCGGCGGCGACGATTTCATCTTCATCATCCCCGCCGCCGATATTAGCTTGGTGTGCACCGAGATCGTCTCGGTCTTCGATACGCTGGTCCCATACCAGTACAACGAACAGGACCGGCGGGCAGGGTACTATTTCGGCAAAGACCGTCGCGGCCAGTTGCACCGGGTCCCTTTGATGACGCTGTCGATCGGCATTGTGACGAACCGGCATCGGACCTTTGCCCATCCGGCCGAAGTGAGCGAGCTCGCGACCGAAATGAAGAGCTACGCCAAGACCCTCCCTGGGTCGGTGTTCGTGGTGGATCGCCGGCAGACCCGGACCGATGAACCGCGCGGCAACCGGTAGAGAGTCCTGACCATGAACGCGATCTGTACTTCCTGCCAGACGGTCTTCCGAGTCGACCCGGCCAAGGTTCCGGTCGCGGGCGTGCGGGCCCGGTGCTCGGTCTGCAACGGGGTGTTCTGGGTCCGGCGGCCGGAACCCGTGGTGCCGGTGCCGGCTGTCCGGGTCGAGGCGCCGGTCGCGACGGCTCCGCCGGTCGTACCGAGGGCGGCACAACCGGTCCTGCGGACCCCGGCGATAGGTCCTCCGGTCGTTGCGCCTCCCGTGGCCGAGCGGGCCATGCCCCCGGCTCCGGCGATTTCGTTTGCCCCGCCGGCGGCTCCCCCGGCCCAGCGGCCGGCCGTACCACCTTCGCAGGCGCCGGCCAGCACTCCGGCCCCTCCGCCCCGAGCGCCCGTCGCGCCGGCCTTTGCGCCGCCGCCGGGACTTGGATTGCCCGCGGCCAGGCCAACCCCGACCGTGAGTGCGGTTGCTCCGTTGCCGGCGCCGCCGGCCCGGCCGGTGGTCAAGCCCCGAATGAACCCGTTCATGAGCCAGGACCCGGCGGCCAAGGCTCGCCGCCTCGCCCGGGCCCTGATCTCCGACATGGTGGTCTACCACCCGGCCAAGCGGCGGGAGGGCCTCCAGAATGGGTCCCTCAAGACCCTGTTCGATGAGGAAATCAAGAAGAGCTGGGAGGAATACGTCGATCAGGTCGGCCGGGAGGCGGCCGAGTCGACCCCGTTCTTTCATGAAGCGCTGAACGAGATCCTCGCCGACGGCCGGGCCATTTTCCCTTAGGGTCCTCCGCGACGATCCGCTATATTTCCTGTGAGCCGACCCCGGTACGCTGACGGTCGGCTCGTTTGTTCAAAGCCACGGAGGGCATACTCGCATGACTGACACGACTGAACTGCTGACCGACCTGGAGCGACGCGTCGCCGAACTCCGAGACTTCCTTTGACTTGCCTGGCAAATCCGAGCGGCTCGCGGCGCTCGAAAAAGACCAGCAGGATCCGACGTTCTGGGCGAACCAGGAACGCGCCCGTGAATCGGTCCAGGAGTTCAAGGCACTGAAGGGGTGGATCGTCCCGGCGGATGAACTGGCCGGCCGGCTCACCGACGCGCGCGGCCTGGCGGATCTGCTCGAGGCCGACCCGGACCCCGGCATGGAAGCGGAGCTGGCGAAAGAAGTGACGGCGCTCGATCGGGCCGTGGCATCGTTCGAGCTCAAGTCGATGCTCCAGGGCCCGGATGATTTCCGTGATGCGTTGCTCACGGTCCATCCCGGCGCCGGTGGGACCGAGTCGCAGGACTGGGCCGAGATGCTCACGTACATGTACCGACGGTGGGCGGAACAGCACGGCTACAAGGTCACGGTCCTCGATATCGAACCGGGGGAAGAGGCGGGCATCAAGTCGGCGTCGCTCGAGATTCAGGGAAGCTATGCGTACGGCTTCCTCAAGGCGGAGAAGGGCGTTCACCGGCTGGTGCGGATCTCGCCGTTCGATTCCCAGGCGCGCCGCCACACCTCGTTCGCCTCGGTCTTCGTCTACCCGGAAATCGATGACACCATCGAGATTGATCTCCGCGACGAGGACATCAAGATGGATGTCTTCCGGGCCTCCGGCGCCGGCGGCCAGCACGTCAACAAGACGTCGTCCGCGGTTCGATTGACCCACATTCCGACCAAACTCGTGGTGTCGTGCCAGCAGGAGCGGAGCCAGCACAAGAACAAGGAAACCGCCATGAAAATGCTCCGCGCCGCGCTCTACCAGCGCAAACTTGAAGAGCAGCAGGCGGAACAGGCCAAAGTCGAGGCGACCAAGACGGACATTTCCTGGGGCAATCAGATTCGCTCCTACGTGTTCCAGCCGTACACGATGGTCAACGATCACCGCACCGAGCTCAAGGTGACCGACGTCCACAAAGTCATGAATGGCGACCTCGACCAGTTCATTCACTCGTATCTCAAGCGATTCGGGAGCTCGGTCTGATGAGCGGGCCTCAGGACCACAACTACATCGAAGTTGCCCGCCGCGACAAACGGGCACAGCTCGAGTCGGTCGGCCAGCGAGCCTACGCCTATCGCTACGACCGGACCCATTCGGCGTCCGAGGCGGTTGCCCTCTATCGCGACGAGATGGGCGATGACGGCCCCGAGGTCCGGGTTGCGGGCCGCGTGGTCGCGGTCCGGTCCCAGGGCAAGACGATGTTTGCTCACATCGAGGACCATTCGGGCCGGATCCAGGTCTACGCCAGGCAGGATGCGATGGCCGACCGGTTCGCCGTGACCAGACTGATCGATCTCGACGACTTTGTGGGGGTGACCGGCCGGCTGTTCCGGACCCGGACCGGCGAGGTCACGGTCAAGGCCGTCGACATCGAGATGCTCACCAAGAGCGTCAAGCCGTTGCCCCGGGGCAAGACGCAGGCGACGGAGACCGGCGAGGTCGTCACGTTCGGCGGGGTCCAGGATCCCGAGTTCCGCTACCGGCAGCGGTATGCGGATCTGGCCGTCCATCCCGAGGTCAGGCAGGTGTTCGTCGTCCGAGCCCGGGCGATCCAGTACATCCGGAGGTTTCTCGACGATCGGGGCTACCTGGAGGTCGAAACGCCGATTCTCCAGCCGCTCTACGGTGGCGCCTCGGCCCGTCCGTTCGTGACCCATCACAACACGCTCGACATGCCGCTCTACCTCCGGATCGCCGACGAGCTCTACCTCAAGCGGCTGATCGCGGGCGGGTTCGACCGGGTCTACGAGATCGGCCACGACTTCCGGAATGAAGGCATGGACCGGACTCACAATCCGGAATTCACCATGCTCGAGTTCTACGAGGCCTACGCCGACTACACCGACATGATGGCCATGATGGAGGCCATGCTGCCCGGGGTGATGCAACATTGCCTCGGCCGGAGCACGGTCGACGTGGACGGGCGGACGATCGACTTCACGCCGCCGTGGCCGCGGCTGCCGTTCGTCGATGCGATTCGCGCGCGGGCGGGCATCGACATTCTGACGGCGACGGACGCCGACATGCGGGCCAGGCTAGCGGCCACCGCCGAGTCACGGGATGCGCTGGAGGATATGCCCGGTGGACGGCTTATGGATGAACTGTTCAAGACCTTCGTCGAGCCCCATCTCGTTCAGCCGACGTTCGTGACCGAGCATCCGATCGCGATCTCGCCGCTCGCCAAGGTTCACCGGAGCAAGCCGGGCGTGGTGGAACGCTTCGAACTGTTCATCAACACCCGCGAAGTCGCCAATGCCTTCAGCGAACTGAACGACCCGGACGACCAGCGAGCTCGTTTCGAAGACCAGATCGGCCAGCGGGCGGCCGGTGACGACGAGGCCCAGCCCTACGACGCCGACTACGTCCGGGCGCTGGAATACGGGATGCCGCCGACCGGCGGCCTCGGGTTGGGCATCGACCGGCTGACCATGATTTTGACCGGCCAGCCGTCGATCCGCGACGTGATCCTCTTTCCGGCGATGCGCCCCGAGGCGCCGTCGGCGGGAGGCGCCGACAAGGCCTGATCATGGCCCGTCGTCCGGAAGCCCGATTCTGGCCCTCGGCCCTCGAACGGCGGATCGCCGTGCGCTACCTGCGAGGCCGCCGGGCGTCCCGCTTCACCACGCTCAACACCAAGATCGCGGCTGCGGGCGTCACCATCGGGGTGGCGGCCCTCATCGTTGTCCTTGGTATCATGAACGGCCTCCACGACGACCTCCGCGACAAAATTCTGGTCGGCAATCCCCATATCCACGTCCTGACGTACGGGGCCAATCTGCGGCTCGATCACTGGCGGTCCGTCCTCGATTCAGTCAAACGGGACCCGGATGTCGTGGCGGCGGCGCCGGAGGTGCTCGTCAAGTCGCTGGTCATGAACAGTGCGGGCTACCCCGCGGCGGTCGACGTGGTCGGCTTCGATCCGGATACGGGGTCGATGGCCGTGACCAGTCTGCCCGCGGCGATCAACTCGGGCCAGCTGACATTCACGCCAAAGCAGGACAGCCTCGACGGCGGGATCATCCTTGGGTACCGGTTGGCCGAGCGGATGTCCACCTACGTGGGAGACGTCGTGCGACTGGTGGCGGGGAATCAGGCCATCAAAGTGAACCGGGCGTTAGGCGTGCCAACGCCCCGGGTCTACCGCTTCGAGGTGACCGGCACATTCGACACGGGGATGTTCCAGTACGACGATGGCTTCGCCGTCCTCAAGCTCGACGTCGCGCAGCGATTCGCCGGCCTCGATTCGGCCGTTTCCGGCATTCAGGTCCGGACCCGCGATGCCTGGCGGGCGCAGGAAGTGGCCCATCGGCTGGGCGGGCGGCTCGGCCTCCCGTACCGAACCCTGGCGTGGCAGGACCAGAACCAGAACCTGTTCGGCGCGCTCAAGCTGGAGAAGCTCGGCATGGGGCTCATCATCACGTTCATTACCGTGGTGGCGGCGTTCAACATCGTCGGGACGCTGACGATGATCGTGGGCGAACGGACCCGTGAGATCGGCATCCTCCTCGCCATGGGGCTGACTCCGAAGGCGATCGGACGGATCTTCCTGGCCCAGGGCGCGGCGATCGGCGTCGTCGGCACCGGGCTTGGCCTGGGCCTCGGTATTCTCGTGGCTTTCATTCTCGACGGATCCCAGTTGATCCGGATCGATCCCTCGATCTATTTCATCGACCATCTGCCGGTTCACATCCGACCGCTCGACGTGCTCGCCGTGATTGGGGTGAGTCTCGCCATTGCGCTGGCCGCGACAATCCCGGCATCGCGCTGGGCCTCCACGCTCGAGCCGGTGGAAGCGATCCGGAACGAATGACCCCGGTCGTGGAAGCCCGCAGCGTGGCGAAGCGCTATCAGAGCGGTGACGGCTCCTCGCTCACGATTCTCGACGGCCTGGATCTCGAGGTCCTGCCGGGCGAGTTCGTGGCCATCGTCGGCGCGAGCGGGGCCGGCAAGAGCACCCTGCTGCACCTGCTGGGACTGCTCGATCAGGCCACGGCCGGGTCCGTCCGAGTGGACGGCGGCGAGGCGGCCGCGCTCTCCGTGGAGGAGCGCGCGGCGGTCCGGAGCAGCCGGATCGGGTTCGTCTTCCAGTTCCACCATTTGCTGCGGGACTTCACGGCCCTTGAAAATGTGATGATGCCGTTGCTCATCGCGGGGGCGACAGAGGCGCTGGCCGAGACGCGGGCCCGGGAGGTCCTCGGCATCCTCGGTCTTGGTGCGAGGCTCGGTCACTATCCGGGCCAGTTGTCCGGCGGAGAACAACAGCGTGTCGCCGTGGCCAGGGCACTGGCCCCCGGTCCGGCCGTCGTCCTGGCCGACGAGCCGTCCGGAAATCTCGATTCGGGCAATGCCGCGGTCCTGCACGAACTGCTGGCCTCGCTCAAAGGACGGTTCGGGGCAGCGCTGATCGTGGCCACCCACAACCCGGACCTGGCCGCCCGGGCGGACCGGGTGCTCCGGCTCGAAGGCGGACGGCTCCATGCCAGCGGGGCCGCATGAAGGCGTGCTCGGCGTGCGGCGCGGCCGACGGGGTCGTCGATCTCACCCACATTGAGGGTGGCGAGGTCCGGACCCGTCATTTGTGCGCCAAATGCGCAGCGGAAAAGGGCATCCAGACGCCAGCCGGGCTGTCGGACAGTCCACTTGGCGGCTTGCTGGCGGCGCTCGGCGCCGAGCCGCCCTCGTTTGCGGCGGCGTCCCAACCGGCCGTGCATTGTCCCGGGTGCGGTGGGACGCTTCAGGATTTCCGTGACAGCGGCCGACTCGGCTGCGCCCAGTGCTACGTGGCGTTTGAGGAACCGCTCAAGGAACTCATGCGACGACTCCACGGGTCCACGCATCACACCGGCAAGGCCTATCAGGGCCCTGGAATCCCCCAGCCCGTGGCGGCTCCGGAGCCCACCCACCGCCTCAAGGAACGGCTCCGACAAGCCATCGAAGCAGAACGGTTCGAGCTCGCGGCCCAATTGCGCGATCAGCTCAAGGAGCGCGGGGAATGGACCTGAGTCTCGTGCCGGACGGTGGCCTGGGCTGGCTCCACGCCAGTGGTCCACAGAGCCACTTGGTCCTTTCAACCCGGATCAGACTGGCCCGGAACCTGGCCGACTTCCGTTTTGGGACTCGAATGGGCGCGACGGACCGGCAGGCGATCCTCGACCGGGTCATCGAAGCCGCAGCGGGAACCGGCTCTCTCGCGTCCGCGGCGACCTTCCGAATCGACGAGCTTGAGGATTGGGACCGGCGGTTGCTCCTGGAACGCCATTTGATAAGCCGGGAACTGGCCGATGAGGACGATCGGGGCCGGCCCCGCAATGCGAGGGCACTGCTCCTGCAGGACAAGGCCGCAGTGATGGTCAACGAGGAGGACCACCTTCGGCTCCAGGTGCTCGGATCAGGGGTCGATTTTGGGGCAAACTGGGGTCTGGTCGAAGCGGTGGACACCGAACTGGGGCAACGACTTGCGTTCGCATTCCACCCCCAGTTCGGTTACCTTACCTCGTGCCCGACCAACGTCGGAACCGGGCTCCGGGCGTCGGTTCTGATTCACCTCCCCGGGCTGGTTTTGACGAAGGAAATCAACAAAACCCTGCATGGCCTGACCAAAATTGGTCTGACCTATCGGGGTCTGTACGGTGAAGGCAGTGAGGTCGTCGGCAATTTCTTCCAATTGTCGAACCAGACGACCTTGGGGAAGGGCGAGAAGGAGTTGCTGGAGCAGCTGGGCGCGATCGTCCAGCATGTGATTCAGGTCGAGGAGCGAGCCCGGCAGGTATTGCTCCGCGACGCTCCGGCGGTCCTCGAAGACAAGGTGTGGCGGGCCTACGGATTGCTCCGTTACGCTCGCGCGCTGGACTTCGAGGAAACGATGAACCTGCTGTCCGGCGTTCGATTGGGCGTGAGCCTCAAGCTTCTCGAAAACGTCGGTATGTACGCACTCAACAAGCTGTTGGTGTTCACCCAGCCGGCGCATCTCGTGGCCGAGGCAGGCGGGCTCCTCAGCGATGATGAAATGGCAGTTCGGCGGGCGGATCTCGTTCGCCGCACCTTGGAAGACGAAGTCCGACGCGGGCAGGGACTATGAACGGTTACAACTTCACCGACCGAGTCCGAAAAGTCCTCCAGATGGCGCGGGAGGAAGCGGCCAGGCTCCACCACGAGTACGTGGGCACGGAGCACATCCTTCTCGGTCTGATCCGGGAGGGAGAAGGCGTCGCGGCGGCCGTCCTCACGAACCTGAACGTCGATCTCGAGGAGATCCAGCAGAAGATCGAAGAGACAGTCAAGAAGGGAAAAGCGTCTTCGGCACCCGGTCCCGATTTGCCCTATACCTCGCGAGCCAAGAAGGTCCTCGAGCTGGCCATGACCGAGGCGCGCGAACTGAACCATTCCTACGTCGGTACGGAACACCTGCTGCTCGGTCTGCTGCGGGAAGAGAAGGGAATCGCGGCGCAGGTCCTGACCGACGCCGGGGTGACCCTGGAACAGTCGCGGTCGGAAACCCTGCGGCTGCTCGGCTCCGAGATGCCGCCGCAGAGCGCCAGCGCCGCGCCTTCGACGCCGCCCGCATCGGCCTCGCCGAAGGCGGAGAAGAAATCCAAGACTCCGGCGCTCGATCATTTCTGCCGCGATCTCACCCAGCTCGCCGCCGAAGGCCAGCTCGATCCGACGATCGGGCGGCAGAAGGAAATCCAGCGGGTCATGGAGATTCTGGCTCGCCGGAAGAAGAACAATCCGGTCCTGATCGGGGAGCCCGGCGTCGGCAAGACGGCAATCGTCGAGGGCCTGGCCATTCTGATCGCATCCGGGCAGTGTCCGGACGTCCTCCGGGACAATCGGGTGCTGTCGCTCGACATGGCGGCCGTCATCGCCGGTACCAAGTACCGGGGCCAGTTCGAGGAACGGCTCAAGGCGGTGATGAACGAGATCGCCCAGAACAAGAGCGTGGTGCTCTTCATC
This sequence comes from Gemmatimonadota bacterium, assembly GCA_025350665.1. GTDB lineage: Bacteria > Gemmatimonadota > Gemmatimonadetes > Gemmatimonadales > GWC2-71-9 > SHZU01. Next base: position 14,571 of record JANXXJ010000297.1, on the reverse strand, counting down.
GACGAACTGCACACGCTGGTCGGCGCGGGGGCGGCGGAAGGTGCCATCGACGCTTCGAACATGCTGAAGCCGGCTCTTGCCAGGGGCGAGCTTCAGTGTGTCGGGGCGTCGACCCTGAATGAGTACCGGAAATACATCGAGAAGGATGGCGCGCTCGAGCGGCGATTCCAGGCCGTGATCGTCGATCCACCCACCGTCGAAGAAACGATCGAGATCCTGAAGGGGCTGCGGAAGAAGTACGAGGATCACCACCGCGTGGTGATTCCCGATGCGTCCCTCAAGGCCGCGGCCGAGTTGTCGGAACGGTACATCACCGACCGGTTCCTGCCGGACAAGGCGATCGACGTGATCGACGAGGCCGGGGCCCGGGCTCGGCTGGCGAGTCAGGCGCCGCCGCCGGAGCTGGCCCAACTCAAGGGCGAGCTCGAAAAGGTCAACCAGGACAAGGAAAACGCCGTCCGCGATCAGAACTTCGAGCGGGCGGCCGCACTCCGAGATTCGGAACGGGATCTCCAGAACAAGATCCGCCTCAAGCACGAGGAATGGGAGCGGGACCGGGCCAGTTCCCGTCCGGTGATCGACGAGGAAGCCATCGGCTTCATCGTGTCCCGGTGGACCGGGATTCCGCTCACCAGGCTGCAGGAGGCCGAGACCTCTCGGCTGCTTCGCATGGAGGACGAGATCCACAAGTCCGTGGTGGGTCAGGACGAAGCGATCACCGCGGTTTCAAGGGCTATCCGCCGCTCGCGGGCCGGCCTCAAGGACCCACGTCGTCCCATTGGGTCGTTCATCTTTTCCGGCCCGACCGGCGTGGGCAAGACCGAACTGGCCCGATCGCTGGCCCAGTTCCTCTTCGCCGATCCGAGCGCCCTGATCCGGGTCGATATGTCCGAGTACATGGAGAAGTTCTCCGTGTCCCGCCTGATCGGTGCCCCTCCGGGCTACGTCGGGTACGAAGATTCGGGTACGCTGACGAAAGCGGTTCGGCGGAAGCCGTATTCGGTCGTGCTGCTCGATGAAATCGAGAAGGCCCACCCGGATGTGTTCAACATCCTGCTCCAGGTGCTGGACGAGGGTCACCTCACCGACAACTACGGCCGGGTGATCGATTTCAAGAACACCGTCGTCATCATGACGTCGAACGTCGGGGCGCGGGACATCACGCAGAACAAGTCGATGGGATTCCATCAGACCGGGGGCGCCCAGTCGTTTGCCAAGATTGCCGAAACGGTCAAGGAAGAGATCGCCAAGGTGTTCAATCCCGAGTTCCTCAATCGGGTGGATGACGTCATCGTGTTCCATCCGCTCGACAAGGAACACATCGTCAAGATCGTGTCGATCCTGCTCAAGGAACTCGACCGGCGCGTGGGTAGCGAAGTGCGCCTGACTCCGGCCGCGCAGGATTTTCTCGTTACCAAGGGCTACGACCACAACTACGGCGCTCGTCCGCTCAAGCGGGCGATCCAGAAGCACATCGAAGACCCGCTGTCGGAGCGGCTCCTCTCCGGAGAAATCATCCGTGGCGAGGAGATCGAGGTCGATCTCGCCCCCGAAGGCGACAAGCTTGTGTTCCGGGCCTTGTCCGGGTCGCACGCGTAAGGTGGCTCTGCGGGTGACGACTGGTCGGTTGGGGGGCCTTGGGGCGATCGTGAGCGCGCCGCTGCACACGGTTGCAGCGGTGCTTGCGGCGCTGGTGGTCATGGTTGCCGCGCCGTTGGTCGCCCAAGACCCGGAGCCGGCGGCGCCGCAAGCACCGGTGGTGGACAGCATCGTGGTCATCGGGAACCACCGGCTCAAGGCCGAAGAGATCACCAATTTTTCCGGGGTCCAGCTGTTCCAGCCGATCAACTTCCGCACGGTCCAGCGGGCGATCGCCGGGCTGTATGCCACCAGTCAGTTCGATGACGTGCGGGTGGACGGCCATGAAGTCGAAGGCCGTTTCATCGTCACGCTGATTGTCAAGGAGCGGCCGATCCTCCAGCGTTGGAGCATTCGGGGCGTCGAAAAGATCGAGGAGTCGGCGGTCCGGAAGAAGGTGTCGGTGCTCGAAGGGCGCCCAATCGATCGGGTGGCCGTCGCGCGAAGCCGGGCGGCCATCGACTCGCTCTACAAGAAGCGGGGCTACTACGCGTCCGTCACAAAGATCGTCGAAAACCGGCACGATACCACCAACGCGGTTGACGTCGTGTTCGATGTCAAGGAGGGCGGCCGGGTCGCGATCAGCCAGGTCGTCATCGAGGGCAACGAGAAGTTCAAGGACAAGGAGGTCGTGGCCGCGATGAGTTCGCGACCCGAAGGCTTCTGGTGGTTCCGCAAGGGCGAGTACAGCGAGGACAAGGTCGAAGACGACCTGCGCAACAAGATTCCGCAATGGTACGCCAATCGCGGTCACGTCGACCTCCGGGTCCTGACCGACACGCTCATCGCGGACAGCACGCCGGGCAAGGCGATTCTCAAGATCACCCTGGACGAGGGCAAGCCGTACAAGGTCGGGGGCTTCGACATCGTCGGAAACCGTCGCTTCTCGTCCGAGGAGTTGAGCCTGTTTTTTCCGTTCGGGACCGCGGTCGTGTCTGGCTCCGGCAAGGATGTCGGGGCACCGTTCAGCCGGGCGGACTGGGAGGCGGCCACCGAGAAGGTTCGGAACGTCTATTCGAACAACGGGTATATCACCTCGAGCGTCGAACCGGAGGAGGTTCGTCGCACCGGTGCCGACGGCAAGCCGATGGTCGATCTCCGGTGGCGGGTGTTCGAGGGCCAGCCGGCGACCATCAACAAGATCGTCGTGGTCGGGAACGACGTGACTCATGAGCGGGTGATCCGGGAGCAGATCGTCCTGTTGCCGGGCATGACGTTCAACCGCGACCTGCTGATCCGGTCGTACCAGAACGTCTCGAACCTGAATTTCTTCGAGCAGCCCCTTCCGCCGCCCGACGTCCAGCAGGCCGAGAACGGTGTGGATGTGGACGTCACTTTCCGGGTGACCGAGAAGAACACCGGCAACGTGAACTTCGGTGCCTCGGTCGGGCAGGGGGTCGGGGTTGGCGGGTTTCTCGGCCTGGAGGAGCCCAACCTGTTCGGCAAGGGCAAGAAGGGCCGGGTCCAATGGCAATTCGGCAAGAATATCAACGACTTCAATCTGAGCTATTCCGACCCCGCCATTCGGGACAGCCGGATCTCGGGGACCCTCACGCTCTTCAACAGCCGTCAACGGTATACCGTCGGCGATCTGGGGCGGATTCGTCGCGAGGGCGCCAACGTCCAGCTCGGGTTCCCGTTCTTCGGGTCGCGGTACACGCGGGTGTTCGCGTCGTACGGATTCCAGCGGAACCGGTTTACCGATACCCCGGCGGACATCGCCGACCGGTACCGCTGTGACAAGGGGTGCAGCCGGTCGTCGCTTGGGATGAGCCTGGTTCGTGATACCCGGATCGGCCTGCCGTTCCCGGTCGCGGGCACGTCGATCACGACCTCGGCCGAGTACGACGGTGGCTTCCTCGGCGGGAGCGGCAACTATCAGAAGGTCGATCTCGAGGGGCAGTGGTTCACCCCGCTCAATCGGCCGAGCGGCGAAGGCTTCGGCGGCGGCGTCCAGTTCACCCTGGGCTTCAAGGCGAAGTCCGGCTTCGTCTTCGGCGACGTCGGTCCGTTCTTCTACGAACTCTACTCGCTGGGCGGCGTGCAGTATGGGATTCCGCTTCGTGGCTACGAGGAGTTCGGGATCACGCCGAGGGGCTACGATCCGTCCGCCAGCGGCTCGTCGGTCCGGCCTGAGTCGTTCGGCAAGTCGTACGCTGCCTTCACGATCGAGGCGGGCGCCCGGCTTTCTCAGCAGTTCTATGTCAACATCTTCTCGGATGCGGGCAACGTGTATGCCCGGGCGCGGCAGTACAATCCGAGCCGACTGTTCCGGAGTATCGGCGCCGGGGTCGCGCTGATTTCACCACTTGGCCCCATCGGGATCGATCTTGGTTACGGCCTTGATCGGACCGATGCGAACGGCAAGCCCAAGCCGGCCTGGCAGCTGCATTTCCGATTGGGCAATTTCTTCTAACCCGCATTCCAACATGGAAACCGGTTTTTGGTGGAGGACCAAGATGTCATTCGTTCGTTGTAGTGCCGCCGTCGTGTTCGCGGCCACTGTCGTCGTCGCCGGGACCGCTCGGGCTCAGGCGACCAAACCGCCAGCGAGTGCCGTGGCGACCCCAGCGGGCGCGGGTGGAACCAGAGTCGGCTTCATCAATTCCGCCGCCTTGCTCAAAGGCATGCCGGGATACGCCCAGGCGGAAAGCCTGTTCACCAAGGACGCCGAGGTCGCGAACGGGGAAGCGCAGAAGCTCCGCGCCGCCTTCGACTCCGCGGTCGCGACCTATCAGCAGAGTCAGACCATGATGACGCCCACGAGCCGGACTGCCAAAGAGAAGGAATTGCAGGTGAGGCAGGATTCGCTGCAGACCAAGCTCCAGCAACTCCAGACTCGGGTGCAGACCAAGGAGCGCGAGCTGCTGGCGCCACTTCAGGAGCGGCTGCGCGCCATCATCGACGGCATCCGGGCCGAAGGGAACTACGTGATGATTGTCGACCTGGGGTCGGACGCCTCGGCGAACATCATTTCGTACGACAAGTCGGCGGACATCACGCTCCGGGTCGCGCAGCGGCTGTCCCAGCAGAACTGACGTGCCACGGGCGGCAGGGTCTCTGACCACGGCGGCGATCGCCGAGCTGGTGGGGGGGCGCCTGGAAGGTGATGGGTCGCTGGAAATGCACGCCGTGAGTCCGCTCGATCGGGCTCACGGCGATGCGCTTTCGTTGCTGACGGGTGGCCGGTACGTCGGGCAATTTGCCGGTTCCGGGGCCGGAGCCGTGCTGGTCCCGATTGGCTTGGTGCTGCCGGCGGCGGGGCCGCCGGTGCGGATCGCGGTCGCCGATCCGCACCGGGCGATGGCGGAGGTCGTGGCGGTGATGTTTCCCGCTGAGTCCGCCGGGGGCGGGACCGACCCGACGGCCAGGCTGGGTCGTGGGGTGACCCTCGGCCGGGGCGTCCGGGTGGCGCCTTTCTGTATCATCGGTGACGGTGTGGATCTCGGGGACCGCGTGGTGTTGGGCCCGGGTGTGGTGCTCGAGGCTGGCGTACGGGTGGGGGAGGACAGCGTTCTCGATGCCCACGCCGTATGCTACAAGGGTACGGAGATCGGTCGCCGGGTCCACGTCAAGGCTGGGGCAGTGTTGGGAGGGGTTGGCTTCGGCTTCGTGTCCGACCGGGGGGGCCATCACCCGATCCAGCATATCGGTCGGTGCCTGATCGGGGATGACGTGTCGATCGGCGCGAACAGCGCGGTCGATCGGGGCAGCATCGATGACACGGTGATCGGTGCCGGGACGAAGCTTGATAACCATGTCCATATCGGCCACAACGCCCGGCTGGGCGAGCGTTGCCTGGTCATGGGCGGGTCAGTTGTCGCCGGCAGCGCCCGGATCGGCAACGGTGTCATTCTGGCCGGCCACGCGGGCGTTGGGGGACACCTGACGGTCGGTGACGGGGCCCGGATCTCGGCCAAAGCCGGTGTGACTACGGATGTTCCGGCCGGGGCCGATTTCAGCGGATTCCCGGCCCGTCCCCATCGCGAATTTCTCCGGGCGCAGGCGGCGCTGTATCGGCTGGCGCCAATTGTACATGAACTCGAATCGTCGGTGACGCGGCCCAAATAGACCATGGCGAGACGGACACTCAAGGGACCGACCGAACTCCGCGGCGCCGGATTGCACACCGGCGCTGAGACTACTGTGCGTTGCCTGCCGGCGCCTTCTGGTCACGGGGTTCGTTTCCGCCGGTCCGATTTGCCCGACCGGCCCGAGTTCCCCGCGCGGGTCGATGAGGTCGACGCCACGGAGCGGCGCACCGCCATCGGTCACGGCGCTGTGACGATCGACACGGTCGAGCATCTCCTCGCGGCGGTCGCCGCCCTGGAGATCGACGACATCATGCTCGAGGTCAACGGGCCCGAGGCGCCGATCATGGACGGTTCGTTCCTGCCGTTTCTCGATGCCCTCGAGCTGGCCGGCATCGTCGAGCAGCCCGGGGACCCGGTGATCTTCCAGGTGGCGGCTCCGTTCACCCTGACCGTGGGCGAGGCGAACTACGTCGTGTCGCCCGCGAAGCACCTGCGGGTCACCGCGACCGTGGAATGGGGCCACCCTCTCATCGGCCGGCAGACCGGCTCCTACGATGTCACGGCTGACGGTTTCCGTCGGGAGCTGGCGGGCGCCCGGACTTTCGGGTTCGTGCACGAGGTCGAGGCCCTGCGGGCCAAGGGCCTGCTCAAGGGTGGGTCGACCGAGTCGGCCGTGGTGCTGTCCGACGAGGGCCTCGTCAACGGGCCGCTCCGGTGGCCGGACGAGTTCGTCCGCCACAAGGCGGGCGATGTCGTCGGCGACCTCGCGCTGGCCGGCGGCCGGATCAAGGCTCATGTCATCGCCACGCGGCCCAGCCACGAGGGGAACGTGGCCCTGGCCCGGATGATCACCCGAACGGCGACGAGAGGTGGTGTAGTGCTCGACATCGGGAAGATTCTTGATGTCATTCCGCATCGATATCCGTTTCTGCTGGTCGACCGGATTCTCGAAATCGAACCTCGCAAACGGGTGGTCGGGATCAAGAACGTCACGATCAACGAGCCATTCTTCCAGGGGCATTTTCCCGGCCATCCGATCATGCCCGGCGTGCTGATCGTCGAGGCGATGGCGCAGACCGGCGGGATGCTGCTGATGGGTGAGTTGGACACGCCGGGCGACAAGGTGGTCTACTTCATGTCGCTCGACAACATCAAGTTCCGCCGGCCGGTCACTCCAGGCGATCAATTGCGCATGGAGGTGGAAATGATCCAGCTGCGGAGCCGGGTCTGCCGCATGAAGGGCGTCGCGTTCGTCGAAGGCGTTCCGGTCTGCGAGGCTGAAATGACGGCGATGGTGGTGGATAAATGACAATTGTCCAGGCTGCCACCCTGGTCCATGCGACGGCCCTCGTGGATCCCGACGCTTCGCTGGGTGACGGGGTCGAAGTCGGCCCATTCGCGATCATCGGACCTCGAGTGGTTGTCGGCGACCGCTGCCAGATCGGCCCCCGGGCGATCCTGGAGCAGAACGTCAGGCTCGCGGCCGGCGTGAAGGTGGGGGCCGGCTCGATCCTCGGCGGCGAGCCGCAGGACCTCAAATACCGTGGTGAAGAAACCTGGGTTGAGATCGGCCCCGAGACAGTGATCCGGGAGTACTCGACCATCAATCGTGGCACGGCGGCGTCGGGAGTGACCCGGGTCGGCTCGCACTGCTTTCTGATGAGCTATGTCCACCTGGCCCATGACTGTCATGTCGGGGACCACGTGATCATCGCCAATGGGACCCAACTGGCCGGGCATGTGACGGTGAACAGCCGGGCCAGCCTCTCCGGCCTGGTGGCCGTGCATCAATTCGTCACCATCGGCTCGCTCGCATTTGTCGGCGGGTGCTCCCGGGTGAACCAGGACATCCCGCCCTTCGTCAAGGCGGTCGGGAACCCGGTCGAACTCTATGGGCTGAACAGCGTGGGTCTTCAGCGAGCCGGCATGGAGGAAGAAACGGTGCGCGCGCTCAAGCGAGTCTACCGCCTCTTCTTCAATTCCGAACTCAATATCTCCCAGGCGGCCGAACGGGTTCGGGCGGAGGTCGCTCCCCTGGCCGAGGTCACCGACTTCCTCGAGTTCATCGGCCGCTCCAACCGCGGTATTCCTGCGTAATGAAGCCGGTCCCGATCGGCGTGATCGGGGTGGGGGCGCTGGGGCGGCATCACGCCCGGCATCTGGCCCTTGCTCCCGAGGCTGATCTGGTGGGCGTTCACGACATCGACAGCGCCCGCGGGCAGGCGGTGGCGTTGGAGATCGGAACCCGGTTCTTTGCCGATCTGGACGATTTGCTGTCCCGGGTCGAGGCCGTCACGGTGGCGGTACCGACCCCGGTGCACGGGGAGATCGGGCTTCGGGCCCTCGACCGGGGACGGGCCGTGCTGCTGGAGAAGCCCCTGGCGGCCAACCTCGAAGACGCCGATCAGCTCATCGCCCGGGCCCGGGCGCGGGGTGTACCACTGCAGGTCGGGCATATCGAACGGTTCAACCGGGCCATCCGGGCGGCGGCGCCCTACCTCGGTACCGTCCGGTACTTCGAAAGCACTCGTCTGGCCCCATTCCAACCTCGCGGCACCGACGTCGAAGTGATCCTCGACCTGATGATCCACGATCTCGACCTCGTGCTGCATCTGAGCCAGGGTGCCCCGGTTCGTGAGGTCCGGGCCAGTGGCGTGGCGGTCCTGACGCCGCGGGTCGACATCGCCAACGCGCGGGTCGAGTTCGAGGGTGGCGGGGTCGCCAACATCACCGCCTCGCGGGTGGCGCGGGAGCGAGTGAGACGGCTCCGGTTGTTCCAGCCCGACGGTTACCTCTCGCTGGACCTCGCGGCGGGGAACGGGGTCTTCATGCGGCTCCGGGCAGACCGGCCGGAGCATGCCAGCTCGCTGACGGAGGTGGTCGAGACCATTCCGCTCGAGGCGCCCGAGGAGGACGCGCTTGGCCTCGAACTCAAGAGTTTCGTCCGATCGGTTCGTGGTGAACCGAGTACGGTGGTGACGGGGGTCGAGGGGCGGGCGGCGCTGGCCCTGGCCCTTCGGGTCAGTGACGCGGTCGCCGGCGGATGACGCGGATCCTGGTGTCGGCCGGCGAGCCGTCCGGCGACCTGCACGGGGGGCCGGTGGTTGAACAGTTGCGGCGACGCTTTCCCGACGCGCTGATCGAGGCGTTTGGCGGGCCAAGAATGGCGGCGGCCGGTGCGACGGTGTTGTGGCGGATGGAGGACTACACCGTTCTCGGCTTCGCAGAAATCATCGCCAAGATTCCCGCCCACGCCCGGCTGCTGCGCGAATTGCGACGGCGCTTTGCCGCCGGCCGCTACGATCTGGTCGTCCTGATCGACTATCCGGGTTTCCACCTCCGGGTGGCCGAGGCGGCGCACGCGGCCGGCCTGCCGGTGCTCTACTACATCGCACCCCAGCTCTGGGCCTGGCGTCCGCAGCGCGCCGTGCGTTTCGGCCGGGCGGTGGATCGCTTTGCCGTCATTCTGCCGTTCGAGGCGGCCTTCTTCCGGTCGCTGGGACTCGAGGCCGAGTACGTCGGACATCCGTTGATCGAGCAGCCGGTCGTCGGGCGGGAGGCGGCGCGGCGGGCGTTAGGCATCGCCGCCGATGCCCGGGTTGTGGGCCTGTTCCCGGGGAGCCGCCGGCAGGAACTCGCTCGCCATTGGGGGGCATTTCGCGATGCCGGTCTCGCCCAACTCGATGCCGGCCGGGCCGACCGGGTGCTGGTCGCGGCGGTCCCGGACGGCGATTATCCCGGCGCGGGGCGCTGCGAACTGATCCGGCAGGAGCCCGCCCTCGTGCTGGCCGCGGCCGACGCCGTGATTGCCAAATCCGGCACCACGACGCTGCAGGCCGCCCTCGCCGGGACTCCCATGGTCGTGGCCTATCGGGTCCACCGGGTGACTGCGTGGTTCGCCCGCCGGGTGATGCGGGTGCGGTGGATCAGCCTGCCCAATCTGATTGCCAACGAGGCCGTGGTCGAGGAACTGCTGCAAGAGGATGTTACGGCCGACCGGCTGAGTCGGTGCCTGGCCGTGTTGCTCGACCGGCAGAATCCCAAGACTGCGGCCACGCTCGCGGGCCTGGCCCAGGTCAGGGCATTGCTCGGCCGCCCGGGAGCGGCGGACCGAGTCGCGGCGATGGCGGCGGACCTGCTGCCATGAAATGGCGACCGTCGCCGGTCTGGGTGGCCCGGCTCTTCGGGCCGGTGGTCTCGCTGCTCGCAAGGACCTGGCGGATCGAGGTTCGGGCCGAGGGGCGGTGGCGGTCGCTCAGGGCAGGGGGCGGGGGCTACATTTTTCTCCTCTGGCACGAGGCGATGCTGCCCCTGCTCTGGCGGCATCGGCACCAGGGGATCGCCATCGTGGTGAGCGAGGCGAATGACGGCCGCTACCTCGCCGAATACGCCAGACGAATTGGGTACCGCTGCCTGTCCGGGTCGAGTACGCGGGGTGGGGTTCGGGCCCTGGTGGGGGCCATGAAGGCCCTGGAACAGGGCATCCCGGTAGCGTTCACGCCTGACGGACCGCGAGGCCCCAGGCGCGAGGTCAAGCCGGGGATGCTCGCGGCCGCCGCTCGAACCGGGCTACCTATCCTCCCGATTCACGCCGAGGCCGATCGGGCCTGGCGGCTTCGTTCGTGGGATCGGTTCATGATTCCGAAGCCCTTCGCCCGGGTCCGAATCGGCTACGGTGAGCCCTTCGGGGCCGATCCCGATACCGGCGCAGGCCGGGTCGGCGCCGCACTCGACCTCGTCGAACAGGAGATTGCATGGCAGCACGTCGGGGCGACGGCCACCGCCTGATCCGCTGGCTCTGGACCAGCCGGCGGGCCGATGCCAAGTTGGCACGCGCGGGCCTGACGCCGCTGTCGGCCCTGTGGCGGGTCGGGGTCGGGGTCCGGAACGCGGCCTTCGATCGTGGCTGGCTCGATGTTCACGATCTTCCGCTCCCGGCCGTGGCGATCGGAAACCTTACGGTCGGCGGCTCGGGAAAGACCCCGCTCGCCGGCTGGGTGGCACGCCACTACGTCTCCCGCGGTCACAAGCCGGCCATTCTGCTCCGTGGGTACGGACGGGATGAGGTGCTGGTCCACCAGCACAACGTCCCCGAGGCCATCGTGGTGGCCGATCAGGACCGGGTTGCCGGCGCCGAAACGGCCCTGGGGGAGGGCGCCGATGTTCTGGTCCTCGATGACGCGTTCCAGCGGCGGGACGTGTTCCGTGACCTCAACATCCTGCTGGTGGCCGCCGAGACCGGCCGGGCGGTTCGGCATTGTCTGCCGGCCGGACCCTGGCGGGAACCGGCGTCCGCTGCCGCTCGAGCCGATATTCTCATTGTGACGCGGAAGCGGGCCGACGCGGCCACGGCGGCCGAGGTCGCTCGCGAGTTTGGACGACTCGTTTCCGGGCCAGTCGGGACGGTTCACCTCGGAGTCAGCCGATATCTGGGGATGGTGTCCGGCCGGGAGACGGACCGTGCCGCGCTGGAGGGGAAACGGGTGGTGGCCGCCTCGGCGATTGCTGATCCGGAAGCCTTCATTGCGCAGACCAAGGCGACCGGGGCCCAGGTGCAGGCCGCGACGTGGCGTGACCACCATGAGTTCCGGGACGAGGACGTGGCCTGGCTGGCGCGGGCCGCCCGGAAAACAGATTTCGTCGTGCTGACGGAAAAAGACGCCGTCAAGCTCCGGGACCGGTGGCCGGCGAGTATTCCCGAGCCATTGGTCGCAGAACTATCGGTAGAATGGGAAGAGGGGGAGTCGGAAATCACGGCCAGGCTGGACGGCCTCGTCACCCAACCATGACCATTGTAACTTTATGGTCCTTCAAGACTTGGCAAACAAAAAGGGAGATCGGATGACATCGGCCCAGGGCAAGCCTGAATGGCGCGAAACCAGCGAATACCGCGTGATCCGGCCCGAGAGGGACACCCACCTCGGCGGTGAGAACCCGTTCGAATCGATGATGGCCCGGTTCGACGTTGCGGCGCAGAAACTGAACCTCGAGCCCGGGCTCTACAGCGTGCTTCGCCACCCGGAGAAGCAGATCATCGTCGCGTGTCCGGTGCTTCGGGACAGTGGCCAGGTGGAGGTCTTCACCGGCTACCGGATTCTCTACAACACGGCGCGAGGCCCGGCCAAGGGCGGCATTCGTTTCGACATGGGTGTCACCCTCGACGAAGTGAAGGCGCTGGCGGCCTGGATGACCTGGAAGTGCGCCGTCGTGAACCTTCCGTTCGGCGGCGCCAAAGGCGGCATCCTGTGCGATCCGTCCACCATGTCGATGGTGGAACTCGAACGGCTGACCCGGCGCTATACCTCCGCGATCATGGACACCCTCGGACCGGATTCCGACGTCCCTGCGCCGGACGTGAACACGAACGAGCGAATGATGGCGTGGATCATGGACACGTATTCCATGCAGAAGCGCCACACCGTGACGGCCGTGGTGACGGGCAAACCGATCGAGATGGGCGGATCGCTGGGACGGCGTGAGGCCACCGGCCGGGGCGTCATGATCGTGTCCCGCGAGGCTCTGAAGCGGCTCAACATGCCGATCAGCAAGCAGACCCGGGTGGTGGTGCAGGGCTTCGGCAACGTCGGGTCGATCAGCGCCGAGTTGATGTCGAATCTTGGCCTCAACATCGTGGCCGTCAGCGACAAGGACGGCGGGATCTACAATCCGCGCGGCCTCGACGTCAACGACGTGATCGAGCATGTCAAGAAGGAGAAGACGCTCAAGACCTACCTGAACGCGGACAAGGTTACCAACAAGGAACTCCTCACCCTCGAGTGCGAGGTCCTGGTGCCGGCCGCGCTCGAGAACGTGATCACCGAGGAGAACGCCGGGCAGATCAAGGCCAAGATCATCGCCGAAGGGGCGAACGGTCCGACCTCGGCCACCGCCGACCGGATCCTCCAGGACAAGGGGATTCTCGTCATTCCCGACATTCTCGCCAACGCCGGCGGGGTCACGGTCAGCTACTTCGAGTGGGTCCAGGATCGTGGCGGATACTTCTGGGACGAGGATACGGTCAATCAGCGACTCGAGCGGATCATGGTCGAGTCGTTCAACGAGGTCGCCGGGATGGCGGCCCGCAATGGAGTCAGCATGCGAATTGCCGCGTACATGGTGGCGATCGACCGGGTCGCCAAGGTGCACCGGCTCCGGGGCATGTACGCGTAGGCGTTGACCACTCTCTTCCTCGCCGTCGGCAAGCTGCGACCGGCCTTTCGGGAGGCGTGCGATCAATATGTCGCGCGCCTCCGGCGTTATGGTGAGGTTGGGGAGGTGGAGGTGCGCGAAGGCCCGTCGGCCCAGAGCCCGGTCGAGCATCGGCGGGTCGAGGGGCGCAAAATCCTGGAGCGTTTGCCGGACCGGGCTCTGGTGGTGGCGCTCGACCGGGCCGGGACGGCGTGGAGCAGCGAAGCGCTGGCGAAGGCGCTGAGCCAATGGCGAGAAACGTCGCGGCCGATGGTGCTCGTGATTGGGGGATCGACCGGCCTCGACGATGCCGTGCTGGCGCGGGCGGATCATCGATGGAGCCTGGGCCCGATGACGTTGCCCCATGAATTGGCTCGGGTGGTCGCGATGGAACAATGGTACCGGGCCCACACGATTCTCCGCGGGGAGAAATACCACAAATAGCGGGCGGCCGATGGGTGAGTGGTTCGAGGAGTGGTTCGGGGAGGAATACCTCGAACTCTATCCACACCGGGACGAAACGGATGCCGAACGCCTGATTGCGCTCGTCGGCCGGATCGTGCCGCTCGGGGGCCGCGCCCGGGTGCTCGACATCTGCTGCGGGGCGGGGCGCCACGCCCGTGCCTTTGCGGACCGCGGGCACTGGACCGTCGGGATCGATCTCTCGCGTCATCTCCTGCAACGAGCCCAGCTCGTCGCCGGCATTCCGCTGGTCCGGGCCGATGTTCGCAAGTTGCCGTTTCGCCCGGGGTCGTTCGACCTCGCCGTGAACCTCTTCACCAGTTTCGGGTACTTCGAAACTGACGACGAGCACCGCGCTGCCCTGGCCGAAATGCTGGTCCCGGTCAAGCCGGGTGGATGGTTTGTGATCGATTTTCTGAACGCCGATATGGTCTGCGAGGGGCTCGTTCAGTCCGAGGTCATGACGACGGCGGCAGGGCAGATCACGGTCGAGCGATGGCTCCAGGATGAGGGGCGGTTCGTCTTCAAAGCCATCACAACGCCGGACGGGCGGCAGTTCATGGAGCGAGTCCGTCTGCTCCGGCGCGACGAACTGGTCGGCATGCTCACGGCGGCCGGCGGTACCGTCGTGCATGAGTTCGGATCATATGACGGGGTTCCCCCGGCCCGCGGTCAGCCGAGAGTGATTCTTTTCGTGAGGACGAGGTAATGCTGCGGATCGTCGACACGCCGCTGGCTGCGCCATGGGAAACGCCGATACCGCGGAGCGGCGGCCTCGCGCCGGCTCTCCGGGCCGCGATGTTGCCCGCGAGCCCCGAGGCGATGGCGAAGCTGGCCCATCCGGATGTCGTCGTCGTGACCACCGGGCAACAACCGGGGCTCTTCACCGGGCCCCTCTACACGATTCACAAGGCCCTGTCGGCGCGGGGCCTGGCCGCGGATCTGGAGCGCCGCTGGAACCGGCCGGTCGTGCCGGTTTTCTGGCTCGCCGGCGACGACCATGACTACGCGGAGGGCGCCTCGACGACGTGGTTTGCCCCGGACGGCGCTCTGGTGACGGCGCAGCTTGACAGCCGTGCGGCCGACGCGCCCATGACGCCGTTGCATCGCGAGCCCGTTCCCCACCGTGCCGAAGAGCTGCTGGCCGATCTCGGTGCCGCGCTCCAGCCCAGCCCGGCCCGGGACGAGACGTTAGGCTGGCTGGGGCGGCACTACCGGGCCGGGGCCACGCTGGGCGGGGCCTTTGGGG
>JANXXJ010000009.1 GCA_025350665.1 Gemmatimonadota bacterium | reverse complement strand
ACCCTCGCCCGATCATCATCGGGCACCGCGGCGCCGCGGGTTACCGCCCCGAACACACGATCGAATCCTACCGGCTGGCCATCGCCCAGGGCGCCGACGTGATCGAGCCGGATCTGGTGATGACCCGGGACTCAGGTCTGGTGGCCCGGCACGAGAACGAAATCGGCCAGACGACGGATGCGGCCCTGAAGTTCCCCGATCGCCGCCGGACCAAGACGATCGACGGCCAGACCGCCACCGGCTGGTTCGTCGAGGATTTCACCCTGGCCGAGATCAAGTCGCTCCGCGCCCGGGAGCGGCTCGCGTTCCGGGGTCACGGATACGACGGACAATTCGAGATCCCGACCTTCGAGGACATCCTGACGTTTGTCCGGGCCGAGGAGCAACGTCTCGGGCGCCGGATCGGCGTCTATCCCGAGACCAAGCACCCCACGTATCACGAGTCGCTTGGTCTCCCGATCACGAGCGCCCTGCTCGCGATGCTCGAGCGGTTCGGCTATCACGACGCCTCCGAGCCGATCTTCATCCAGAGCTTCGAGACGGCCAATCTCCGCTGGGCCCGGTCACGGACCCGGCTCAAACTGGTGCAGCTGATCGAGGAACAGGGGAGTCCGGCCGACGTCGTGGCGGCCGGCAGCGGGCCCACCTACGCCGAGATGATCACGCCGAAAGGGCTCAAGGCGATCGCGGCCTATGCTAACGGGATCGGGCCGTCCAAGAATCTGGTCCAGCCCATTCTGGCCGACGGTTCACTCGGCCGGCCGACGTCGTTGGTCGCAGACGCCCACGCGGCAGGAATCTTCATTCACGTGTGGACCGTTCGGGCCGATCCGCAATTTCTGCCCGCCGGCTACCACGGCGATCCGGCCGGCGAAGTACGCCGGCTGGCAGGCTTGGGAGTGGATGGATTCTTCACCGATTTTCCCGATATCGCGGCCAAGGCGCTCGGGCGCTAAGACCGCGCTCGCATGATGTTCGTCGAGCGGGATCAGGTCCGCGAGGCGTTCAGGGCGGGCTCCAGGTGACGATGGCAGCCGCAATCGTCGTTTCGTAGTCGACCAACCAGTCATATCCGAACCGGGCGGCCGCCTGGATCTTCGCCTGGTCCTCTTCACGCTCCCAGGCCTCGAGCGGAAACGGCGCCGGTTCCAGCGCTTCGTAGGCCGGGAAGCGTTCCTGGATCGGGCAGCCGTTCTCGATCACGTCGCCCCGCTCGGTGACCAGACCCAATCCCATCAGCCGGCAGATCATCGGGCGGTCGTGGTAGATCAGACACGCGCCCTGGTCATCCAGCAGCGGGCAGGGCAAATCGGCCAGCCCGTCACTGACCCGGTCGAACCGGGCCTCGCCGATCGCGGCGATATCAAATGGCGCCGTCCAGCCGGACTCGATCGCCTGCATCGCGGCCACGTGGGCGCGGGCCCGATCGAACACCCCGGCCCGGACGTCGTCAGGCAGCACGGCCACCGCGTCCACCACCAGAGCGACGTCGGCGATCGAAATGTCGAAGGGACCGTTGCAGCAGGCGGTACATCCGGTCCGGCAGGGAATGACGCCGGGATGGCGCGCCCGCGCGGCGGCCTGCCAGTGGTCGAGTTGTTCCAGCAGCGGGAGATAGCGGATCGGGCCGGTCACCTAACGATCGGCGGCGGCGTCGACGGCCACCAGCAGCCAGCCGGCGATCAGCGCCACGCCTCCGAGCGGGGTAATGGCGCCCAGCGCGCGAACACCGGTAAGGACCAGCAGGTACAGGCTGCCCGAGAAGATGGCGGTACCGGCAAGCCAGGCGCGGGCTGCCCAGACCAGCCGGGGTCGGGGTCCCCGTTCGAGCCACAGCCCCAGGCCCACCAGTGCCAGGGCGTGATACATCTGGTATCGGGCGCCGGTCTCGTAGATCTGGAGGTCTGCCGGGGAGAGCCGATCCCGGAGCGCATGGGCACCGAAGGCGCCGAGCGCCACGCTCAGGCCGCCCAATACCGCCCCCGCAAACAGCGCCCGCCGGCCGGTCATGGCGTGATCGCCGGCAGTACCTCGGCGTCCACGCCCATGCCCATCGCGT
>JANXXJ010000355.1 GCA_025350665.1 Gemmatimonadota bacterium | reverse complement strand
GCACCCGGTCGTGCGGCATCATGTCTTCGAGGGCATCGTAGAGCGGCCGGAGGTACGGATCGACTTTCGCCTGGATGTCGCCGGGGAGGAACCCGAGCGACTCGCCCGCCTCGACCGCGGGCCGGGCCAGGATGATCCGCTTGACCCGTTTGCGGGCCAGGGCCTCGATCGCCTTGGCGACCGCGAGATACGTCTTCCCGGTCCCGGCGGGCCCGATCCCGATCACGATGTCGTTCTGGGCGATCGCGTCGAGATATTCCTTCTGGCCCCGGGTCTTGGGCAGGATCGCCCGCCGGAGCCCGGGCAGCAGGATCCGCCCTTCGCCGGGCATCGAGAGTTCGAGCGGTATCGCGCCGTCCTGAAGCATTCGGGTGATCATGTCGGGCGTGACGGCCTCGCCGATCCGGGCGAGGTCGATCAGCGACTGGACCACCACTGCACCGCGGTCGACCTGTTCCCCGGGGCCGGAAATCGTCAGCGTGTCCCCCCGGAGCGTCGCCCGGACGCCTAACGCTCGGCCGAGTTCGACCAGAGTGGCATCGTTCACTCCGGCGAGAAGCAGGGGGTCCGCCCCCTCGATCCCGAACCGCTGTATCGTCTCTTCCGCCATCCCAGCATTCCTCGGCTTCAGGGGGTCGGCCGCCTTATGGTGAGGTTCAGCACGTCGAGATCCTTCTGCTCCACCGGCGTCGGCGCCCCCTCGAACAAGGCCCGGGCCGCGGTGGTTTTCGGAAACGCGACGACATCGCGAAGGGACGGCGCCCCGGCCAGCAGCATGACGACCCGGTCGAAGCCGACCGCGAAGCCGCCCATCGGCGGCGCGCCGGTCGCGAGGGCATCGAGCAGGAACGCAAACCGGCGGCGCTGCTCCTCGGGGCCGATCCCGATCAGCTTGAAGATCAGCTGCTGCAGGGCCGGATCGGTGATGCGGATCGATCCGCTGCCAAGCTCGGTCCCGTTGTAGACCGCATCGTAGTGGATCGCCCGGCACCGCCCCGGATCAGTCTCGAGGAACGGCACATCATCGGGATGAGGCGCGGTGAACGGATGATGGACGAATATGTGCTCGCCGGTCGCCGGATCGGGCTCGAAGAGGGGAAAGTCGACAACCCAGAGAAAGGCGTGGCGGGTCGTCGGCGTCAGGCCAAGCCGCTTGATCAGCGCGGTCCGGACCAAATGGAGTGCTGGCGAGGTGACCGGGTCGGGCCCGACCACGCCGACCAACACGTCTCCCTCGTTGCCGGCCAGGGCGGCGGCAAAATGACCGCCCACCGCCTTGAGGCCCTGCCCTTCCCACTCCGACCCCCCGCGCTTCAGCCAGACCAGCCCGCCGGCCCCGCCATCCTTGGCGGCCTGGGTGAGCTGATCGAAATCCTTGCGCGACAGCTCGGCCGCACCGTTGGCCCGGATGGCGCGGAAACGAATCCCGCCCTGGCCAGCCACCCGGAGGAACGGCGCGGCATCATCGCTCAGCGCCCCGCTGAAGTCGGCGATTTCGAGTCCGTACCGCCGGTCGGGCTTGTCGATCCCGTATCGCTCCATCACGTCGCGGTAGGTGAACCGCGGGAACGGCTCGGGCACCGGCTCGCCGGCCTCCTGCCAGAGGCTGGTCAGAATCGCCTCGACATAGCCCATCACATCGTCCTGCGTCACGAAGGAGGACTCGATGTCGATCTGAGTAAACTCCGGCTGCCGGTCCGCGCGAAGATCCTCGTCCCTGAAACAGCGGGCAATCTGGAAGTAGCGATCGTACCCCGCCACCATCAGCAGCTGCTTGTAGATCTGCGGCGACTGGGGGAGCGCGTAGAACTCGCCCGGATGAACCCGCGACGGTACCAGGTAGTCGCGAGCTCCCTCGGGGGTTGGTTTGGTCAGGATCGGGGTCTCGATTTCGAGAAACCCGAGGTGCGACAGGACCTGCCGGGCGCGCTGCGCCAGCCGGTGACGGAGGATGAGATTGCGCTGCAGCTCCGGCCGACGCAGGTCGAGGACCCGGTGCTTGAGCCGGAGCTCCTCGGCCGCCAATTCCTCGTTCTCCTTGCGGGCCACCGAGATGGCGGGCGTCCCGGCCGGGCCCACCACGTTCAACTCGGTGACGTAGACTTCAACCTCCCGCGATATCATTCCCTCGTCGCGAGCGGGATTCGGCCTCAGCTCGACCCGCCCGGCCACCAGGACCACGGTTTCGGCGCCCAGGCCTCCAGCCCGCTCCATGACCGCGGGCGGGGTCCAGTCGGGGCTCAGGGAAAGCTGGACCAGGCCGGCCCGGTCCCGCAGATCGATGAAGATCAGGCCACCCAAGTCGCGGCGGCGGTGGACCCAGCCGCCGAGTCGCACGACCTGACCAAGGTGTTCGCGCGAGATCGACCCGGCGCGATGAGTTCGCAAGGTGGTTTGGGCGGCGGAAATCGTTGCCATGGAGCAAACGTAACGCCCCCGGACCGACAACGGCAAGCCATTGGAGCGCGAAGAGTTACGTGAGTTTTGCCCAGTCGGGAGCCCTGGCGCTTTGGGTCGGAATGATCGCCGGATGCGGCCTCCGGCCAGCGCCAGCCGATCCGCCGTTGCCGCCACCCCCGGCGGCCCATCCCGCGAATCCGGCGACGACCAGCGCCCCCGCCCTCGGTCCGGTCGGATTCGTGCCGATCCCGATCGGTCGTGGTGCCTCGTTCCGCCGGCTGGTCGGCGATCTCGGCCCCGACCGCCTAACGTTGCTCCTCAAGCTGAACCGGATCGACCTCCGTCATGCCCGGACTGGCGATACCCTCGCACTGCCGGCTGACACGACCCTCGGCGAACTCGACCTGGCTCCGCTGCCGACCCGTCTGCCCGCACTCGATTCGGTCCCCAAGCTGATCGTGGTCGCCCAGCGGGTTCAGGCCTTCGCGGCCTACGAGTGGGGGCACCTCGTCTACTGGGGGCCGACCAGCAGGGGAAAGCGAGCAACCCCAACGCCCAACGGATTGTTCCACACCAACTGGAAGGCGCGAAAGACCCGCTCCACCGAAAACCCGGCGTGGATTCTCCCCTGGTACTTCAACATCGAGAACGAACGGGGCGTCTCGCTCCACCAGTACGACCTGCCGGGAATCCCCGCGAGCCACGCCTGCATCCGCCTCCTCGGCCCGGACGCCGAGTGGCTGTACCGGTGGGCCGATCAATGGCGGGTCGAACAGGGCACGATTGTGGCGGGATCGGGAACGCCGGTGATCATCTTCGGTGCGTACCGGTTCGACGCCCGCCCGCCGTGGCGGGGCCTCGTGACCGGCCCTGATGCCGCCGCGGTCGGCCCAGCGGAGCTCGACTCGGTCGTCGCCCGCCACCGCCGGCACCTCGGTGAGCCGGGCGGGAACCGTTAGATTCCGCGCGATGAACCTCCTCGACCTCGATCCGGCCGGCGCCGAAAAAACCATTGGCGCATGGGTCTCCGCCCACGGCCTCCCGCGCTACCGGACCGAGCAGATTGCCCGGAGACTCTGGCAACAGCCCGTGGGCGCCTGGCGCGACGTCTCCGATCTGCCGGCCACGCTCCGGGAGGCTCTCGACCGTGATCTGCCGATCGTCCGGCTCGAGGTCCAGTCGATGGAGTTGTCCTCCGATGGCACGAAGAAGTTCCTGTGGCGCCTCGCCGACGGCGAAATGATCGAGTCGGTGCTGATCCCCAGCGGCACAAGGCGAACGCTCTGCATCTCATCCCAGGCCGGCTGCGCGCTTGGCTGCGTCTTCTGCGCCACCGGCCGGATGGGATTCCGGCGCAACCTGACCGTGGCCGAAATCGCCGGACAGGTCCGCGAGATCGTGCTTCGGGACCCGACCGACCGGCCGACCAACATCGTATTCATGGGGATGGGCGAACCGCTCCTCAACTGGCCCGCGGTCGACACGACGCTCACGATTCTGAATCACGAGCAGGGATTCGGAATCGGGGCGCGCCATATCACCGTCTCCACCGTCGGCATCATCCCGGGCATGGAACGTCTCCGGGCCCGGCCGGAACAGTTCCGCCTCGCCATCTCCCTTCATTCACCGAACCCGGCATCGCGGATCGGGCTCATGCCGGTCGAGAAGAAGTACGCTCTTGGCGACGTGATCGCCGAGGCGCGGCGCTTCGGGCGCCGGGTGACCTTCGAGTACGTGATGATCGCCGGTCGGAACGACAGCGACGGCGACGCCGACCAACTCGCCCGCCTAGCCCGGCCCCTCGCCGCCCACGTGAACCTGCTTCCCCTCCATCCCGGCGGAGCGCCCGGTCTCACGCCGACCTCGGGCAACCGGATTCGAATCTTCGCGGAACGGCTCCGCGAGGCCGGCGTCGAGGCGGTCGTCCGTCGAAGTCGCGGGCTCGACATCAACGCGGCCTGCGGCCAGCTCTATGTCGAGATGGCCGAGAAACGCCGTCGCACCGAGTCGGCGGCCAGCCCCGGTTGATGGTTCGCGCCGCGCTCCGGTCACTGTTCCGCCGGGTGCTGGAGCTGTTCTTCCGGCGGATCGAAATTCAGGGGCTCGAGAACGTTCCCCGTTCGGGGCCGACGCTCTTCGCCATCAACCACCCGAACGCCCTGGTCGACCCCCTGCTCGTGCTCTGCTATGCCCCGCGCAACGTGTCCTTCCTCGCCAAGGAGCCGATCTTCAGGATGCCGGTGGTCGGCTGGCTGGCCCGGGCCCTGGACGCGATTCCGGTCTACCGCCGTCAGGATCAGTTCGATCCGGCGAAGAACCGCGAGACCTTTGCGCGGGCGCGGGCTCTCCTCGACCGGGGCGGCACCATCGCGATCGCCCCTGAGGGCACGAGCCACAGTGCCCCGTCCCTCAAACCGTTCAAGACCGGCGCCGCCCGGATTGCGCTCGGGTCGGGAACCGCGCTGCCCGTTCAGATCGTACCGGTCGGTCTGTTCTACACCGACAAGAGCACCTTCCGGAGTGCCGTGCTGGTCTGCTTCGCCCGGCCAATCCCGGTCACGCCCGCCGCGCCGGGGCCGGACGGCGAACCGCCCGCCGATCGCGTGGCGCAGGTGACCGAGCAACTGGGAGCGGCGCTCGCGGCGCAGGTGGTCGAGGCGGACCGCCTCGAGGTGCTGGAGATCGCGGAACGGACCGAGCGGATTTTCGGAGCGGCGTTAGGCGGTGCCCGGCAGCGCCCCCTTGACCAGGTCCGCCTCACCCGGCAGCGCCTGGTGGCGGGCTACCGGGCGCTCCAGGCCTCCAACCCCGCGCTGCTCGACCGGCTGATCCGCCAGGTGGATCGCCTCGAGAGCGCCTTCCGCGCCGCCGGACTCGACGCGGGCCGCGCCGCGCCGGCCAGCCTCGGCGCAGCCGGGGTCTTGCGGGCGTCCGCCTGGCTCCTGTTCCGGATCGGGATCTTCCTTCCCCTGGCGTTGCCCGGCCTGGTCCTCCACCTCCCCGCCTATTGGCTGATCGGCCGCCTGTCGCCTCGCCTGGCGGGTGTCAACGACGATGTCCTCGCGACCATCAAGATCATGGCGGCGGCGATCTTCTATCCGCTGACCTGGATCGGGATCGGCATTGCCGCAGCTCGGACCTTCGGAATAGCCGCCGGGGCCGCGGCGACGCTGGTGGCACCGCTCGGCGGGTCCGCCGCCCTGAAGCTGGTCGAACGGTTCGGCCGGTTCGTATCCGGCACCCGAGCCCTGGGCTTCTCCCTGCTTGACCGGGACCGCCTCAGCCGCCTGGTCGCGGAGCGGGACCGGCTCCGGGCCGACCTCGAGGCCCTCGCGCCCTCCCTGGGCATCGTCCTTGATCGTTAGGCAACCCGGTGGGGTGGCTCCCGCCCCTCGAAGAACGCTTCGAGATTGTCGGCCACCAGGTCGCCCATCGCCGTCCGGGTCTCTTCGGTGGCACTGCCCAGATGCGGCAGCACCACGACGTTCGGCGCCTCGAGCAGCCCCGGCGGCACGGCGGGTTCATTCGGAAAGACGTCGAGTCCGGCGCCGCCGAGCCGGCCGGCCACGAGTGCCTCGACTAGCGCCGCGTCGTCGACGAGGACACCCCGGGCCGTGTTGATGAGCACGGCCCCCGGGCGCATGAGCCCGAGCCGCCGCCGGTCGATGAGGCCCGCGGTCTCCGGTGTGGCCGGGCAGTGGAGCGAGACGACGTCCGATCGCCGGAGGAGATCGTCGAGCTCGCACCACTCGACCTGAATGTCAGGCTCCGGAGCCCGGGTCCCCGGGCGGTGGGTGGCCGCCAGCACTCGCATGCCGAACCCGGCGCTCGCCCGGCGAGCCACCGCCTGGCCAATCCGTCCCATGCCGACGATGCCGAGGGTCTTGCCGGTCACGCGTCGGCCGAGGAGATGGGTCGGCCGCCAGCCCCGCCAGGCTCCCGCCCGCAGCAGCCGTTCCCCTTCCCCCAGCCGCCTCAAGGTCATGAGCATCAGGGCCATCGTCAGGTCCGCGGTGCAGTCGGTGAGGACACCGGGCGTGTTGGTGACCACGACCCCGGCGGCCCGGGCCGCATCCAGATCGATCAGGTTCACCCCCACACCGAAATTGCCGACGAGCCGGAGCCGCCGGCCCGG
>JANXXJ010000336.1 GCA_025350665.1 Gemmatimonadota bacterium | reverse complement strand
ACTTGCCCATCGTGATCGAGAACCAGCGTTTGGGGGACGGCCCTGGCTCGGAACAACTGTGCGAGTTTCCAGGTCGGGAACGTCGCCACGGGGTACCTTAGCGAATGCTCCGCGGCGTACCGTGAGGTCTCCGCGACCGAGTCCAGACTGAGCGCCACGATGCGAACCGGGCGGCCGAGGCGCTGACTCGAATCCGCCAGCCCGGCCCAGATCGGAAGGGTAGCCTTGCAGAAGGGACAGGTCGTGGTAAAGACGAACACCAGCTGGCGGCTGACGGTATCGGAGAGCTCCGCCACCGTGAGCGAGTCACCGGTCAAGGTCTTGGTCCGGAAGGTGGGCATGGCATAACCGCGGAACGGGAGGGTGGCCTTGGTCCGGAGCAGGCCATACTCGCGGCTCAGATCGGTCTGACGGCGGGCCAGCAGGATGACAAGCGCGGAGGCAGCGGCAAGGGCTGCCCAGAGTCCAGCGATGCGAGGTGAAGCCGACACAAGGCCCTCCGACGGGGTGATACTCTACCCTACCACTGTGGCGGTCGGCTGATAGAGTCCCCATTCGGTCAGGAAACAGTCCGGTTTCGGCCATTCAGCAAGCCTGCAGGGGCGTTCATGGTAGAACGCGATGCGAACACCGACTCGGACGCTGCCGCCGCCTTCCCGGCGACGCCAGATCGCGCGTCCCGAAGGTGGACCCCGGCCCGGGTCCGGTTGATCGAGGAGTTGGGTTACCTGCCGGACGTGGTCGAGCGGTTCGTGTACCTTGCGCTCGACGCCGGCCGCATGGCGACGGTCGAGTCACTGGCGGCCAACCTTGGCCTCGCCCGCCACCTCGCTGCCGCCGGCCTCGCAACCCCTCACGTCGTGCTCAGAGCCTCTCGCTTGCTCAAGGCGGCCTTCGTCCTCATCTTCGAGCGGGTAACCGTGGAGGCAGCCTCCGATCAGGTCGGTTTCGGGAAGGTGGGGACGATGCGCCGGTACATGAGGCTGCATTTCGACGTCCTGCCCGGGAAGCTGAGGGGCCCGGACGGACTTGCCGCCTGGCCCGCACTCATCTGCCGATCTGCTGATGCAATCCTGAAAGTCCTGGCGCTGGCACTGGCCTTGACCGCCATTCCGGCTTGGCTCCCGGCGCAGCCCAGGCCGGGCGCGGCGGCGGTCGCAGGCCGCGTCTCCGACGCGATGGCGGGAACCCCGTTGGCGCATGCCACGGTGGCGCTGGAAGGTCGCGCCCTCGCCATCACCACGGATGAACAAGGCCGCTACCGCCTCGACGGCGCCCCGGCCGGCCCCCAGATCCTCCGCGTCATTCGAATCGGTTACGCCCCACTCCGCCGCCCGATCACGGTCCCGGCCACCGGTACCCTCACGGTGGATCTGGCCCTCGCGCGAAGCGCCCTCAACCTGCCCAACCTGGTCGTCACCGCCGATCCCGCCGGCCGCGCCCGCGGGGAACTCGGCACCGCCTCCGTCATCGGCAGCGAGGCCATCCGGAACCAGACCGCCGCCAGCCTGGCCGGCGTCCTCGAACTGATCCCCGGCACCGTGCTCCAGCCGCCAGGGCTCGACGGGGTCCAGCAGTTTGCCCTCCGGGCCGTGCCGGTCTCGACCGGCGGCGGCACCGGACCCAACGCCGCCGGCCCCTCGGCCGGGAGCCTGGCCGCCTTCGGAACCCAGGTGGTGCTCGACGGCGTGCCCGTCTCCAACAATGTCAACCTGCAGTCGTTAGGCGCCCGGGGCGAGCTGTCGTTCGCCACGGCCGCCGGCGGCGGCATCGACCTCCGCCGGATCCCGGCCGCCACCATCGAACGGGTCGAGGTGATCCGCGGCATCCCCTCGGCCCGATTCGGCGACCTGACCCAGGGCGTGGTGCTGGTGGACACCCGCGCCGGCGCCGTGGCCCCCGAGGCCAGGGTCCGCCTGGACGCCCGGACCGTCGAAGCCACCCTGGTGGGTGGCGCCGCCCTCTCCCACCGACAGACCGGCACCGCCAGCCTCAATCTGGCCCGCACCAAACTCGCCCCCGGCGCCCGCGACAATACCGGGAGCCGAATCGGGGCCCAGCTGGCGCACCGCTACGAGAGCCCCGCCCTCACCCTGGATTCCCGGCTCGATTTCTTTCAGGTCCTTGAGGACGAACCGGAGTCCCCCACCTTCCCGGGGGTGGCCTCCCGCAGCCGCGACAACGGCCTCCGTGCCTCCGAACGAGCCCGCCTCCGCCTGGGGAGCCAAAGCCGGCTCGAATGGACCGCCGCGTTCGAGGGAGACCGGCAACGCTCGTTCACCCAGGCCCCCCGGCTCCGCGGCGCGATGCCGTTCACGAATCGCCTCACGGACGGAACCCAGGACGGCAAATTCATCGGCGGGCTCTATTCGGCCCGGGTCGATGTCGACGGCGATCCGCGCCAGATCTATTCCCGGCTGGAACTGATCACGCCGGTTCACTTCGTCGGGCTGGCCCACGACACCCGGGCCGGCCTCGAACTCCGGCGCGAATGGAACAGCGGACCCGGCTATCAGTTCGACATCGAGTTTCCGCCCCAGGTGGATTTCAACGGCGTCCAGGGATACGATCGCCCCCGCCGCTTCGACGCCACGCCACCGCTCACCACCACCGCCCTCTACGGCGATGACCGGATCGCCACCACGGTGGCCGGCATCCCGATGAACATCCAGACCGGCCTCCGCCTCGACCTGCTCCACCACGGCGGCAGCTGGGCCGGCGGCGTGCGGGACGCGGCCCTCGGGCCCCGGCTCCAGCTCGAAGCGATGCCCGCCGGCCGCGTTCGCCTCCGGGCCGGCGTGGGTCGGGTGGTCAAGGTGCCTTCGTTAGGCGACCTCTCCCCCGGCACCCAGTACTACGATCTGGTCAATTTCAACTACTACGCCAACAATCCGGCCGAACGGAGGGCGATCCTCACCACCCGGATCCTCGATCGGACCAACCCCGACCTGGCCATGATGCGGGCCGACAAGGCCGAGGCCGGCGTGGAACTCGACTTGGGACGCGGCGGACAGCTGAGCCTGGTGGGCTACGCCGACCGGATCCAGAACGGCGTCGGCCTCCGGACCACCCCGACCTTTCTGATTCGCGACCGGCTCGGCGTCGACAGCACCACCATCGGAACCGGGAGGCCGCCTGCCGTGCTGCCCGTGCCGCTCGGTCGCGACAGCGTTCCCACTTTGATCGATCAACCGGCCAACAACCTCGACCTGAGGAGCCGTGGACTCGAACTGACCGCGGTCATTCCGGAGATCGTCCCGCTCCGGACCCGGATCGACGTCCAGGGCGCCTGGGCCTGGAGCACTCTCAGGAACGACGGAATCCAGTTTGGCGGATCGTTCAGCGAGTTCCAGCTGAGCCAGCAGATTCCCCGGGCGCCCTACTGGCAGGCGCTCACCCGGAAAGGGGAACGGCTCCTGGTGACGACGCGGTTGATCCACCAGCAGCCCAAGGCGGGCCTCGTCATCACCGGCACGATCCAGTACACCATTCGCGAGGTGCGCCAGGATGTGGGTGGGACCGACTCACTGGCCTTCGCGGGGTACATCACGCGCGGCGGAGCCCTGGTGCCGGTACCGCTCGCGGAGCGGGGCCGCCCCGACTACGCCGACATCCGGGTGGCGCGGAATGGCCTGATCGACCCGCAGGAGGCCCCGCCCGACTGGCTCTTCAGCCTCCAGGTGAGCAAGACGCTCCCGCTCGACGGACGGCTCTCGTTCTACGCCTTCAACGCCTTCGACCGGATCGGGAGCTACGGCGGCCGGACCACGGTGCCGAGGTTCTATTCGCCGGTGCGGTTCGGACTCGAGGTGACGATGCCGCTGCTGGGGGTGCGGTGAAACGGGCCGCGCTCGCGGCACTGGCCGTGGCGCTGGCCCCGTCGCTCGGGGCGGCGCAGGGTGTGGCGCTGGTGCCGGAGCGCGATCTGCCGGCGTGGCTCACCCAGTGGAGCGTCCTGGCGCCCCGTGCCGATCTCCCCCGCCGACTCCCGGGCGTGAGCACGTCCGCGGTGCCGGCCACGCTGTTCGGACGCACTCCGATTGGTCTCTTCTGGACCGCGGGGAATCCGGCCGGCCTGGCGCGCGGCGTGGACAGTTCCCGCACCGACTTCATCGCCGCCATGGCCCGGACCCGGGGCGATTTCCGCCGCCCTCTCGACCCGGGCGGCAGTGACCTCACCCAGATCGCCGCCAGTTCGTGGCGGCAGATCGATCCCAAGCTCACCGTGCTGGGCCGGGTGGTGCTCGATCAGGAGCGGTTCGACCCGGGAACCCGGGCGGACGAGACCGAGCCGTACCCGACCAGTCCGTTCGTCACCACCGATAGCGGCACCACACCGTCACGCCGGACCCGGGCCCGGCTCGAGGGCGTGGCCGGCTGGGCCCTCGGTCCATGGTCGTTAGGTGCTGATCTGGGTTACGAAGCCCGGGACCACCAGACCATCGAAGCCGGCTTCGTCCGCCGGAGCCGCCAGGCCATGCCCGGGCTGGCCATCGGCGCCGCCCGGCAGGTGGGCGGCATCCGGTTCGGGCTGGCCGGCCGCTACCGGCATCGGGCCGAGACGGTGCTGCTGGCCGAGCGGGCGGCGGAGGGGCAGGTGGTGGCGCTGGAGGGCTATCGGGATGTCCGGCCGCTCAGCGTGCAGCAGAGCTACTACCGCCTGATCGAGGAGGATGTTCCCTCGATGACATTAGGCGCCGAAGGGACCCTCGGGCGGGGCCGGTGGGTCCTCTTCGGTGAGGTGGCAGGGCTCCGGGAGCGGCGGACCCGCCAGGAGCAGGACAACCCGGCCTACGACCGCTGGAACGCCGACAGCTGGACCGCGGGCTGGGCCTATCAGCGGCCGCTCGGACGCCGCTGGATCCTGACGGCCGACGGGCGCTACACCCAGCTGACCGGCCACGGCGACCTGGCCCTCGATTCCGCCGCCACCGTCTTCACCGCCAACGAACGGGTAGCCGCGGCCCGGATCGAACTTCGGCTCCTGCCCGACGCCCACGGGTGGACCGCCCTGATGGCGCTCACCGGGCGATACGAGCGCCGCGTCCGCAACGACTCGATCGCGCTGGTAGGATCACGGTTCACCATCTCGGCGCCGGGCGTGGCGGTGGAGATCGGCCGAGCGGTGGGGCGGCGTGTCACCCTGATCGGCACCGTTGCCGTGACGGGGTCGGTGGCCACCTCGGCGATTCCCGCACCGCTCAGCCGGGGCGCGGTCTACCGCCAACTGATCGCGCCGGAACTGGACCTCCTGGCGCGGAACGCGACGCCAATCGCGTTTGGCGGAGTGGTGCGATGGCGGGCACCGTCCGGCACCGCGCTATGGCTGTCGGGTCGCGTCGAGCGGGTGACACCGCGAGGGACCAGCCCGAGCGGGTTCGGGCCCGGCGGGAATCGGAGCGCCGGCGAGGTGATGTTCGGCGTCGAACTGCGATAGCGGGCGCGGCGCTGCCGCGGGGGGAGCGGCGCTGGCACCTGACCCGGCGACCAATCGAACGCGGGAGAAGAGCCCCGGCCGTTTCGTACGCTCGGGCCGTCGATTCGATGGCGATCACTTTGTGATGCCTGACACCCTATTGACGACGGTCATCGCCCCCGCTGCAGCAGCAGGTTCCGCGCGACGCCGCTGCGTTCCTGGGGCCTGGCGCGAAGCACGGGGGCCCAGGCGGCAACGAGGGCGTTGGGGGCCGCGTTGGTGACGCCAGGCACACAATCGAAGTTCTCGGTCACGCCATCGCTCGTCTCCCAGACGACGCCAAAGGGAGCGAACGCCGACCGGGTGACCACCCGACAGGTGACGGAACCACCCAAGAGATAGGGCGGTACGCCCTCGAACCAGCGCATCGTGACCCCGTCCGGCCGCATGCTGGGCGGCCCGGTGGAAGGACCATCGAGCTCGGCCCGGCGGTCGGCAATCGTCGCCGCGGCGCCCGCCGCCTGGGCCAGATTGTTCACGATCTTGAAGCGGTGATAGACAATATTGAAGGGCGGGTTCGGCCCGGGGAATTGCTGGTCGGCCGTGACGAACCCGTCTGAGGTCTCGTTCCATGCCGCCGCTACGGGCTTGGTCGGCGCCGCGCCCCCGCATGGGGCCGAATAGACGGTGGACTGAGTGCCGGCAGTCAGGTTGTACAACGCCACGGTGTACTGGGTGGCGCCACTGCAGGTCTGGGTGGTGCTGGGGAACGTCGCGAACTTCGCGTCGAACGAGAAGGCCATCCAGTCCGCGATGATCGATCGAGTTCTCGGGCCGTTGGGGCCGGTG
The DNA here is from genome assembly GCA_025350665.1 of Gemmatimonadota bacterium. Classification (GTDB taxonomy): domain Bacteria; phylum Gemmatimonadota; class Gemmatimonadetes; order Gemmatimonadales; family GWC2-71-9; genus SHZU01. Next base: position 2,963 of record JANXXJ010000336.1, on the reverse strand, counting down.
ACGCTCACGCTGCCCGACATGTAGAAGTCGATGGTGTCTCGTTCGACGTAGGTTCGTGACCACGCCCCCGCGATCGATTGGACCTCGGTCCAGCCGGTGGCGCCCAGGGTCCAGACGTGGGTCTGGTCCCCTTCCGTGCCGTACGATCCGATGGCGAGTCGGCGGCCACCCTGGGCTGCCGACAGGTCGTGGTAGACTCGAATGCCTGGTGAAGGCGCAGGGGGCAGTACGATCGAGTCGCCCCGGGCCGTGCCCAACGAGTCCTTGGTGAACATGATTCGCTGGGTCCCGATCGGTCCTCGGAGAATCGCCGGATGCCCACAGATGGGAGTGCCGAGTCGCTCGGCGGCGCGCTTGAGGGACTCGTAGGCGTTGGCAAGATACTGGCCGGCATCGCCAGCAACTTGGCGCCCGCCGCGTTGTGCCCCTAGGAGGATGAACGTCTTGAGCTCCGCTGCGGTCAACGTTGGGTCGAATGACTTGAGCAGACCAGCAATGCCGGCAACCAACGGCGCGGCGAACGAAGTGCCAAACCGGGGGCGAAACGCCGAAGTGTCATTCCACACCCAAACACTGTCCCCCGGAGCGTAGATGTCGACGCTTGCGCCAAAATTGCTCCCCGACGTCGGGGAGAGGACGAAACGGCTACGCGGGGTGTGATTGCGGCGCGTCGACCCACCCACAACCAGAACCTGATCGGGAATGGAGTCCTTAAGGGCGGGCAGACCGTTCCGATAGGCGTCCCGGTTCTCGTTACCCGCCGCGACCACAAAGAGCGGCGTCGCGCCCGGATACCGCCTCAGCACATCCATTGCATGTACTGTGATCTCTTTCGCGTCAGCCCGGTCGGCGCTGTCTGAGGCCCCAGCGGCATAGTTCCCGAAGCTCATGTTGATGACTGAGGCATTGCTCTGCAGCAACGGGGCAAGTGAGTCGAGAGCCTCCACGATGTTCACCGGGCCGGTCGCCTTGAGGAGCAGGTTGGCTCGCCACATGGCACCAGCCATACCGAGGTTGTTGTCCCCGGCCGCCGCCAGCAAGCTGGCAACGGTTCTCCCGTGTGACTTGGCGGAGTCGTTTGGAGCGGTCAGCGTCGGCACGCCGCCGGGAGCGTTTACCGAAAAATCGCCTCCGGCGAAGTTTTGTTCGAGCACTCCGACCTTCGTGGCTGTCGAGCCGGTCTCGCATCCCCACGCAAGTGGGAGGGCAATTTCCTCGGGGGCAAAATTCCCCTCCAGCCTCAGACTCCCGGGACTACCGGCCGAATCAGGATTGAGGGTCCAGTCGGCAGCCTTCCACGCGGGAATTGGGGAGGAACCGGTCGGCTGGTCGTTTGGGCGGCGCCCGTCCAAAATCAGGAACATGTAGCCCAACGCATATTTTACAATTGCTTTCGTCTTCAGGAGTCGTTTTGCTGAATCCAACAGCTGGGGGGTGGTCGCCCAGGGAACCCGAACGAAATAGCGGCCCTCGTCGGACGGGCCAACCCCCGGAAGCGGAGACCCGCCGACCACCGTGCCCTGCACGGTGTCCAAGGCTGCTTGACGCGCTGCGATCGAGGTCCCGGTGGCGAAGGCTACGATGAGGACGCGCTTCAGCTTCGAGTGATCGGCTGTGCGGCTGCTGTCGTCGAAGAACCACTTTGGCTTGACGGTTGGTACGGTGGCCGGGAACCCCACGATGATCTCGTTGGTTCGGAGCTTGAAATGGAGTTCACCCGCCGTGACCGGGCTCAGCACCTTGGTGGTCAGGGTTCGGACCGAGGTCGAGTCTCCCGCCGCGAGATTGACCGAGCTGCCGACCAGCCAGACAGTGGTGCCACCGCTGAAGAGGCTGTCCGCTGGCGCCTGCGGAACGATCGTGGTCGCCGGTTGCCCGGCCGGAGCCGTCGCCACCCGTCCGGTATCCGGCATCTGGACCCAAATTGGCTGCTCGACGGCTTGCCCACTGGTGTTCTTGACCCGGACCTGAATCGTCAAGAGGCGGGTCGTGCTGTTCCACGTTGCAGCCCCGCCCGCAACCAAGATCAGCCCCGTTCCGCAGCCGGCCGAGGGAAACGTCACCGTCGCGGTACTGGTCCCCGAAACGCTGAATTGCACCTGACCACAGGCGGCGGGGGCGGATACGACAAACGCCGGCGGCGGGGTTGACGGTCGGGAAGGGACCGGTTCGGTTGGGGAAGAGCAAGCGATCGCAAATCCGCAGAGCAGCAGCATCGCGGTCCAGCCTTTCGTCCGACTAGTTAGTTCTAGCGCAAGACTCATTCCGGTACTCCTCAGTCGAACCGGTCGGCTTCGTTGGCGGGGATCATACGCAGGGTCGGTTGCAAGATGCCCCCCCCCACCCAGCTTTCGTCAATAGCTGGAAATCGTCCTCGACTGCCGGTCGGACGAGGCTCTGGCACCTGGCTAGCTACTGATCGAAGGATCTCACGCCCACCGCGGCTTCAGGTCCCGCTTCGGGCCTGGGGCTTGGCTCGAAACACGGGAGCCCAAGCGGCGATGAGGGCGTTGGGGCCGTGTTGGTGACGCCAGGCACTCAATCGAAGTTCTCGGTCACCCCATCGCTCGTCCCCCGGACGAGCGCGATGGGAGCGAACGGCTAGCGGGTTTCCGTGTCGGCGCGCCGGGCGTGGCGGTCGAGGTCGGTCGAGCGGTGGGGCGGCGTGTCACCCTGATCGGCACCGTTGCCGTGACGGGGTCGGTGGCCACCTCGGCGATTCCCGCACCGCTCGGCCGGGGCGCGGTCTACCGCCAACTGATCGCGCCGGAACTGGACCTCCTGGCGCGGAACGCGACGCCAATCGCGTTTGGCGGAGTGGTGCGATGGCGGGCACCGTCCGGAACCGCGCTATGGCTGTCGGGTCGCGTCGAGCGGGTGACACCGCGAGGGACCAGCCCGAGCGGGTTCGGGCCCGGCGGGAATCGGAGCGCCGGCGAGGTGATGTTCGGCGTCGAACTGCG
>JANXXJ010000307.1 GCA_025350665.1 Gemmatimonadota bacterium | reverse complement strand
CATCGCGGCCCGCTTCGTCTTCTGCTTCGGCATGCGCTGCTCCTGGAAATGTCAGGCGGCTCACGACGATCCGCCCATCCGTCTATCGGTGCGGGGCTACTTCGGCGCCAGCACCATCGTCATCGTCCGCCCCTCGACCCGGGCGTCGAATTCCACCTTGCCGATATCCATCAACTGTTCCGACACCCGGTCCAGCACCGCCTTGCCGAGATCGAGCCGCGCCATCTGGCGGCCCCGGAACATCATGGTCACTTTGACCTTGTTGCCCTCGGTCAGGAACTCGCGCATGTGGCGAACCTTGAAGTCGAAGTCGTGATCATCGATGCCAGGCCGGAACTTGATTTCCTTGACCTCGATCACGTGCTGCTTCTTCTTCGCCGCCCGGGCGGCCTTGGCCTCTTCGAACTTGTACTTCCCGTAGTCCATGATCTTGACCACGGGCGGCCGGGCCATCGGAGCGACCTCGACCAGATCGAGGCCCTTCTCTTCGGCCATGGCCAGCGCATCTTCGACCGCCAGGACCCCCAACTGCTCTCCCGCATCCGAGATCACCCGGACCGGGCTGATCCGAATCATCCTGTTGATCCGAACCCTGCGTTCGCGCTCGTTCGTGCTCAGCGGTGATCCTCCAACGTAGGAGTCCGGCCCGCGGGACCGATGCGCCCGAAGACCGTCAAACGAAAAACACCCCGGGCGACCGGGGTGTCCAGAACGCTCCCCGCCCGGGACGACCCAGGCCGAGAAGGAGCAGTTGCATGGACCCTGGCGCCGCTGAACGGCTGGGGGTGGGGCTGTATTCCGCCCGCTTCAAGAGTCAAAAGGATAAGGAGTTACAGCCCCGGCGTCAACTTGCGGATCCCCCTGGTCGGCCCAATTTGGGCCGGCGGGCTCCCGCGCTCTCCGTCACGTGGGCTTCCAGGCGATCAGCAAGGGCTTCAAGTTCGGCCTCCCGTTGTTGCCGGATGTTTCCAAAGAGCTTCCGGACGCCGCCATAAACCGCGCCGATCCCGGCCCCTCCCAAGACGAACCCCAGCAACACGTTGTGGAGTTCCGCGGCACCCAAGGCGATGCCCATCACGAGCAACACCGAGCCGACCCCGCCGACGATACCGCCGAACAAGCCCCCGGCCAGCCTGCCCACACTCTCGTCGATCAGGATCCGGGTCTTGCCGTTGCTCGGCGCAAGCGAGACGCCCACCTGGCGGCCCATGCCGTCGGCCCGAATCGTGGTGCGCCACGACAAGCCCCGGCCAAACGTGGACGGCAGACCGGGATCCCCCAGTACCATCCCCATCTCATCCACCAGCAGCTGATAGTCCTCGGGCAACGCTTCGCCATCGACAAAGCGCTCCACCAGAATCCGGAGCGGTGAGCCGGTGAACGGATTGGTCCGGACCGGCGGCAGTGGCGAGCGGCGGGCCAGTTCCCGGGCGGCGCGGTCCACGTGTTCAGGCGGAATCCCGACATCGGCGGCCAGCTGTTGAATCCCGCCTAACGACAGCGCCCCGGCCGAGGTCGGCGCCGTCGCTTCGATCTCTGCCGCCCGGGCCACGATGCCGCGGACCTGCGCCTCGCTGTACCGGGGCCGGTCGCCGAAGGCCGCGGCCACCGCGTCCACCAGCGCCCGCGACGTCTCCAGCCGCTTCTCGGGTCGCAGCGCCAAGGCCCGGACCAGCGCCTGCTCCACCGCGCCCGGCAGCCGGTCGAGCACCGCGCGATGGTCCGCTGGCACCTCGAGGAAGCGCTGGACCCGGCTCGCGTCGTCGCTCGGCCACATCCCGGGCACCCGCCCCACCAGCATCTCGTAGATCACGCAGGCCAGACTGAATACGTCGGACCGCTCGTTGAGATCGGCGAAGCCCGCGGCCTGCTCCGGACTCATGTATCCGACCGTGCCGACCGGATATCCCGTCCGGGTGAGCGATTTGTCGGAGGCCTCGGTGAGGGCCTTGGCCACGCCGAAGTCGGCCACGACCGCATGGCCGTCGGCCAGCAGAATGTTTTCCGGCTTGATGTCGCGGTGAACCACACCCTGGCGGTTGGCATAGTCGAGCGCGTCGCCGACCTCGCGGGCAATGGCCACGACGGCCTCGGGCGCCAGGCGTCCCTCGCGTTCGAGCCGGCTCCGGAGAGACTCGCCATTCACGAACGGCATGACGTAGTAGAGCAACCCGGCCGCTTCGCCCGAGTCGATCAGGAGCACGATGTGGGGATGCTGCAGCCGGGCCGCGATCTGGATCTCGCGCAGGAACCGTTCCGAGCCCAGGGCCGCGGAGAGATCGGGCCGGAGCACCTTGATGGCCACCTGGCGGCCATGCTTGACGTCGCGGGCCACGTACACCGTGGCCATCCCGCCCTGGCCGATCGGCCGCTCGATGTCGTAGCGACCCGCCAGCGCCAGGCGCAGGGCCTCGGGAATTTCGGTCATCAGATCATGTCCTCGGGGGCACTGGTCCGGCGCTTTCCCTTCCGGCGTTTGTTGCGTTTGGCCTGCATCTGCTCGAGATCGAGCAGGGTCCGGGCCCCCTTGCCGCGCGCCATGTCGAGGAGACGCTGCAGCACGACCCCGGTGGCGAGGGCGTCGCCGCCGGCCCGGTGCCGGGCCCCGTTGGCCACCCCAAAGTAGTCCGACACCACATCGAGTCCATACGACGGGAGACCCGGGATCAGCTGGCGGGCCAGCCGGACGGTGCAGAGTTTCTGGCCTTCCATGCCTAACGAACGCGCCCGGCCGAACTCGGCCCGGAGGAAGTGCCAGTCGAAGCGGACGTTGTGCGCCACGAACACCCGGCCCGCCAACTCGGCCAGCACCTGATCGGCCACCACGTCGAAGGTCGGGGCGTTCCTGACCATCGCGTTGGTGATCTTGGTAATGCTGGTGACCAACGGCGAGATCGGCCGCTCGGGATTGACCAGGGTATCGATCGCGATCTCACACCGGGCTCCCTGCACCACCACGACGGCCACCTCGGTCACCCGGTCGCTGCCGCCCGCGTGCGAGCCGGTGGTCTCGACGTCCACGACCGCGAACGCCGCATCCTCGATCAGCGGCGATCCGGCCGCCTGCGCCACTACCGCCCATCGTCCGTCGGGAAGCCGCTTGACCCGCGGATCGGCGCCGAGCAGGGCGACGGCCATCCGTTCGGCCACCGCGTCCGGCGCCCGGACCAGCCCGAAGACTTCCCGCGCCAGGAGAACCGCTTTCTCGGGCCCGCGCAGCAGCCGTTCGAGGGCCCGGTCGGCCAGAGTCCCGCTGGGAACGGCGATGACGCCGCTCACCAGATCTCGGTCCGCCGGATCGGAAGTGTCATGCACCGCGGCCCGCCGCCGCCGCGGACCAGCTCGCCGCCCGCGATCGTGATGGCCGCCCGGCCCTTGAGCTGTGATGGCTCCATCTTGAGGAAGTCCCGGTCGGGCACGATCCGGAATCCGGCCCGTTCGAGTTCGGCCAGGGTGCTCAGGTTCCGGGCGTAGCTCACGATCACGCCGGGACGCACCGCCAGGAAATTGCAGCCGGAGGCCCACTGCTCCCGCTCCTGCCGGATCCGGTTGCTCCCGCCGGCGAGCACCGGCAGCAGGGGCAGGCCGACCTTCTTCGTCGCCGTGAACAGATCCGGCATCTCCTTGACCCGGGCCTGGCCTTTCCGGCGATGGAGAATCGTCAGCCGCTCCGGACCGATGAACGCCGGCGGATAGACGACGCAGATCTCGCGGTCCACGTGGGTGAAGAGCATGTCGAGGTGGATAGCGGTCGGTTCGCGCGGCATGACGACGACAATCGCGTCGGTCACCCGGGTCTTCCGGAACAGGTCATCGGTCAGCTGGTCGAGCGCGGCCGGGCTCGAACGTTCGCTGAAGCCCATCAGGACCACATCGTCCCGGAGGACGTGCACGTCACCGCCCTCGAGCGTGTAGTTGGTCCGCCGCTCTTCGGAGCCGTCATAGAGAATCCCGGCGTTGCCGAGTTCCTCGTGGAAGGTGAAGAGCATCTTGATCAGGAGTTCTTCGGACCACCGGACCCCGTACCGCATCGAGCCCACCACCGCGTGGCTCCCGATCACCAGCCCGATGTCGCGCGGAAAGAACAGATTCGGCAGCGGTGGAAGGGTGAACCCTTCTTCGTTCAGGGCGCTGGCAATCGGCCCCGGTTTTTCGTGCAGGCCCTCGACCACCATCCGGACCAGGGCCTTGGGCTGCATGGAGGCCAGCTGCTTGGCCAGCGGCTCGGACGGAATCACGTCCATGGTCCGGCCGATCAGATACTCGCGGGCCTCGGGCTTCTTGAGCACCTCGGCCACGAGTTCGGTGATCTCGTACACCCGGCCGAACCGCTGCAGCACGGCCTTGAGCCGGGCATGTTCGCGGGCCGAGACTTCGAGCCCGATCAGATCGTCGTAGAGGAAGTCTTCCCGGTTCCCGGGCGTCACCGCCTCGAGTTCCTTGCCGGGAGTGTGAACCAGAACCGCCTCGAGCGGGCCGATTTCGGAAGTAACGCGTACCGGCGGCATGCCGGAAGCTAACAGGGGTGCCCTATTTGCTCGCCAACGCGAAGCTCAGCGCTTCGAGCTCGAGGACCAGGTTCACCGCCTTGACCGGGATGGTCTCGGGTACCTGCAGCTGCACCGACGCGAAGTTGAGAATCGCCCCGACGCCACACTTCACCAGTCGGTCCGCGATCGACTGCGCCACCTCGCCCGGTGTCACGATCACCCCGATGTCGGGCATCATCTCCTTCGCATCCCGCTCGAACTGGGCCGCGTCCTTCACCACGAGACCGTTCCATGGCTTGCCGATCTTCTCGGGATCGGTGTCGAAGATCGCCACGATGTCGAAACCCCGCTCCTGGAAGCCGCGGTACTGGACCAGCGCGCTGCCGATCTTCCCCGCCCCGACGACGAACACCTTGTAGCGCCGGCCGAGACCCAGGATTTCGCGGAGCCGCTTGATCAGCTGCGGAACGGAATAGCCGAGGCCCCGCTTACCGAATGAACCGAAGAACGAGAGATCCTTCCGGACCTGGGCGGACGTCGTCCCACCCCGTTGCGCGAGCGCTTCGGAGCTGACAGTCGCTGCTCCCTGGTGCTGAAACTCCTCCAGGAACCGGAGGTAGAGGGAGAGCCGTCGGACGGTGTTGTCGGCGATGTTCTTCATTGCATGTGAAAAGTTTCACAAAGATACTCCCGCTTCCCTCGCTTCGTCAACGACGACCGTTTCCAGCTGCCGGAACTCGGCCACGCTGAAGGTCTCGGGTCGCCGGGTCGGCTCGAGCCCCGATCGCTCCGCCACCCGACGGGCCACCTCGGCTGAAAATCCGAGTCCGGTCTGCAGTCCCCGCACCAGTTGTTTCCGGCGGGCGCCAAAGAGCCCGACCACCATTCGCCGAAACCGGCGGACGTCGGGCGGGCGGAGCGCCGCGGGACGAGGCGTGAGTCGAACCACCGCGCTGTCCACTTTGGGCGGGGGGCTGAACGCGCCGGCCGGGACGGTGAATAAGCGCTCGACCCGGGCCCCAGCCTGCACCCCCACCGTGAGCGCGCCGTATTCGGCGGTGCCCGCCTCGGCCGCGAGCCGGAGCGCGACTTCCTTCTGGACCAGATAGACGATCGATACCGGCGACGGGTCGGCTTCGAGGGCGCGATCGATCAGAGGGCTCGTGATGTTGTAGGGAATGTTGCCGATCAGGTACCAGGGGCCGCGGTCGGGACTCACAGCGGCCGTCCAATCCACCTCGAGCGCGTCACCTTCGATCAACGCGAGATCGGGAAACGCCGACCGGAGGATCGGTACCAGGTCCCGATCCCGTTCGATCGCGGTCACTCGGAATCCGGCCGCCAGCAACTGGCGGGTGAGGGCGCCCCGCCCCGGGCCGATCTCGAGGACGCGGGCGCCCGGCTCGGCGAGGAGTGCGCTCCGAATCCGGCCAAGAATGCGGGGATCAGTCAGGAAATGCTGGCCGAGCGCCTTGTTAGCCACGGGTCCGAAGTACGAGGAGGGTGCGATCGTCCGACGGGGCGGGCGCGAAATCGTCGGCGAGCGCCGTCACACCGGCCACGATCGTTTCAGGATCCTGATCGCGCAGGGCGGCGAGGGCCTCGAGAATCCGCCGTTCGCCAAAACGTTCGCCCCGACTGTTCGCCGCGTCAGCGAGGCCATCGGTCCAGATGCAGAGCAGGTCACCGGGTTCCCAGGGCACGGTCGTCGATCCGAACGGCACCGGCCCCAGGCCGAGCGGCGGCTCGGTCGATTCGAGGCGAGCGGGCTCTCCGGCGCGCGGCAGTCGAAACGCGTGCGGGTGGCCGGCGTTGGCGTAGATCAGCCGCCGGCGGCCCGGATCGACGACCCCGTAGAACACCGTCAGATAGCTGTCCGACGACACGAGTTTGGCGTCGAGGCTCAGCTTGAGGGCCGCGAGCACGGCGTCGGGCGCCGAGGCGGCTGCGGCATGGATGCCGGCGGCGGCCACCGCCGACGCCATCAGCAGCGCCGCGGCAAATCCGTGGGAACTGACATCGCCCACCATCACGCCCACCACGCCTCCACCCAGCCGGGCGAAGGTGTAGAAGTCGCCGCCCACTGACTCGAGCGAGAGGCAGCGCACGCCGACGTCGGCATCGCGGCCGAGCACCGACGGCGAGGGCAACAGACTCTGCTGGAGCCGCGAGGCCAGTTCCATCTCGCGCTCGAGCCGCTCCTGTTCCCGCTCGCGCTCCACCAGCCGGGCGTTCTCCAGGGCGGCTCCGATCTGATTGGCGATGGCGGCCACCAGCTTCCGATCGGTCACGGTGAACCGATCGCCCCCGATCCGGTCGGTGAGGTTCACGACCCCGATGCACCGCGAGGCCGCGCCCGGCGCCGCGTACGAGATCGGTACACTCATGTAGGCGCCGCCCTGGTAGCCGCGGTCCGCCTTGGCGGCCGGGGCCACGGCACCGTCCGCGGGCTCGCCGATGATCGCCGCCCGCTCGCGGAACACCCGCGCGGCCACCGAATCGGGATCATCCACCGCGATGACGCCGGCTCGGCCCGGGGGAATGCCCTGGGCCGCAACCGTCCGGAGGACATGCTCCGCCTCATCGTGGATCACGATCGAGGCCCGGCGTGCCCCGACCACGCTGCTCACCGCGCGGACGATGATCTGGGCCGATTCCGCGAGGCGGACGGTGCGGCCGAGGATTTCGCTGATGGTATAGAGGAGGTCGATCTCTTCGTAGCGGGACGCGAGCTCCTGGGAGAGCCGCGCCATCTCGCGCTCGAGCCGGAGGAGCTGGCCCAGCAGTTCGGCCGACGAGCGAACCGTTGGCGAGCTCCCGCCATGCACCGGCTCGCCCTCGATCCAGAGGCCCGGTTCGTCGGGCACGGGCTCGAACCAGCGGGGGCCGTCGGGGGTCAGCACCAGGCCCGGAGACCCCGGAGCGACCGGGGTCCAGTCGGGATTGTTGCCGTGGACCGAGGCCACGCCGGCATCGTCGAACAGCCAGACCCGCGCCGGCGCCACCAGCGTGCCGTCGAGGATGTCCAGGGCCGGCTTGAGCCGCTTCAGCAGCGCGGCAGTGTCATCCAGATGGTATTTCCTCGGTCGTCGAACTCGACCTGGTCGGCCAGGCTCTTGATGATGAACAAGCCGCGCCCGCCATCGTCCTCGAGATCGGGCGGCAGGGCGGGATCGGACCGCCGGGTGGCGTCGCAGCCGTCCCCTTCGTCCCGAACCGACAGGCGGATGGCGGTGGCGGTGAGTTCGGCCCGGATCCAGACCTGTTTGGCCGGGTTCTCGTGGTTACCACGGAGAATGGCGTTCGAGAGGGCCTCCGCCAGGGTGACCCGGAGCCGGAAGGCGGTGCGGGCACAGGGCACCAGCCCGGCGAAGCAATGACGGGCCATCAGCTCGACGGCCGTCTCCACTTCGCTGACGTCGCTCGGCAGCGCCAGATCCACCGCCACCGTGCCGTCCCGGGCCTCGGGCCCGGATCGGCGAACGTGCAGCCGGAGGGGCGCCGTCACGGTCAGAAGCCTTGCAGCGCTTCGTCGAGGGACGGGGCGATGTGGAACAGCGAGTCGAGCTTGGTCAGTTCGAACAGGGAGCGCAGGTCCTCGTTCAGGCCGGCGAGTCGCAGTTCGCCGCCGTTCTCGCGGATCTTCTTCGAGATGGTGACCAGGGCGCCCAGACCCGACGAATCGATGTAGGCGGTCTGGGTGCAGTCGACCAGAAACTTCCGGTCGCCGGCTTCCATGGCTTCCTGAATCAGCGCCTTCAGTTCCTGGCGGTTGCCGACAATCAACTGGCCTTCGACTTTCACAACCGTGACGCCTCGCCCGCTCGTCGTCTTGCTGAACCCCATACGGCTCCTCTGTTAGGCTGTCGCCGTGCCGGCGGCAGCCAGTGCGATGACCGCCACAATGTCAGATTGGTCGGCGGCGTCGGGCACGCCGCCAAGTGTCCAGGTCCCGCCGGGAAACAGCGGGCCCCAGACCCGCAGACCGGCCGCATCCCGCAGCACGATCTCCGCCAGGTGCCCGGCGACCTGGTTGGGAAAGATGAGAACATTGGGCCCGGACCGGAATCGGCCGGTTTCCGCCGTGCCGGTGGCCCAGTTCCACTCGACGCTGGCACTGATGCCCGGGGCCAGGAGCTTGAGTTCGGCGAGGGCCAGTTCCGCGTCCGCGTGGCTGGCGTCCTGACTGGGAGGCGCCACCAGGAATCCGACCACCGGCCGATCACCGACGGCCTGGCCCCGGTGGTTGGCGGCGGTGAGGGCGAGCCGGGCGACCCCGTGGGCATCGAGCGGGCCGGCCGAGTCCGGCATCACCATCGTCACCAGCCGGCCGTCGAGGGCCGCGAAGTAGCCGAGGCTGCCGCGGCACTGGACTGCCCGGTCGGGCCCCATCAC
>JANXXJ010000260.1 GCA_025350665.1 Gemmatimonadota bacterium | reverse complement strand
TGGATCCGACGATCCTCTACGCGACGACCCAGCATCTCTGGAAGACCACCAACGAGGGCCAGACCTGGGGAAAGATCAGTCCCGACCTGACCCGGGCCGATCCGACAACGTTAGGCGAGTCCGGCGGGCCGATCACCCACGACATGAACGGCCCCGAAATCTACGGGACCATTTTCACAGTGGCACCCTCGTTCCACGACGTCAATACGATCTGGACCGGCTCCGACGACGGGATCGCCCAGATCACCCGGGACGGCGGCAAGACCTGGAAGAACATCACGCCGAAGGATCTGCCCCCGTTCTCGCGGATCAGCCTGATCGAGGCCTCGCGGCTCGACGCCGGCACCGCCTACCTCGCGGCCAAGCGCTACCAACTCGACGATCGGGCGCCCTACATCTTCAAGACGGCCGACTACGGCGCGACCTGGACCAAAGTGGTGGACGGGATCCGCGCCGACGCCTACGTCCACGCCGTCCGCGCCGACCCGAAGCGGAAGGGCCTGCTTTATGCCGGCACCGAACACGGGATCTACGTCTCGTGGGACGACGGGGCGCACTGGCAGAGCCTCTCGCTCAATCTGCCGGACGTCCAGGTGCCCGACCTGGTGGTCGAAGGCAACGACCTCGTGATTGCGACTCACGGCCGTTCGATGTGGCTGCTCGAGGATGCGGGTTTTTTCCGTGACATCGACCCGGCGGTCAAGCCCGCCCTCAAGCTGTATCAGCCGCGGACGGCGGTGCGGGGCGTCTATGCCCCGGCGTTCCAGTATTACCTGGGCCACGCCGCGGAGAGCGTCAAGGTCGAGATCCTGGACGGCAAGGGCGCCCTGATTCAGGCTTTCGAGGGCCGAGCTACGATCGACAGCGCCAAGGCCCGGGCCGACTCGCTGGAACTCGACCGGATCGGCTGCGATGTGCGGTCGCGGCCCGACCCGATGCCCGGCGTCAAGAGCGGTTTGAACCGCTTCAGCTGGAATGGGCGCTATCCCAGGCCGGTTTCCTTCCCCTGCATGATCTACTGGGGCGGGGCCTCGTATGCCGGCCCGGCCGCGCCTCCCGGCGCCTATCAGGTCAGGGTCACCACGGGTGGCACTACCGAGACCTTGGCGTTCACGATCGAGCGCGATCCGCGGCTCAAGCGGGCCACCGATGCCGATCTGATGGAGCAGTTTGCCCTGGCGTCCGAGATCATGGCCAAAGAGAACGAGGCCACCGCCGCCGTGATCCGGATTCGAGCCGTAAAAGCGGCAATCGACGAGCGGATCGCCAAGGCTCCCCCGCTGGCCCAGCTTGGCCACCCGCTCAAGACCAAGCTCACCGCGATCGAGGACGAGATCTATCAGGGCCGGACCCGGAGCGGCCAGGACCTGCTCAACTTCTCAATCAAGCTCAACAACCGGATCTCGGCCCTGCGGGGCAGCGTCGAGAATGGGGACGGGAAGCCGACGGACGCATCGCGACTGGTGTTCAAGGAACTGTCGGCCGATCTGGCCAAACAGACCACCGCCCTCTCGTCGCTGATCTCGGGTGACGTCGTCCTGTTCAACACCGCCGCCCGCCGCCGCGGGCTCGACCCCGTCCCCTGACCCTACTCTCTACTCCTTACTCCCTACTCTCCCACTTGATCCGGGTGTAGGCGACCCGGAATCCGTGGCGCTCGGCGTTGCGTTGGGAGCCGCTGCCAGGCTGGGTGGTGATCATCGCGAGGTCGCACCCCAGGTCCACCGCATGGCGGAGCCTGGCGCCGAGGAGGGCCAGCTGGGCGCCGCGCCGCCGGAACGCCGGCACGGTGCTGGCGCCGGCCAGCAGCGCCACCCCGCCCTCGATCACCAGGGAACCCGTGCCGGCCGCCTCACCTTCACACTCCGCAAGGAACGAGATCGCATCGGCCCGCCGAGCGCTGATCTCGGCGAGCTCCGCCATGAGCGGCGCATATTCGGGGAATTCGCTCCATCCGGCCACCGAGGTGTCCGCCCAGCGTTGCCATTCCGCCGGACCTGGCTGACGCACCGTGACCCGGGCGCCCTCGCCCGGGAACCGGTCGGTGGGCGAGATCGGGCGGAACATCACGCTCGAGAGTTCGATCGGCCGGTATCCGCGGCCGGTGAGCAGTGTCAATGTCGACGAGTCGGCCAGCGGGCTTACCTCGTGCCAGATCGGCGCGCCGCGGTCTCGATAGAAGCGCTCGACCCGGTCGAGACTCTCGGGCGGCATCGGCTGGAACACGCCGAGCCCGAAGGTCTGGGTAATCGGCGAGGCCGGTCCATCGAACATCGCCCATGTGCCTGCCTCCTCGATCCAGCAGGCGCCGACCTCGGGTCTGAGCGCCGCCCGCGCCTCCACGAATCGGCGGCACCCGGCGCCTTCGGCGCTTTCGAGCCGCCGGGCGAGGGTCCGGTCGATGAAGGGAAATTCGTTCATGGGTCCAAGCTTACGAGCGGCGCCACCCCATTGCCAGTCGGCAGTGGGAGAGGGAGATTGAGCCGTCCCCACGCCTGGACGCCATGACCGCCATCGCATCGCCACCGGCCCGCCGCCGCGACATTCCCGTCACCAAACGGGAGATCTTCGGCTGGGCGATGTTCGATTTCGCCAACTCCTCCTATACCACGGTGGTGATCACCGCCGTCTACAGCGCCTTCTTCGTGGGCCAGATCGTCCCGATGACTTCGACGACCCGCGACTCGTACTGGTCGACGGCGATCCTGCTCTCCATGGTGGTGTCACTGGTGCTGGCCCCGCTCACCGGTGCCATCATCGACAAGAGCGGCAAGAAGAAGGCCTGGTTGGTGGCGAGCTGTCTCATCTGTTCATTCGGAACCGCCGGGCTCTATTTCGTGCAGCCGGGCCAGATCTGGTCCGCGATCGTCCTGATCGTGATCGGCAATACCGGTTTCATGCTGAGCGAATCATTCTGCGCGAGTTTCCTGCCCGATCTCTCCACCCCGGAAACGATGGGGAAGATTTCCGGGCTCGGCTGGGGGGTCGGCTACTTCGGCGGCCTCGCGAGTGTGTTCCTCGCGTCCAAGGTCATCATCACCGCCGATCCGGCCGTGGACCTGGCTCTGTACGTTCACCAGAATCAGCTCGCCATGCTGGCGATGGGTGCCTTCTTCATCATTGCGGCGCTGCCGACTTTTCTGCTGGTGCACAATCGGTCGTTGCCCGAGCCGGGGTTCGAGCGAGCGTCGATGGGCCAGCTGCTCCGAGCCGGCCTGGACGAGTTCAAAGGGACGCTCGACACGGCTCGCCGCCACCGGGTTCTGTTCCAGTTTCTGATCGCCTTCATGGTCTATATGGCCGGCCTCGACGCCATCGTGAAGTTCGTCGGGATCTATGCGCGGGAAGAGATTCATCTCACTGGCGGAGAGTTCGTCAAGCTGTTCCTCTTTCTCCAGCTCTCGGCGGTGGCGGGAGCGATGGGCTTCGGATGGCTCGAGGGGAAGCTCGGTCCCAAGCGGACGGTGCTGCTGACGCTGCTCTGGTGGATCGTCGGCATTCTCGGGATCTATTTCCTCGACGCCCTGGTTCATCTCACCGGCATGGGGCCCAAGGATCTGTTCTATGGACTCGGCCTGTTTGCCGGCGCTGGAATCGGTGCGACGCAGGCGTCGAGCCGGACTGTGGTCGGGCTCCTCGCGCCGCGGGACAAGTCGGCGCAGATGTTCGGATTCTGGGGGATGTTTTCACGGTTCGGGAGCATTCTTGGGGTGGGGTTTGGGTTCGTGGCTGATGCGTTCGGGAGCCGGCGGGCCGGGATCCTGCTGGTGCTGGTCTTCTTCGTGGTGGGGGCGTTGTTGCTGGCCCGGGTCGACATCGACCGGGGCATGCGGGAGGTGCAGGGGGGTGAGGGCGGGGGGGCGTGATCAAAGGGCGGGCTCAGGGGGCGGGCTCAGGGGGCGGGCTCACGCCCGCCCTTACGGGGTGGGCGGGATTTGCTTGGGGTCGGTGCGTTGGGCCAGGAGGCGTTCGGTGAAGTCGAGGCGTTCCTGGGTTTCGCCCAGTTCACGACGGAGAGCGTGCACGTCGTCCTCGAGGGCCGCCATGCGGGCCTCGACTTCGCCAGGGAGGGACCCGCTGGCGCCCTCCGCCTTGAACCGCGCCATCTTGGCCAAGTTGCTCATCACGATCGCCACCACGGGGATCGAGAGGGCCAGGATCGGGATGAACAGCACCAGCGTCTTCTGGTCCATGAATGTCGTCCTCGGATGCGGTGTCTGACGCAGCAACCAGCTGCCCGGTTTCAGTCTATTGTCCCACCACCAGCTTGCCGCCTTTCACCACGACCCGGCCATTCGCCGTCACCGTGGCGTCCGGGATGAACAGCAAGACCTCGCCGTTCGACGACCGATTCTTCCCGCCGGACTCCCAGTTGTCGCCAACGGCCAGGCGGACGACGCCCGAGCCGTAGCCATAGTACGGCATGAACCCCGACGGGAGGACGTTAGGCAGCACCGGATTCGTGCCGATCACCAGTTCGGCGGGGAAGGCCTTGTCGCCGGTGGCCTTGTGCCACGCCGCCACAATCGCCTCGGCGCCTCGCTTCGATTCGAATCGCTGGGCCCGGCCGTTCCTGAACGCGACGGACAGGATTGGCGACCGGGTGTCGAAGCTCGCATAGCCGATGATCGTGCCCTCGGCGCCGCTGATGTCGGTGGTACGAAACACGCTGGCCGGGAGTTCTTCCTCACGATCACGGATCGATCGGGCCGAGGCCACTTTGGCGCGGCTGGCGTCTCCGGTGTTCCGGTGGACCCAGGCGTTGGGCGCCATCTTGAGCGTGAGGTTGGTCCCGTTCGGCGCGGTGATCGTGATGGTGGCTCCCCGCAGGGCGGTTTCCACCGCGTCGGTGCGGATTCGGAGTTGCTCCGGTGCCACAGCGATCGCGTCGGCGTACAAAGCATCGATCCGGTTCACGTCGGCGGTGTCCGGCGGCAGGAACCAGTGGAAGTGGATCGACCGGACCCGGGACTTCTCCACCAGGTGCTCGAACGGCTGGTCCGACGTGCCGGTGGCCGGCGTGGGGAGCCAGATCGCCGCGTCGGCGGATTGGAAGGCCTTCTGCCAGATCGAATCCCGCCGGGCCCGCTGGCTCGACTGGATGGCTGCCGGGAGCTTCCGGATCGCGTTCTGCTCGGCTACGGTGGGCGGGCTCATCTCGGCCGAGATGACCGCCCCGGCTCCGGCAATCGCCGCGCGGAGCGCCGGCGCGATCCCCCGATCAGATCCCTGATCCCAGAACAGCACGACCTTGTCGCCGGGGGCGAGTTTCCACGTTCGCCGTACCACCAGGTCGGCGAGGCGGTACCAGTCCACCCGGCTCGGTGGTGCGGTCTGGGCCGATGCGGTGGCGGCGAGAATCAGGGCTGGAAGCAAGGCTGACGGGCGCAAGGAACCTCACAGTATCGGGACGCGGACCTGATCAACATAGAGCCGTCGCGTTAGGATTCAACATGGCCCGACCCACCCTGGCTTCGCTCACCCGCACCATCGTGGCCTGCAACCGGTGTCCCCGGCTCCGCCGCCACTGCGAGGCGGTGGCCCGGGCCAAGGTGGCCCGCTTTCGCGACCAGACCTACTGGGGGAAGCCGGTGCCCGGCTTCGGCGACTCTGCCGCCCGCCTCTTGGTGGTAGGACTCGCGCCGGGAGCCCAGGGCGCCAACCGTACCGGCCGCCTCTTCACCGGTGACTCGAGCGGCGACTGGCTTTACGAAGCACTCCACCGTTTCGGCTTTGCCAGCCAGCCCACCAGCGTGGCCCGGGATGATGGCCTCCTGCTCTCGGACTGTTTCATCTCGGCCGCGGGCCGCTGTGCGCCGCCGGGCAACCGGCCGACCCCGGCCGAGCTGGATCGGTGCCGGCCCTATCTCACCACGGAACTGGGCTTGCTGGGTCGGCTCCGCATGGTCGTGACGCTGGGTGGCATGGCGCATCAGACCTATCTCAAGGCGGCGGGCTGGTGGGACCGGCTCCCGCCGTCCGAACGCCCGCCCTTCGGCCACGGCCGTCAGACTCCGTTGGCCGACGGGACACTCCTCCTCAGTTCGTATCATCCCAGCCGTCAGAACACCAACACCGGCCGGCTCACCCGGCCGATGTGGCACGCTATCTTTCGGGAAGCCCGGCGGCAGCTGGATGCCGTCTCTTGACACCTGCGGCTCCGAACTCTAGGGTACGAGGCCATTCCTCAGTCAACCCAGGTTGTTCATGAATCGCCTTCGGCGACTTTCGTGGTTGGTAGTCGCGCCCATGCTGCTGGCCGGACCGGCCGCCCGACGGCCCGACCTCTACAAGATCCCGCTGCAGGGTACCGGCAGCTACGCCAGTCTCTCAGGCACCGCGTCGCTCGCACCGGCCCGGTCACCGTTCGGGCTGGCCACGACACCTGAGGGTCAGTTCCTCTTCAGGCTGGACGTCGAAATCCCGATCCTGCCACCGCCCACCGCGTTCGGGGCGTCCTATTCGACCTACGTAGCATGGATCGCTTCAGCCACGCTCGACCGGATCATTCGGCTGGGCCCGGTCACGGCCGGCGGCCGGACCACCGGCACGGTGGCCATGACCAAGTTTCTGGTGGTGATCACCGCCGAGGAGAATGCGGCAGGCGCCAAGTGGGCCGGCCCGATCGTCATGAAGGGTACGTCGCCGGCTAACTATCTCACGAACTTCAGCGGCCACACGATGTTCAACGGCGGCGTGCCGCAATGAGAGCGGCGGTGCTCGTGGTGATGGCGCTCGCGGCCGCCGGGCCGGTCGGGGCCCAGCGGCCCGATTCCACCAACGTCGATCACGAGCACATGAACCACGAAGGCATGGATCACGGCAGCGGGGCTAACCGCATGCCGCCGATGCCCAAGGGCATGTCCATGCCGAAGATCCCGGGCATGGAGGGCCTGACGCCGAAGATGACGCCCTACCAGCCCGGCGCCGACAAGGACCCCGCCACAATCCCGCTGGCGGTGCCCCGCAAGCTTCTCGACCTCCAGGACGGCGACTCCCTCGATCTGACCGCCGGGTTCGTGCGCCGCACTCTCCGTGGCAAGAACCTGGTGATGTACGGGTTCAACGGCCAATATCCCGGCCCGCTCATCCGGGTGAAGCAATCCGCCACCATCACGATCCGCTTCCGCAACGAACTCGATCTGCCCTCGGCGGTGCACTGGCACGGGATCCGCCTCGACAACCGCTACGATGGCGCGCCGGGCGTCACCCAGGGCGCGGTGCCGGTCGGCGGGCAGTTCATCTACCGGATCCACTTCCCCGATCCCGGGATCTACTGGTATCACCCGCACGTCCGCGAGGACATCCAGCAGGATCTCGGTCTCTACGGCAACATGGTCGTCGACTCGCCGGACCCCGCCTACTGGAATCCAGTGAACGACGAGCAGATCCTGATGCTCGACGACATTCTGATGGATGACGAGGGACTGCTGCCGTACGGAAAAGACGTCGCCAACTACTCGATCATGGGCCGGTTCGGCAACACGATGCTGGTGAACGGCGAGCCGGACTACACGCTCTCGGCCCGGAAGGGCGATGTGGTCCGGTTCATGTTCACCAACGTGGCCAATACCCGGAGCATGAACCTGAGTTTCGGCGGGAACCCGATCAAACTGGTTGGCGCCGACATCGGGCGGTTCGAGCGGGAGGAGATGGTTCCGGCCGTCGTCATCGCGCCGGCCCAGCGCTACGTCGTCGAGGTCAAATTCGACACGCCGGGCACCTACGCGATCACCAACCAGGTCCAGGCGCTGAACAACTTCATGGGCGAGTTCCAGCACACGGTCGACACTCTGGGCCTCATCACGGTGAGCGCGGAGCCGACGAAGAAGGACCTGGGCCGCGAGTTCAAGACGCTGCGGGCGCTGCCGCAGGTCTCGGCCGAATTCGCCCCCTACAAGCAGCACTTCGACCGGGCGCCGGACAAGGAGCTGTTGCTCACGGTCAACATCCAGGGCCTCCCGATCACGATCACGGCGTTCATGTCGGTGGATACGATGTACTTCCCGCCCCAGGAATGGGTCGACGGCATGCGGGACATGAACTGGATCTCGACCTCGAACGAGGTCCATTGGATCATGCGGGACCTCCAGACGAAGAAGGAGAACATGGACATCGTCTGGAATTTCAAGAAGGGCGACGTGGTCAAGGTCCGGATGACCAACGACGGCCGGTCGATGCATCCGATGAGTCACCCGATCCACTTCCACGGCCAACGGCTGCTGATCGTGGCGCGTAACGGAGTACCGGAAGACAACCTGGTCTGGCGCGACACCATTCTGCTCCCGGTGGGGCAGACCGTCGATCTCCTGGTGGAAGTCACCAATTCGGGCAAATGGATGGCCCACTGCCACATCGCCGAGCATCTCGAGGCCGGCATGATGATGGTGTTCAACGTAGCACCGTAGCGAGCGCACCTATCTCTTCCTTCCCAAATGCGAGGCTGGATATGGCTGGTCGTCACCCATTGTCTTCGAGTCTCCTCGGCCTGACGCTGGCGGTCGCGGTTACTACCGCGGTGCAGGCGCAGTGGACCGAGCCGCGCCGGTTCAAAGCCGGCGGCAGTCCTACGATCAAAGTCCTCGCTCACATTCCGCTCGGCGGCTACTTCCGGGTGATGGACAACGAGATCGAGCAGGATGTGAATCGTCCCTACACCTACGTGGCGCAGTCGTGGGACCGGGCCGGGTTCAGCATCATCTCGACCAAGGACTACCAGTTCAAGAAGATCTACAGCTGGACCATTGAAAACCCCGAGTTGCACGGTGGCACCGGCGGGATGGACGGCAAGTACTTCAAGGTCAAAGGCAAGTACTACTACGTCCAGTCACTGCAGTTCGGGAACAGCGGGCCCGACGCTGAGGTTGGTGCGGTGATCGCCGACGTGACCATGCTGCCCGACACCAGCAAGGTCCGGATCGTCGCCCGCGTGCGCGAGAAGGAATACCTCGGCGGTTTCCACAACATGTTCGCCTACAAGCATTCGGACGGCCGGGTGCTGCTGTTCGCCACGATCAGCGGCCCGTATGCGGACGTGTTCGATCTCGAGAAGATCGTGAGCGGAGCCCCCGAGAGCAGCTGGCTGGTCGGCCGGGTACCGATTCCCGCCGGGCCGGGCATGGCGATGGGCAATTTCGGCTATCACGATTTCCAGCTCTTCTACGATCCGGCGACCCACCAAGACAAGTTTTATGGGGCGGGGCGGGGAGGCTATTTCATCTTCGACGTCTCGAAGATCGGAACTGAACAGCCGAAGCTCATCACCCAGATCGTCGGCGCGGCCGGGGTAACCGGCGGCCACACCTTTACGCCGACCCCGGACGGCAAGTTCGCGGTGACCGAGGCGGAATATCAGTACGCTCCGCTCAGGATCTTCGACCTGCGGCCCGGCCTCGAGGGCAAGGTCAACGCGATCACCCAGCCGATCGGCGCCTGGACCTCGGATTGGCAGTCGCTGTCACATAACCACGAGGTGAAGTGGCCCTATGTCTTCGTCTCGGCGTACGAGGACGGCCTCCAGGTCTTCAACATGGCGGATCCGACCAAGCCGTTCACCGTGGGCTGGTACTTCACTTGCGGCTGCACTGATAACAAGGGGTTCGGTGGCATTCCGCAGTTCTACGGCAACACGGTCTTCCAGGGCGCGTTCGGTGTAAAGGTTCGGAACCACGACGGCCTGATCGTGATCAGCGATACCTTCACCGGATTCTGGGCGTTCAAGATGGAAGGCTTCGACGGCTGGAACGGGCATGACTGGAGCATGCCCAATATTTCGAGCGCTCAGGATTGGGACAACGGGCCCGAAGGCGCTCCGAAGCACGCGGCGGGCGGCGGCGGCCGGTAGTCCGCACCGCTTCGCCTGAATGCACAGGGGGGCTGGGCGGATTTCCGCCCAGCCCCCTCATCTGTTACGTCGACTTCAGGCCGAGGCGTGCTTCGCGAAAACCGAGGTGTTGCCCTTTTCGTCGAAGCTCAAGACCAAATACGGCTGGAACGGTGTCATGTCCATGCCCGGCGCACTCTGCGGCATCCCCGGAATGGTGATGCCGATAATGCCCCTCGGCTTGGTGGCGAGGAGCTTCTTGATGTCGCCCGCCGGCACGTGTCCTTCGATTACGTAGCCACCGGCCACGGCGGTGTGGCAACTCTGGAGCCGGTCGGCCACCTTGTACTTGGTCTTGATCGCAGGCATCGCGGGCGTGTCGGTTACCGATGCCGTGAAGCCGTTCGCCGTGAGGTGCTCGACCCATTTGTGGCAACACCCACAACTGGCGTCCTTGTAGACCGCGATCGGAATTCCCGCCATGGCCCGGAGCCGGCTTGGGAGAACGGTGACGGCGGCCGCCGTCGCCGCGAGGTGCCGGATCGCGTTCCGGCGAGAGATGTCGGTCATTCCTGTCCTCCGGCCGGCTTGGCCTTGGTGGAAACGATCTGGTTCAACAGGCGTTTCTTGAGCGCGGTGGCAAATTTCGCCTCGAACTGTCCCGACGACGTGCACGGTACCACGTCGTTCCGCCCGTTCGGGAGATCGACGGCATCGCCGCCGATGAATGCCGCCACGGCAGTCTCGCCGCCGGTGGCGGCCTTCACGAATGTCGCGACCGAGACATACACCACATACATGTCGGCGTTCGGTCCGGCCGAGCCTTCACCGCAACGCAGGAAATCAGACAGAGCCGTCTTGGCGAGCCGCTTGTAGGTCTTCGTCTTGACCATTCCCATCTCGCCGGCGGCCCGGTCGGCGTAACCGACGGGGATGTCGAACTGTTTCATGACATCCGTCAGCGCCACCCAGACCGAATCGACCGGGGCCGCGATCTTGAACGTGAGGTCACGGTTGTCCTCCGGTCGTTCCAGCATCCGGCTGAAGATTTCCATCGGGATGAAGCGCGAGTTGAAGCCGCCCGCGACACCGCTCACCGCCGGGGTTGAACTGGCCTGGGCCGCCATCATCGATGGTACCACTGCCAGTGCCAATCCCAGTGCCCACGTGTACCGTCGACCGAATTCCCGCCCCATGATGCCTCCTGGATGTCCGAAACCTAACCCGCGTTGCCCGCTGCCGGATACCTTTCAGTCATGCTGCCCGTTCGCCCCAACCCGCTGGCGCCCTTCCTGGCCCGACAACCGTTCCTAGTCCTGGATGGTGGCCTTGCCACCGAACTCCAGCGACAGGGATTTGACCTGACCGACCCCCTGTGGTCGGCCCGGGTGCTCATGGACACGCCCGACGCTATCCGCACCGTACACCTCGACTATCTCGAGGCCGGCGCCGACGTGATCACCGGGGCCAGCTACCAGGCCACCACGCAGGGTCTGCTCCGCCGGGGGCTCACGGCCGCCAAGGCGGAGGCGGTCCTGATTCGCAGTGTCACGCTGGCGCTCGAGGCCCGGGCGGAATTTCTGGCTTCGGGCCGGGCGACCGAACGGCTGCGACCCCTGGTGGCCGCGTCGATCGGCTCCTACGGAGCGTCGCTGGCCGACGGGTCCGAATATCGGGGCGAGTACGGCCTGACCCAGCGGGAACTTTCCAGATTCCACGGCGCCCGCTTCGACATTCTGGCCGGCGCCGGGGCTGACCTGCTCGCGATCGAGACTATTCCCTCGCGTCGCGAAGCCGAGGCCCTCGTCAATCTGATGGAAGCGTCGGGACAGGTTCACGGCTGGCTCAGTTTCACGACCCGCGACGATGGCGCGATCGCCGACGGGACGCCGTTCGCCGAGTGCGTGCAGGCGCTGGGTCAGGCCCCGTCGGTCGTGGCCATCGGCGTCAACTGCACGCCGGCGGAACGGGTGGCGCCGCTGCTCCGCTCCGCGGAGTCGGTGTCTGCGGTACCGTTCGTGGTCTATCCCAACGGGGGCGGGGAATACGACGGCGCGGCCCGCGAGTGGCGCGGACCGGTGGACGCCGAGGCGATTCCCCGCCTGGCGGAGGAGTGGCATGCGCTGGGCGCCCGCCTGATCGGTGGCTGCTGCCGGACCACGCCGAGAACGATCGACCAGCTAAGAAACCGCCTGGCGAACCTATGACCGATCCGGCTGATCGCGACCTGGGCCTCGATCGCGACATTCCCCGTCGCGATCTTCTGAATGGCGTCCTCTGGTCGGCGGCGGCGGCCGCGAGTCCGCTCGACCGACTGCTCGGCGCTGCCGGCCCCGAGCCCTATCCGCCGGCGTTGACCGGCCTCCGGGGCAGCACCGACGGATCGTTCGAAGCGGCCCACAAACTCCGCGATCAAACGATGCCGCCCGAATGGGCGACCCCGCGCGACACCGGCGAGAAGTACGACCTGGTGGTAGTCGGCGCCGGCATCAGCGGGCTTGCGGCCGCCCATTTCTTCCGGAAGCGGTCAGGCCCGCGGGCCCGGGTCCTCATCGTGGACAACCATGACGACTTCGGCGGTCACGCCCGCCGGAATGAATTCACTGTCGATGGCCGCAAGCTGATCGGCTACGGAGGGACCCAGTCCATCGACACCCCGGGGTCCTACAGCCCGGTGGCCAAGGCCCTCCTCGCGGAACTCGGGATCGACACCGCGAAGTTCAACCAGGCCTACGATCAGCGGTTTGCGGAACGATTTCATCTGGGATCGGGCTTCTTCTTCGACCGGGAGACGTTCGGGGTCGATCGGCTGGTCTCCCGGGCGGAAGGGGAGGCGTGGCCCGCCGTGATCGCTCGCATGCCGTTCGAACCAGACGTCCGCACCGATCTGGTTCGGTTGTTCGCGTCCACGACCGACTATCTGGCCGCGATGTCAGCGGCCGGCCGGAAGCGGGCCCTGCTCCGGATGAGCTATCTCGTATATCTCCGGGATCACGTGAAGCTCTCCCCGCGGGCGATTCCATTCTTCCAGAGCTGGACCCACGACCTCTACGGCGTCGGGATCGACGCCATCAATGCGCTCGACTGCAAGGCGCTGGGTTTCCCCGGTTTCGATGGCCTCGGCCTCGACCCCGCCCCGATCCCCGGGCAGGGCGCCTCGGCCAGCCGGATTGAAGAAGAGCCCTACATCTTCCACTTCCCTGACGGCAATGCCTCGGTGGCGCGGCTGCTGGTGCGGCGGCTGGTGCCGGGATCAATCCCCGGCTCGACGATGGAGGATGTGGTCACCGCACCCTGTCACTACGGTCTGCTGGACCGCGCCGCCAACGGAACCCGGATCCGGCTGGCGAGCACTGCCATCCGGGTCCGCGAGGATCGAGGCGGGATCACGATTGCCTACGTTCGGGGCGGGAAGGCCGAATCAGTGCGGGCGTCGCGGGTGGTGCTGGCCTGCTGGCACGGGGTGATTCCGCATCTCTGTCCGGAGCTTCCAGGCGAACAACGAACCGCCCTGCGGTATGGCGTCAAGGTCCCGCTGCTCTATACCAACGTGGCCCTCCGGAACTGGAAAGCCGTTGCCGCCGCGAAGGTGGCTGACGTGAAGGCGCCAGGGTCGTACTGGACCAGCGCGATGATCGACTTCCCGGTGAGTCTGGGTTCCTACCGGTTCTCGACCGGGCCCGATCAGCCGGTGCTGCTCTTCATGGAACGGACGCCCTGCAAGCCCGGCCTGCCGGAGAAGGAACAGCACCGGATCGGCCGGAACGAACTGCTCGCGACACCGTTCAGCACCTATGAGCGCCAGATCAGGAGCCAGCTCACCCGGATGTTCGGTCCGTTCGGGTTCGATGCCGTGCGCGACGTCGCCGGCATCACGGTCAACCGCTGGTCGCACGGCTACGCCTACGAATACAATGCTCTCGAGGATCCGATCTTCCCGCCGGGAAAGGCACCGCATGAAATCGCCCGGCAGCCGTTCGGACGGATCGCGATCGCCAATGCCGACGCGGCGGCTTTCGCCTACACCGACGCGGCGATCGACCAGGCCGACCGGGCCGTCCGGGAACTGACCCGGCCGCCGGCCCAAAGGGGATGAGCCGCCGGCGATTGGCCCCGGTCGTGGCAGGTGAGTGCTGTGGCGGCCGCATAGCCGTACCGCCGGGGAATCGTCAGGCAACCGCCATCTGGAAATTCGTTCCTTCCCAGGTTCCGTCGTCCAGCCACTGGAAGGTGAACTCGACCGTCCGGCCCGGGCCGAGTCCCGTGGTGGCAAGCGCCGCCATATTGGCCCCCCGGGCGATGACCGAGGTGGCGGTATCGGCCGAGGTCGCCCAGGCGTCGGTGGTCCAGCGGACGGTGGCGGGCCGAGGGAGATCGAGGCGGAGCGTGCGCCCGGCGGCCATGGTCGGCTGCTGGTGGGCAAACGACCAGGCGGCGATCCGCGGACGATTCACCTGGCTCAGATAGCGTGCCGCCGTTTGCGGCGGCTGATCGAAGATCCGCCCGTCCCGGAGCGAGCGGAGCAGTTTCGTGTACTCGGCGTGCGCCCAGACCAGTGGCATGGCGGATCCAGACGGGCCCCCGTTGAAAAGCTCGAGATCGGGAATGTCGGCCGCGTCCCAGACCTGTTCGGGGAGGAAGCCGCCGATGCCGGCTTGGCGACGCATCGCGGCGGCCAACCGCAAGGCCTCGGTTCCGTTGCCGGCGGCGAGTTCGTAGTGGGCGCGCTCCCCGGCCAGAAGAGGCCAACCGCGGCCGACGCCGGTGCCGTCGAAGGGGCTGCCATCCTCGTGTTCACCGTAGCCGTCCTCGTTGTACCGGTGCCAGGCAGGGCCGTTCCGGGTTTCGGTGAGGAGCAGCGCGTCGATGACGCGGATTGTGTCGAGGATGCGCGGATCGTGGGCATCGCGGAGCCCGAAGCGGACCAGCGCCAGGGCGTCACCGCTCACCATGTCCACCGCCGCGATCTTCGTCCGGCCGCCGCCGCGGTTCTTGAGATCCACCACGCCGAGTGACGGCGCGGCGGCATTGGCGCTTCCGATTCGGAGGTAGTAACCCCGCACTCCGCAACGGTCGGCCAGCGGCGTGCCGGCGGCATAGGTCCATTGTTCGATGGCGGAGTTCCAGTCATCGGCGGTATCGCGGAGCCAGCCGGCAAGCGCCGGCTGATCGAAGCGGTCCGCCAAGTCCGCCGCTGCCAGCAAACCGGAGATCGCGACCGCGATGGTGAAGGGCGAGTACCCGCCGTCCTCCTCCCAGCGGTCTTGTCCCGTCTGCGGTCCGTGCATCGCGACATATACGGCGGCCCGGCGGACCATGTCCCACCAGGTTGCCGCGCCGCCGGTGCCCGCGGCGCCCTCGCGCACGGCCAAGTCCACCAGCAGGATCGGGAAGGCGGTTTCGTCGAGCTGAATCCCGTTCCAATAGGCCGTCCCGTTGAGCCACATGTTCTGGGGCCAGTGGCCATCCTGTTCCTGGGTGACGGCCAGGAAGCGGAGCATGGCCCGCATGTCCTCATGGGCGCCGATCGCCAGCAGGCCCGAGGCGGTCTCCACCATGTCGCGCGGCCAGACCAGGTGGTAGCCACCCAGATCGCCGTCGCCCTTGGACGAGCCCCACGGAACCGACAAGCTGGCGATCGCCCCGCCGTCGCAATTCATCGACAGGTGCGACTTCATAACGGCGGCGCTGCTGCGGTAGAGCGGCCGCCCGGCGCTGTCCGCCGGCTCGTCGAGCGCGACGAGACCATCCTGCCACCGTTGCCAGGGCGCCGCGTACCGGCGCTCCACGTCGTCGTAGGGATCGGCGAGGGCGGCTCGGGCGTGGAGGGCCGCCGTTTCGGGGTCGCCGCCGAATCCGATGGCGAGCACGAATTCGCCGCCGCAGCCCGCCAGGTCGATTTCGCCGGCCAGCGCCACGTTCCCGTTCTCCGCTCGATCGTAGATCCGGGTCAGGCGGCCGTTCGCCTGGAGATCGTGCCACGCGTCCTCCGGGCCGGCAAACCCGACCGTGCGACGAACCCAGTCGGCGGTGGAGGCCGCGGCGAGTGCATATCGATCGCGCTGGGCCAGGAAGACGTCGTCCCCCTTCTGTCGGCCGAGCCAGCCGGTGTTACCGGCGCCGTGGTTGCCCAGGTGGGGACTCAGCACCAGGGTGAGGGTGTAATCGGCCAGGCTGCCGATCAGGGGCGTGAACCGAACCTGCTGGAGCACGACGTCATACTCCGGCGAGGTGCAGATCCGCTTCTCGATGACGTAGCGCCCCTGATTGCAGGTGTTGT
>JANXXJ010000250.1 GCA_025350665.1 Gemmatimonadota bacterium | reverse complement strand
CCGGGCGACGTCGCGGCCCTTGATGACCAGCCACGCCAGGTAGGTCGATCCCAGCAGCGACAGGGCCAGACCCCCGAACCCCAGGTGCGTGATCATCCCGCCATAGGAATAGAACGCCATGTAGAAGCCGGCGAGACCGGTGCCGAGGCTTGCGACCAGGTAGATCTTGCCGAGGAGCCGGTGGCGGGGCCGGTTCCGGAGCAGGTCCCGGCGAAACTGGAACGGTCCGAGGATCATCGCGGTTCCGCCGAACAACGCGTGGCTGTAGATACCCCACGGCCGGGAAACGAACGAATCCTTGAGGTTGGGCGGATACATCGGCCCGCCGATCACCACATAGGCGAAGGCGTAGGCCGCGATCGCCGCGGCAAGGGTCACCAGAATCCACCAGCCGGCACCACTCCTCGAATTGGTCATGGCGAACGGCTCAGGCCCGGAAGAGGTAGCTCAGTTTCACGAAGAAGCCATCGTTGATCCGCCGCAGACCCGCCGGAACCTGATGCAACTCCTCGAGGCGACTGCTCCCATACCCCATGAAGAGCACCGTGCCGGGACTGGGCTGGAATGCGATCAGCACGTCGCTCCGCAGACCCTTTTGACGCTCGGCGACGGCGGCGTGAAAGAGCCCGTCCGTCCCGAGGATGATGATCGGAAGATTGGTTCGCCCATCGTCCCGAAGGTCATCCTGCAGATCGTAACGGTATTCGAACACGGTCCGCACAAACAGGGCTCGGCTGACCTGGTACTCGAGTTTGAGGCGAGGGATCTTGGTTTCGCCCACGATCGTCTGGTCGAGGTAGCGCCGGTAGAGCTGGAGAATGTAGGAACCGTCGATCCGGATCTGGTTCGACGGCCGCCAACCAAGGCCAAGGGTGACCGACTGCACGTGCGTCCGGGCCCACTCGAAGAAGTTGACGTCCCGCCCGCCCAGGGCAAACAGACTCGCCGAGAATCCATGGACCTCCGGCGTGCTGGCCGAGACCAGCCAGTCCTCGTTTCGAAGTTCCGGGGTGGCGACGAACGGCAGCGTGTCGGTGCCGCGGACCAGTCGGTAGGGGGCGTAGAAATCGGGATCGAACTTCTGGAACTCGTGCAGGTACGACGCACCCAGATTCCACCCGCCCCGGAACCTCATGTTCGCGTTCAGGTGGTACTTGTGATCCTGGGCGCCCCGGCCGTGGATGAGGTCGTCGTAGCGCCACGTCAGGAACGGCGAGAGGTCCACAGAGAAGCGCTCGACCAGCCCGCCCGGCTTGCCGTAGAGCGTCATCTGGTTCACCAGCCGGACGTTGGCGACCCCTCGGCGCCCGATGAATCCGCTTTGGGGATCGAACTGGTTCGAGATCCCGTCGGTGACCCAGCGGAAACTGAACCGCCGCCCGGCGACGGAGAGGGCGGCGTCCCAGACCGAGCCATCCGTGGTCACCGCGCCCGCGGTCGTCCGGCTCCCGCCGACCAGCACGTCCACGTTGGTCTTCCCGCCGAACGTCAGGTGCCCGTCGGCCGCCAGCACGTGATTGGTGGCCGGCCCGTCGAACCGGCCGGTATACAGCATCCCGATCTTGGAGCTCCG
The DNA here is from genome assembly GCA_025350665.1 of Gemmatimonadota bacterium. Lineage (GTDB taxonomy): Bacteria > Gemmatimonadota > Gemmatimonadetes > Gemmatimonadales > GWC2-71-9 > SHZU01. The sequence goes on along the minus strand of JANXXJ010000250.1, from coordinate 8,857 downwards.
GCCGATGTCCCGCTGGATCCGGCCGATCGCGAAGACCGGATTGTCGCCCGTGGCCGACTGGGCCCGATCGTCCACCGCGGTCAGGAGGGCCAGCGAGGTCCCGGAGACCTTGCCCGACAGCTTGGCCGCCGCAACCGGCTCCACGATCCGCCGGGTATAGACCAGGCTCTTGGCCGTGGAAAACAGCTCGGACCCGTCGAGGAAGAACGGCCGCTTCTCGGAAAAGAACAGAGCCGAGCGGGGGTCGAAGGCGACTTGGCCGGCATCCGACTCGACCTGTGAGAAGTCCGGACGGATGGTCCCGTTCACCGTCAGGTCGGGGGTCGCTCCCCAGCGGATGTCGGCGCCGAACCGGGGCGAGCCGCCCCGGTAGTTCCAGTCGCCCCCCGTACCGGCGGCCCCATCGACGCTGCTGGTCACGACCGGAGTCACGTCGAGCACCAGTCCCCGATGGAGATCCTTCAAGCCGACCAGGGTTCCGCCCTGCCCGAGATACGAGGCGGCGTCCCGCTTGGTCGGCGCCCAGATCGACACGGCGCCGGTGGCCCGGTGAGTCCGCTCGATGTTGATGCCCCAGGTCTGCTCCGCCGTGGACTGGAATCGGATCGACTTGAACGGGATCTCGAATTCGATCTCGAAACCGGTGGCGGTCACCCGGCCCTTGGACCGGTAGAGAAAGTCCGGATCCAACTCGGCCAACGGTCGGCCGCCCTGAATCCCGCCCCGAAACCCGTGGGCGTCGCCCCCCGCCGAGACATCGGTGAGCACGCCGTCGACCTGAACCCCAAGAGGATTGGCGCCGAACAGAAACGCCTGGCGCTTGTCGTTGAAGGTCGAGAGAAAGATGCCGACGAAATCGTCGAGGGTGACGTGATCCCGCGGGACCAGCGTGGCCCGGATGTCCGCGGCGGGTTCGAAGGCCCGAACCCCGAAATGGATGGCCGTGGACGAATACCAGACCAGCACCTCGGTCGAGTCCTGGGCCGGGCGATCGTCCGTCGGGAAATAGCTCGAGAAGCCGGTGAGCCGCGCGGCCTGGGCCCAGACCGGTTCATCGAGGATCCCGTCGACCTGGATCCGGGCCTCGATCCGCGGAGGATGGACGGCGAGCCCGTGGCCGCGGCCATTGTAGGTCAGGGTGTCGCCGGCCAGGAGCGCCAGCGCGGCAAGCGTGTTGATCAAGGGTACCAGACCAGAGTTACGGTGAGTCCAACAAGCCGGTACAATATAGACTGCCCCTACGGAAGAATCGCGTGCTCGTTTCGACCATTCTGAGCGCCGGGCTTGTTCTGGCCCAGCCGCAGACGTTCGATGCCTACTTGACCGGGATCCGGGTGGCCGAGATCCGGATCGACGCCGCCGGCTACTCGATCAGAAAGCGCGATCCCGCCTCGAACCGCTGGAGCGCCGAGCACCGAGCGCCCGCGTCGGCCGCCGCCGCCGACACCGCCTTCAGCCTGGGAGGGGCGGCCCGAACGTTCCTCGCCCGCCTTGGCCTCACGGCCCGGGTCGACTGGAAGAATCTCGAACTGGTCGGCTGGCCCGACCGGACCACCATCTATGAGCGGCACCACGATCTCACGGCCACCGTGGCCGGCCGCCCGGCGACGGCCACGCTCTGGGCCCTCCGGGATGGCAGCCGACCCCTGGACCTGGTCATCGGGCCCGACAATCGACTCCTGGCCGCCATCGATCCCGGCACAGACTACGTTCTGGTGCGCCGCGGCTACGAGAATTTCACCACTGTCGGCCAATGGCGGGCGCCTGAGATCTCCCAGCCGCTCTACGGCTACCGCTCGTTGGGTAAGCAGATGGTGCCGATGAAGGACGGCGTCGGGCTCGCCACGCTGGTCTACCTGCCGGACGGCCCGACGGCGAAAGGCCCTTTCCCGGTGGTGTTCTTCCGGACCCCGTACGGCATCGGTCATCTGATCGGCTCATTCTGGCACTACGCCGCCCGGGGGTACGCGGTGGTGTTCCAGTCCACGCGCGGCACCTCGTTCACCGACCCGGCCAACCGGTCCGAGGGTATCTGGCAGCCGGTCATCAACGAACCAGCCGACGGCGCTGAAGCCATCGAGTGGATCACCCGGCAGCCCTGGTCCGCGGGAAAAATCTGCATGCAGGGCGGGTCGTACGTGGGGTACACCCAGTGGGCCGCCGCCATGGCCGCGAACCCCGCGCTCAAGTGCCTGATTCCCGAGAGCTCGATGGGGACGACCTTCAGTGATCAGCCCTACATGGCCGGCACGTTCGTGGAAGGGATGGCCTTCTACATGTTCTGGATGCTGGAGCAGCAGCTCGCCCCCGGCCGGACCTGGACCGAAGTCCTCCATCACCGGCCGTTGACCGACCTGGACAATTTCGCCCTGGGCCACAACCTGCCACAGTGGGATGAAATGGTCGAGCACAGCACCAACGACGACTACTGGGCCAGGCAGGACTGGTATCGTGGAACCCAGCCGCGAAACCTCTCCGCCCTGATGATCAGCGGCTGGTGGGATGATGACTTTCCCGGGACCGAAAGCAACTGGGCCATGATGAGCCGCTACGGCGTCGGGCCCCAGCATCTCATTATCGGGCCGTGGAAACACGGCTACAACGCGGACCGGATGCTGAACGGGTATCGGTTCGGAAACGACGCCGTCCGGAGCGACGTCTGGCTTGAGAAGCAGCGCTGGTACGATCATTTCCTCAAGGGCATGGGAGACGGAGTCGCTGGCGCCGTGGCAACCTACTTCGTCCTCGGGGCCAACGAGTGGCGCACGGCATCGGCCTGGCCGCCGAAGGAGGCCCGTCGGGAAACCTGGTATCTCCACAGCGACGGAGACGCGGCCCGCCTGGCCACGTCAGGCACGCTGACCCCGGCGCCCGCGGCCGCCGACGAGCCGACCGATCGCTACCAATACGATCCGAAGAACCCGCCTCCCAACTGGGTGAGCTTCGACCAGATGCTCCGCTGGGAAGACGTGCAGGACTTTCCATGGGACATGAAGGACATCGAGGGCCGGCCCGACGTCGCGACGTTCACGTCGGCGCCGCTCGATCATGATGTCACCATCGCCGGCGAGTTGACGGCCGTCATCTACGCCTCCACCGACGTGAAGGACACCGACTGGTGGGTCCACATCTCGGACGTGGACCCCCAGGGCCGGTCCCACCGCATCACCCAGGGCGCGGTCCGGGCCCGGTTCCGGGACAACGCCGATCCGCAGCACCACATCTTCGGGACCAACTTCCAGGCCGAGCACCTGCTGTCCGGCAACCCGGCGGACGTCATCAAGTACGAGATCGGGATCCGGTCGATCGCCAACCGGTTCGCCAAAGGCCACCGCATTCGGATCGCGGTGATGAATGCGCTCGACAACTACTCGTTCCCGAACTCCAACACCGGGCAACACGAGGCCCACGTGACGGAAACGGTGATCGGCAACATGGCGGTCCATCACACCGCCGCGTATCCGAGTCACGTGATTCTGCCCGTTCTGGATCACTGACCCGGGCACCACTACCTTGCAATCGACCTCCACGCGTCCGAACCTTTTTTTGCGGATCTTCTCATGAGCAGCGAATCTCGGCGGGATTTCGTCCAGACGGTCACGGCCGCGGGCAGCGCCCTGTCTCTTGGTCTTCCTCGGCGGCTGCTGGCCTGGAACGACCCGCCCCGCCAGGGGAAGCCGCTCAACATCCTGATCCTCGGCGGAACCGGGTTCACCGGGCCCCATCAGGTCCGCTATGCCGTCGCCCGGGGACACAAGGTCACGGTGTTCAACCGCGGCAAGCGCCAAGCCGATCTCCCCAAGGGGGTCAAGCACCTGGTCGGTGACCGCAACGGCCAGCTCGACGCCCTCAAGGGCAGCGCGACCTGGGACGTGATCATCGACAACCCGACCACCTTCCCCCGCTGGGTCCGGACCGCCGGCGAAATCCTCAAGGGCCGCGCCGAGCAGTACGTCTTCATCTCGACCTTGTCGGTGTACGACAAGTGGGATACGGCGAACATGGACGAGCATGCCCGGCTCGCCACCATGCCGGATCCGGCCAACGAGGAAATGAAGAACTACGGAGCCATGAAGGTGCTCTCGGAGCAGGAAGCCGAGAAATGGTATCCGGGCAAGGTGACCGTGATTCGCCCGGGCCTGATCGTCGGTCCGGGGGACGAGACCGACCGGTTCACCTATTGGCCGGTCCGGATCGCGCGGGGCGGTGAGGTGCTGGCCCCGGGCGCGCCGACCGACGCGGCCCAGATCATCGACGCCCGCGATCTGGCCGAGTGGACGATCCGGATGTGCGAGGCCCGGCAGTACGGGATCTACAATGCCACCGGCCCGCGGTCACCCCTCAATGTGTCCGAGATGCTGGCCGGGATCCGCGGGGCGATGCCGGGAAGCCTCGATATCCGTTTTACCTGGACCGACGCCAAATTCCTCGAAGAGCAGAAGGTCCGTCCCTGGGCCGACCTGCCGGTCTGGATTCCCCCGGCCGGTGATTTTCTTTACTGGGGCAAGGCCAACATCGCCAAGGCCGTCGCCGCCGGCTTGACCTTCCGGTCCCTGGCCGTGACCGCCACCGAAACACTGGAGTGGCACAAGGCCCGCCCCGCCGACCAGCAGGCCAAAATGAAGTCCGGGCTTGCCGCGGATCGGGAGGCCGAGATCCTCAAGGCCTGGCACGCAAGGCAGGGCACCTGACGGCCGCAGACCAGACCCAGCCGGGCGGCGCCGCCGTCCGGCTGCTTCAGAAGGTTGTTGATGTCCGGGCGGAAGAGGTCCGCCCGATGCTGTTGGCATGCGCCTATTTCTTCTGCCTGCTGGCCGCCTGGTTCATCATGCGGCCAATCCGGGAGCAGATGGGCGTTGCCGGCGGTACCAGGAATCTGCCCTGGCTCTACACCGGCACGCTGCTTAGCACGCTGCTGATCCATCCGCCGTTCGCGGCCCTGGTGGCGCGGCTCCCCCGGAATCGGTTCATCACGCTTTCGAACCGGTTCTTCATCGCCAACATCCTGATCTTCGTTGCCTTGTTCAAGACGGTCCCCGAAACCAACCTGGTGTGGGTCGGTCGGGTGTTCTTCGTCTGGACCAGCGTGTTCAACCTGTTTGTCGTGTCGGTGTTCTGGGCCTTCATGGTGGATGTGTTTCGCACCGACCAGGCCAAGCGCCTGTTCGGGTTCATCGGCGTGGGCGGCACCTTGGGCGGGATTGCCGGCGCGGCGGTCACCGCGACCCTGGCCCGGGCCGTGAGCCCGATCACCCTGTTCGTCGCCTCGGCGCTGCTGCTCGAGCTGGCCGTGCAGTGCGTTCACCAGCTCAACCGGGCGGCGCCCGCGGCGCGACAGGACGCCAATGACGCCGAGCCGTTGATCGGCGGGCAGACGCTGGCCGGGATCAGCCATGTGATGAAGTCACCCTACCTGCTCAACATCTGCCTCTACATGATGCTGTTCACGGTCGGCTCGACCATCCTCTATTTCCAGCAGGCCCAGATCGCCGAACGGACCTTCCCCGACCGCGCCATGCAGACGGCCTTCTTCGCCCGGCTCGACCTGGCGGTCAACTCGGTTACGCTGGTCACCCAGCTGTTCCTGACCGGGCGGCTGATGAAGTGGCTGGGCGTTTCGGTCATGCTGGCGCTGCTCCCGCTGCTGACGATCGCCGGGTTCATTACCCTGGGCTTCGCCCCGACCGTGGGTGTATTCGTGGCGTTCCAGGTGCTACGGCGTTCAGGCGAATACGCCGTGGCCCGGCCGACCCGGGAGGTGCTCTACACCGTCCTGACCCGGGAGGACAAGTACAAGGCCAAGCACTTCATCGACACCTTCGTCTATCGGAGCGGCGATCAGGTGGGCGCGTGGAGCATGGCCGGCATGGCCGCCGTGGGACTCGGGCTCGCCGGCACCGCTTTCGCCGCGGTACCGCTGGCCGGGATCTGGCTGGTGATTTCAGTCTGGCTGGGCCGCCGCCAGGCGAACCTGGCCGCCCTGTGATCCTGGGTCAGGGCGTCTTGAGCTCGAACTCCACCATCACCGGCAGGTGATCCGAGCCGTAGTCCGGCAACAGCCGGGCGGACTTGACCACCCAGTGGTCGTCGGCCAGCACGTGATCGATCCGGATCCGGATCCACCCGTTGAGCCGGCTGTATCCGAAGCCGAACCCGGCCCGATCGAACCCGTCGGCCAGGTCGCCCCAGTTCCGCCGGAAGATGGCGCTCTCGTCCGGCATGTTGAAATCGCCGGCCACGAGACGGGGCCCTGGGCCCGCGTCGACCCACCGCCGCGCCAACCGCGATTCGATATCCCGCATCAAGGTCTTCCCCTTGATCGCCTCGATCGCGTCATGCTTCCCCTGCATCAGTGCCTCGAACGGCTTCCGCGGGGTATCAAGGTGGAGGTTCGTCAGATCAAACTCGCCCCGGGGTCCCTGGAGCCGGTACCGCTTTGCCCACGCTGATCCACCGGCCGCCTGCACGTCCTCGCGGGCCAGCGAATCCGCCCGGATGATCGGGAAACGGGACAGCAGACAGGTCACGCCGACATCGCCCTGGTACCCCGGCATTCGGCGGACCCGGTCGCGGACATCGCCGCCGCACTCCTGGATCGCGACCACATCCGGCCGCCAGGTCCGGATCAGCTCGGTCAGACGCTTGGCGGCCGCATTGCCCTCCATGTTGAATGTCACGACCCGGACGCGAGAGCCCGGATCGGACCGGTCGACCGGCCGGCCCAGCCCCAAGTTGAGATCCATGATCCCGAACAGCCCGATCAGAAGCGGAACCGCCAGGATCGCCACGGTGCGTGGCCGCCGGACCAGCGCCGCCAGGATCAGTAACGGCGCGCCCGGCAGGACCCACGGCCAGCGCCCGATGAACAGCAGGATCGTGGCGGGCCACCACTCGTCGCCCAGAACGTGGAGAAGGGTGGTCACCACGACGATCCCCAGCCCCCAGAGGATCGCGACCCCCTCGATCGGATTGAGTTCAATCACAGGCCCCACCCGGAGGCGGGACCAGGGGGCTCGGCCGCCAAGCCACAGCACGAGCCGGTGGAAGCGCCAACGATCCACCGGCTCCTGGCAGGCCGGACACGCCGCCGGCCGCCAGAACCGGCGGGGATCGAGGGCCACCTGGTGCTTGCCCGAGCGGCAGGGAATGAGGTATCGCGTTGGGGATGAGGGTTTCACGCCCCGAATCTAGCGGGGGCAGTTCCCTCCGCCGGCCTTCCGGCCCACATTACGGCGTCTTCCATTCAACGGCACCGATGCGCGCCTTGACCACCAGTTGTGTCCTGCTCGGCCTGTTCGCCGCCCCGGCTGTCTCGCAGGTCCCCGCCCCGCTCACCGACATGGTGCGACGCGTCTTCGCCACCAACGAGTTCGGCGCCCGGCAACGATTCGGACCGGTGCAGTGGACCGAAGGCGGGGCGGCCTACCTGACGATCGAGCCTTCGAAGGAGACGCCGGGTGGGCTCGATATCGTCCGGTATCAGACCGCCTCCGGCACCCGCAACGTCTTGGTCGCCGCCGCCGACCTGAGGCCGAGCGGTCAGCCGGCGCCGCTCGCCATCGAGGACTACACCGTTTCCGCCGACGGACGGCAGGTCCTGATCTTTGCCAACTCGGAACGAGTCTGGCGCCAGAATACCCGGGGCGACTACTGGCTCCTCGACCGCACCACCAGGACGCTGAAGAAACTCGGCGGACCCTACGCCCCGCCGTCGAGCCTGATGTACGCCAAGCTCGCCCCGACCGGGGACCGCGTCGGCTACGTGCGCCAGGGGGAGATCTATGTCGAGCGGCTTGCCGATGGGGTCATCACCAAGCTCACCTCCGGCGCCGACTCGCTGCACGTGAACGGCATGACCGACTGGGTCTACGAAGAGGAGTTCAGCCTCCGGGATGCGTTCCGCTGGTCGCCGGACGGGGCGTGGATCGCTTACTGGCACTTCGACATGACCGGTGTCGGCACGTTCAAGCTGATCAACGACACCGATTCGCTGTACCCGATCGTCACCCCGATCCAGTACCCCAAGGTCGGGAGCGCCAACTCCGCCGTGACCGTGGGCGTGGTCTCCACCGGTGGCGGCCGGACCACCTGGATCGACGTCCCCGACGATCCGCGCCTGAACTACATCCCGCGAATGGAGTGGGCCGGCCCGACTACTGTCGTCATCCAGCGCATGAACCGGCTCCAGAACACCAACAAGGTCGTGTTCGCCGAGGCCCAGACCGGCCGCGCGACCGTGGCCCTGACCGAGCGCGACGACGCCTGGGTCGACGTCGTCGACGACCTCACCTGGCTGGCCCAGGGGAAGGAATTCCTCTGGCCCAGCGAACGAGACGGCTGGCGGCATCTCTATCGCGTGAGCCGCGACGGCGCGACGATGACGCTAGTCACGACCGGCGGGTACGACGTCGTCCGTGTCGAGTCCGTGGATGAGGCCCAGGGCCTGGTCTACTTCATTGCGTCCCCGGACAATGCCACTCAGCGCTATCTCTACCGGGCCCGGCTCGACGGCAAGGGCGCCGCGGAACGAGTGAGCCCGGTCACGCAGCCCGGCACCCATCGCTACGACGTCTCGCCCGATTCCCGGTGGGCATTCCATACCTACTCCACCGCCAACACGCCGCCGACCACCGATCTGGTATCACTGCCCAGGCACGCCTCGATCCGGACGATGATCGACGACACGCTGCGGCGAGCGGCGATCCAGGCGGTCCTCCCGAAGCCGCCGGTCGAGTTCTTCAAAGTGGACGTCGGCGCCGGCGTGGTGCTCGACGGCTGGATGATCAAGCCGCAGGATTTCGACTCGACCCGGCAGTACCCGATGATGATGTACGTCTACGGCGAGCCGGCGGGGCAG
>JANXXJ010000232.1 GCA_025350665.1 Gemmatimonadota bacterium | reverse complement strand
CGCGAACGCGGCGTGCGGCGCGGGGATCGACTATTGATCATGCTGCCCAACGTCGTGGCGCTCTGGGAGACGATGCTCGCCGCGATGAAGCTGGGCGTCGTGATCATACCAGCGACACCGCAGCTCGCCCGGGCCGACCTGGAAGATCGCTTTGCGAGGGGACGGGCCCGGCACGTCGTCACTGATGCGGACGGCGTCGCGAAGATCGGGGACCTGGGGTCCGACGGGGTCCGGTTGTCCGTGGGTCCGTCGATCGCCGGCTGGATCCCGTATGAATCGGTCGCCCAGGCCTCGCCGACGCTCGTCGATGTCGGCGTGACCCGAGGCGTGGATCCCCTCCTCCTGTATTTCACGTCGGGCACCACGGCCAAGCCGAAGCTGGTGATCCATACCCACCGGAGTTTCCCGGTCGGTCACCTGTCGACGATGTACTGGCTCGGCCTTCGGCCCGGGGACCGCCTTCTCAACATCAGTTCGCCGGGATGGGCCAAACACGCCTACTCGAGCTTCTTCGCGCCCTGGAGCGCGGGCGCCACGATTGTGGTCTTCGACCTCCCGAAGGCAGATCCCCGGGCCGTGATCGACACCTTGATCGCGGCGGACGCCACGGTCTTTTGCGGCCCGCCCACATTGTGGCGGATGATGATCAACGAGAACCTCGAGGGGAGCCGCACCGGGCTCCGGGAATGTGTGTCGGCCGGCGAGCCCCTGAACCCGGAAGTGATCGAGCAGGTTCGGGCGGCGTGGGGGCTGACCATCCGAGAAGGCTACGGGCAGACCGAAACCACGCTGCTGGTCGGCAATTTTCCGGGACAACCGGTCAGAACCGGTTCGATGGGACTACCGGCGCCGGGCTACCAGGTCGAGTTGCGGCCGCTCGCCGCGGGCGAAGGGGCGGCGGAGGCAGGGGACGGCGAGATCGCCGTGGCGCTCGCGCCGGAACCGGCGGGGTTGATGGAGGGGTATCTCGACGACCCGGCCCGGATGACCCGGGCGCGGGAGGAGGGCTTCTACCGAACCGGCGATGTCGCCGTGCGTGATGCCGACGGGTATATCACCTATGTCGGTCGAACGGACGATGTCTTCAAGAGCTCCGGGTACCGGCTGAGCCCCTTTGAGCTGGAGAGCGTCCTGATCGAACATCCGGCGGTGGCCGAGGCCGCCGTGGTCGAGAGCCCGGACCCGGTCCGGCTCGTCGTGCCGAAGGCCTTCGTCGTCACCCGCCTCGGCTTCGTGCCGGGTCGCGACCTGGCCTTCGATATTTTCAGCTTTCTGCAGTCCCGGCTTCCGCCGTACAAGCGGATTCGCCGGATCGAATTCGGCGAGTTGCCCAAGACCATCTCCGGGAAGATTCGTCGGGTCGAACTGCGCCTTCGCGAACGGCAGCAGCCGGGCACCGGGGCCATGGCGTTTGCCGAGGAGGACTTTCCCGAACTGAAGACCCGTCGCTAGACCCCAGCCGGTTATCTTAGCGGGCTGTGAAATACCCCATTGAACTCCTCGCCGCGGCCGCTCTGGTCTGGGCCGCGCCGGCCGAGGCGCAGTCGTCAACGGCGGGGCGCGAGCTTGCAGTCCCGCGGGTGACGCAGCGACCGGTCATCGACGGCGTACTGGACGAACCGATGTGGCGGACCGCGGCCGTGCTCGACCACTGGTTCCAGACCGATCCGGCCGACAACGGCACACCGCACGGGCCGACCGTCGCCTACATCGCCTACGACCAGACGGCGCTCTATATCGCGATCCAGGCCAAGGACGCACCCGGCAAGATTCGTTACGGGCTGCACGAGCGGGACAACGTCATCATGCAGAGCCAGGACTGGATCGGGATCAGCCTCGATCCGACCGACTCTCGACGGCGGGCCTATTCCCTTGCGGTCAACCCGATCGGTATTCAGGGCGACGGGCTCAACGTCGAAGGGACCGGGTTCGAAGAGTGGGACGGGATCTTCGATGCTGCGGGCAAGGTGGCGGAAGACGGGTACACGATCGAAGTGGCGATTCCCTTCAAGTCACTTCGATATCCGAAGGCCGCGGAACAACGATGGGGTTTCTCACTCCAGCGGACCTATGGCCGCGACGGGGCGAAGGACTCGCCCTGGCCCAGGAGTCGGGACCTGGTCTGTGATCTCTGCCAGATGATCACCCTCACCGGCATTCGCGACATCGGCAGCGCGAGCGCCTTCGAGGTGAACCCGTCCGTCGTGGGCCGGACCAACCGGATCCGGCCCGCGTTGGCGAACCCGTTCGACCCGAGCCATACCACCAGCGAGTTCGGCGCCAACTTCAAATACGGCATCACGCCGAACCTGACCCTCGATGGAACCTGGAACCCCGACTTTTCGCAGATCGAGGCCGACGCGGGCCAGCTCGAAATCAACAACCGATTCGCTCTCTTCTTTCCGGAGCGGCGCCCGTTCTTCCTCGAAGGGACGGACATCTTTCTCACCCGGTTCCCCGCGCCCGGGCAGGATCCGGGATTCTTCACGCCCCCGGTCAACGTGTTCTACTCGCGCCGGATCGTGGATCCCGATGCCGGTCTCAAGTTGACCGGCAAGATCGGCAAGCTCTCCGTCGGCGTGCTCGGCGGTCTCGATGCGGCGCGGGACTACGACCCCGGCTTCGCCGTCGGGGGCGTGTCGCCGTCGGCGCTCGACCCGTTCCCGACCGGCGACGCGCGCTCCGGCATCGCCCGGGCCAAGCTCGATGTCCTCGCCGACGGGTTCGTGGGCGCCGCCATCACGGGCCGCCGCTTTGGCGACGGATACGGCGTGACCGGGTCGGTAGACAGTCGCCTCCGGTTTGGCTCCAATACGGTGTTTCGGTTCCTCGCGGTTCGCAGTCGCACCGAGGAGCCCGACCTGTACGGCCGAGTTCGCCGCACCCTGGCGTCCCGAATCAGCGACCCCGGCAAGTTGCAGGCGGCGCTGGACAGTCTGCCCGACGAGTTGACCTCGCAAAATCATGAGCGCCACCAGGGCACCGCGGTCCAGGCCTCGCTCGACTATACCACGCGACACATCGGGGCCGGATTCGGCGTGGTGGACATCACGCCGGAGTTCGAAACGCCGCTGGGCTTCACGCCTCGTGCCGACTACGCGATGGCCTCCGGGTACTTCTCGTATCGCTGGCAGTCGACCGGATTCTTCCGGTCCATCCAGCCCAAGATCCGGTTCGAGGAGGCCTACGATCATGATCGCCCCGATCAAATCGGGGCCCTCGGGCATCACACCGATCGCCTGGTGTCCAGTTTCCTCGACTTCAAGCTACCGGCCGCGACCGACGTGAGTTTCGGATACACTCGGTCATTCCTGCGGTTTGATTCGATCGATTTTCCGAACCTCGACCGCGGTTTCATCTTCCTGTCATCCGAGGCCCTGCGCGGGTTCGGCTGGAGCGTGTTCGTTCGGGGCGGGGAAGAAGTGATCTATTCCGACGTGGTTGAATCGGGCCCTTCGTCGCCGAGCTTTTTCGTAACCGGGTCCGTGAACCTGTCGGTCCGCCCGATTGCGCCGCTCAAGATCGGCTTCGATATGAACGGCGCCCGGGTCTGGCGGCGGTCCGCCACCCGCGAGCGGGAAAGCCTCTACGCCGAGTCGGCAATCCCGCGGATCAAGACCCAACTGCAAATGAGCCGGCGCCTTGGCCTCCGGCTCATCGCCGAGTATCGCTTCGAGCGATTCTATCAACGCTCCGGGGCCCTCGCTCAGAAGGGAGATGTGTTCAGGACGGACGTCCTGGCGACCTACCTGATCCACCCGGGACAGAGTGTCCAGATCGGCTGGTCGACCCGGGCGGATGCCGACCTGCTCCTCCCGCTGCGTACGTCCGCTCAGGGCGGGGTTGCCAAGGTCACCTATCTCTGGCGCTTCTAGCGGCTCGGCCGAATGAAACGTCCCACCCATTCGGATTTTCGAGCCCTGCTCGCCTTTGCGGTCCCGATGGCATCGGTGCAGGTCGGACTGATGCTGATGGGGGTGGTCGACACCGCCATGGTCGGCCGGCTGTCGGCGGAGGCCCTGGCCGGGACCGCAGTCGCCAACATCTGGTTCTTCGCCGTAAGCACGATCGGAATGGGCACGATCGCCGTGCTCGATCCGGTGATATCCCAGGCCTATGGGGCCAACGACCACGCGGGAATCGCCCGGGGGCTCCAACGCGGGCTGGTCATCGCGTTGCTGGTCACCGTCCCAACGTCGCTTGGTCTGCTGCCCGTGGCCCGGGTCCTGACGTGGGCCGGTCAGCCGGCCGCCGTGGTGCCGCTGGCCGCGTCCTACGCCCGGGTCATCGTGGCGGGCATCTTCCCGTACTTCGCGTTCATGGCGCTCCGGGAAGGGCTCCAGGCGCTGGGGAAGATCCGCCCCGTTATCGGCACCATCGTGCTGGCCAACCTGCTCAATTTCTTTCTGAATTGGGTCTTCATCTTCGGGAATCTCGGCGCTCCGCCGCTCGGTGTTGCCGGCTCCGCCCTGGCGACGACGATCAGCCGATGGGTGATGGCGCTGGGGCTGCTTGGTCTCACCTGGCGCCACCTCCGGCCCTACCTCAGGCCCTGGCGGCCCGAGACGACCGCCTGGGACCCGCTCCGCCGGATGTTCGCCCTGGGGCTCCCGATCGGCTTCCAGATCCTTTTCGAGTACGGCGTATTCGGCGGAGTGGGCCTGCTCATGGGGCGCGTCGGGGCGGCGGCCGTGGCTGGACATACGGTGGCCCTGAATCTGGCCGCGATCACCTTTATGGTGCCGTTCGGGATCGGTGGTGCGGCGTCCGTCCTGGTGGGGCGGGCCGTCGGTGCCGGCCGGCCTGACGATGCTCGTCGGGTGGCCGCGGCAGCGTTGATCGTCGGCGCATCGTTCATGGCGGTCACGGCCTCGGTCTTCATTGCGATCCCGCGCCTGCTCGCGGAGGCCTATTCGCCGGACCCAGCCGTCGCCGCCGTCTCAGCGGTGCTGATCCCGCTGGCCGGGGTGTTTCAGATCTTCGATGGTACCCAGGCGGTGGCCCTGGGGGTGCTCCGAGGGATCGGCGACACCCGGGTTCCCGTCCTGGTCAATCTTGCCGGCTACTATCTGATCGGGCTCCCGATCAGTCTCTGGCTTGGCTTCCATCGGCACCTTGGCCCCCGCGGGCTCTGGTGGGGCCTGGTGGTCGGACTCGTCGTGGTGGCCGCCGTGCTGGTGGCGCGGGTCAAGGTTCGGCTCAGGGACGATCCTACGAGACTCCGGATTGATGCTGCGGCTGGACCCGGGCTGCCGGGATAGCGGCGGGATAGCGTAGAGCCTTTCCTGACATAGATTTCGGGCAGTTCTATTCGGAGACTATTCATGGCGACCCAGGTTCTGCCCGAAACGGCGCACGACACATTCCCCATCAACGGCACCGACTACATCGAGTTCTACGTCGGCAACGCCAAACAGTCTGCGGTCTATTATCGGGCGGCGTTCGGCTTCCAGCTCGTTGGCTACCGCGGACCCGAAACCGGGGTCCGTGACCGAGCCAGCTACCTGTTGCAGCAGAACAAGATCCGGTTCGTCCTCACCTCGGCCCTCGGTCCCGAAGGTGACGTGGCCGCGCATGTGGCCAGGCACGGCGATGGCGTTCGGGACCTGGCATTCTGGGTCGACGATGCCCGCTCGGCGTTCGTCAAGGCCCTTGAACGTGGCGCGGAGCCGGTGCTGGCGCCGGTCGTTCTCAAGGATGAGCACGGCGAAGTCGTGACGGCGTCGATCAGGACCTACGGCGATACCATCCACACCCTGGTCGAGCGGACCAATTACCGTGGCCTTTTCCTGCCGGGGTTCGTCGCCGTGGCATCGCCGTTCGCTCCGGCCCCGGTCGGGCTCCAGCACGTCGATCACTGCGTCGGCAATGTCGAACTGGGTCGGATGAATGATTGGGTCGGGTTCTACGAGCGAGTCCTCGGATTCTTCAATCTCCTGTCCTTCGACGACAAGGACATCAGCACGGAATATTCGTCGTTGATGTCCAAGGTGATGTCGAATGGCAACGGACGGATCAAGTTTCCGATCAACGAGCCGGCGTCGGGCAAGAAGAAATCCCAGATTGAAGAGTATCTCGATTTTTACGGCGGTCCCGGGGTGCAGCACATCGCGATGGAGACCAGGAACATCGTCGAAACGGTGAGCGCCCTCCGGGCCCGCGGCGTCGAGTTCCTGTCGGTCCCGGCCAGTTACTACGATACGCTGCTCGATCGGGTCGGGAAGATCGATGAGGATATCTCGCCGCTCAGGGAGTTCGGCATCCTGGTCGATCGCGACGACGAGGGGTATCTCCTCCAGATCTTTACCAAGCCGGTCCAGGACCGGCCGACCCTGTTCTTCGAGATCATTCAACGCAAAGGCGCCCAGAGTTTCGGCAAGGGCAACTTCCAGGCGCTCTTCGAGTCGATCGAACGGGAACAGGCCCTCCGGGGGAATCTGTAATGCCGGTGTATCACCGACTTGGTTCAGTGCCACCGAAACGGCACACCGTGTTTCGGCGGCCGGACGGCAGGATCTATCAGGAGCAGCTCCTGGGCAACGAGGGTTTCACCGGGCCCTCGGCGCTCCTCTACCACCTCCGGCCTCCGACGACGATCAAGTCCCTGCGCCGCCTGCGGGAGACGGCCTATGAGGTCGACCCTGATCCGACCTTCAAGCATCGTCACTTCCGAACGGCCCAGCTTGCCGAGGGAGGCAGCCCGACGCTCGACCGCGTTCCCCTCCTGTTCAACGACGACTGCGCCATCCTCTTCGCCCGGCCCACCCAGGCCGACAGCCATTTCTACCGGAACGCCCAGGCTGACGAGGTCGTGTACGTGAGTCAGGGCAGCGGTGTCCTCGAGTCGCAATTCGGGAACCTGCCATACCGGGAAGGGGACTATCTGGTCGTGCATCGCGGCATCATGCATCGCTACCGGCTTGATCCGGTGCCGCACCGGTTTCTGATCGTCGAAAGCCGGGGCTACGTCAGGACCCCGACCCGCTACCGCAACGACTTCGGGCAGATCGTCGAGGGCGCCCCGTACAGCGAACGGGATTTCCGCGTCCCCACCGACCTTGTAACCCACGATGAAGTCGGCGACTTCCAGGTCATTGTCAAGCAGCATCACGGACTGAACGAATTCATTCTCGACCACCATCCGTTCGACGTGGTCGGCTGGGACGGCATGTTTTACCCGTGGGCGTTCAATATTCACGACTTCGAGCCCGTCGTCGGCCGGATCCATCAGCCACCCCCGGTTCACCAGACCTTCCAGGGCGACGGATTCGTGGTCTGCTCGTTCTGTCCCCGGCCCTACGATTTTCATCCCGATGCCATCCCGGCGCCGTACAATCACAGCAACGTGGACTCCGACGAGGTGCTCTACTACGCGTCGACCGAGTTCATGAGCCGCAAGGGCATCGAGTACGGGTCGATCACCCTGCACCCGGACGGAATTCCTCACGGTCCCCACCCGGGCCGTATGGAAGCGAGTATCGGGGCGAAGGAAACCAACGAGCTGGCCGTGATGGTCGACACGTTCCGGCCGCTCAAGACAGCCCGGCAGGCGCTCCCGATCGAGGACTCGAAGTACTTCAGTTCGTGGATCGAGGCGGGCCAAGGCTTTAACCCGCCAACCAGTTGAACTACACCTAGCAAGGACTGCCACTGTGATTTTTGCTCTTGTCGCTGTCCTGGCCCTTCAGCAGCCGGTCCCGACTCAGTTGCCGGCGAGCCCCATCGCTCGCTTGCTGATTTCGCCCGGCAACAACGTCACCATGAATGCCCAGGATACGCTGCGCCTGGTCGCAACGCCGCTCGACTCGGCCGGCAAGCCGGTGCCGGGAGCCAGGGTCAGCTTCTTTGGCCAGGGTGGGCGTTTCGAGGCCTCCGTGACGCCTGAGGGCCTGGTCGAGTCCGGCGCAACCGGGTCGTTCACCGTCATGGCCACCGCGCTCGTGCCCGGGACCCGTCCCCTCCGGGAAATCATCAAGGTCACGATGGTGGCCGGCCCCGCCGTTCGGGTCGCGGTCACGCCGGTCGTAGCGTCCATCCTGGTCGGTCAGCGGCTCAGGTTCGAGGCCAGGGGCTATTCCAGGACCGGCGATCCCCGTGCCGAGACGGTGGCGTGGTCGAGTGCCGCCCCGGCAATTGCATCGGTCCGCGGTGACGGCATCGTCGAAGCCCGCGCCGCCGGCACCGCCCGGATCACGGCCAGGATGGGGGCGGCCGAGCAATCGTTCTCGCTCAAAGTGCAGCCCAACACGATCACCGGTCTCAAACTTTCACCCGACATGACGGAGGCGAAGACCGGCGACGTCGTACGCCTCAAGCTCGTGGCGACCGACCGGGCCGGCCGCGAGGTCACCGGCTTTACCCCGCAGTGGAGCTTTTCCCCGGGCCAGGGAATGATCTACGCCGACGGTGCCTTCATCGGCTACGAACCGGGGACCTATCTGATCACCGCCAGTTTCGGCAGCCGGTCGGCCGAAGGGACCGTTACGCTGAAGCCTCGGGACGTCCGCCGGCCGGCCACCGTGGTCGGGCGATTGCCCCGGACCCGGTTCACCACGGAGGAAGTGTGGATTCATCCGAGCGGCAAATATGCCTACCTCGGCTCGGGGTCGGGCGGGGATGTGCTCTACGCGATCGACATCAGTGACCCCAGCAAGCCGACCGTGACGGACTCGATCGTCACCAACACCCGGCGGGTGAACGACGTGATGTCCACGCCCGACGGCAAGTATCTGGTGTTCACCCGCGAAGGCGCGTCCGATCGCAAGAACGGGATCGTCATCGCCTCCACCGAAGACCCGGCCCACCCGAAGGTGATTTCCGAATTCAAGGAAACCGTCACGGCCGGGGTCCACTCCTCCTTCGTCTATCAGCAGGCCAAGTACGGCACCCACGTCTACCTCACCAATGACGGAACCGGTGCGCTCCACGTGGTCGACATCAACGATCCGACCAACCCCAGGGAAGTGGCCGTGTGGAAGACCGACCGCCCCGATGCGGGCCGGTCGCTCCATGACATCGATGTGCAGAACGGTCTCCTGTATGCGGCCTACTGGAACGACGGCCTCGTGATTCTCGACGTCGGCAACGGCATCAAGGGCGGGAGCCCCTCGCATCCGCAGCTGGTGAGCCAGTTCAAATATGATCTGAACGCGCTCTATCGCGATGTCGAGGCCGCCGGCGGGCCGGGATTCATCCGCGGTACGCACACGGCTTGGCGCCACAAGAACTACGTCTTCATCGCCGATGAAGTCTTCCCGGCCAGTGGTGTGAAGGGCGCCAAGGACGCCGCCGCGGGCCGAGCCTACGGACGGATGCAGGTGGTTGACGTCTCCGATCTCGAGCACCCCAAGTCGGTTGCCTGGTATGAGCCTGAGTTCGGGGGCGTGCACAATGTGTGGGTGGCGGGCGACACGCTGTATATGGGCGCCTATAATGGCGGCTTTCGCGCCTTCGATGTGTCCGGCGAACTCAAGGGCGATCTCCGGGCCCAGGGCCGCGAGATGGCGCACGTGAACACGGGTGACATGGACGGCTTCGTCAAGAACGCGGCGATGACCTGGGGCGTCGTGGTCAATCCGAAGGACGGACTGGCCTACGTCAACGACATGTATAACGGGCTGTGGATCATCCGGCTTGAACCGCGCCGGCGTGAGCTCACGCCGTGAATAAGCCGGGGAACGGGCGAATGTCGGCGTTCTACTACCGCATCACGGAAAGCATCCGGATCACCGTTCGCCCAGCCTATTTGCCGGGGCAGTCGCGGCCGTCTCTCGGTCATTTCGTGTTTGCCTACTCGGTCCGGATCGAGAACGTTGGCACCGAGCCGGCCAAACTGCTGACCCGGCTCTGGCGGATTCATGATTCCGTCGGGCTCGGCGAAGATCATGAGGTCAAGGGAGACGGCGTGGTCGGAGAGCAGCCGCGGCTCGAGGCCGGCCGGGTTCACGAATATCAGAGCTACTGTATCCTCAAGAGCCCGAACGGCCACATGGAAGGCCACTACGAGTTTGTCCGGGACAGCGGCGTCCGTTTCCTGGCTTTCATTCCGCGCTTCGACCTGAACGCCACCGCGGACGCCGACCGCCGCTGAACGCCGGCCCGCCGAGGGCCAGCGCCCCGCGACTTACGCCGCCGCGACGGGAGACGGGGCGCCGTGCTCGCCGGTGCCGCCGACCAGCAGAAGCGCATCGTCGAATGTCAGGCCGAGCCCGTCGGCCTCCAGCGCTGCCCCGAGCCGTGATCCCGCGATGGTGGCCCGGACGGACGGCGACAGATCGCAGAGCACGACGCGAACACCTTCCAGTTGAGTCTGCCGAACCACTTCACTCAACGCCCGCAGGCCGGTGGAGTCGATCACCGGCACGTCTTCCATGTCGACGATCAGGGCCCGGGGCTTCCAGTTGACCGAGCGCAGGGCGTCCTTGAAAGACTCGGCCGCACCAAAGAAGAACGGTCCGTTCACGTCGTACACTTCGACATCCCGCGGCACCCGGGCCCGGCGGGCCACGTGGCGCGAATCGTCCTGGTCGTCGTCGCGCCGGAGTTCGGCGGCCACGGCGGCGACGGTGGTCGTATCCGCCATCCGCTTCATGAACAGGAAGACCGCCAGCACCATCCCGACGGCGATGGCCACCGTCAGGTCCACCACCACCGTCAGCAGAAACGTGGTCATCAGCACGGCGCTATCCTCGCGCGGCGCGCCCTGGATCTCCGCCCGGACGGTCCTCCACTCGCTCATGTGGTAGGCAACCACGACCAGGATCGCCGCCAGCGTCGCCATGGGAATCAACGCCGCATACTTGCCCGCGAACAGCGTAATCACCAGCAGCGTCAGCGCGTGGACCACGCCGGCGACCGGGGTGCGCCCGCCATTCTTCACATTCGTGGCAGTCCGGGCGATGGCCCCGGTCGCCGGAATGCCGCCAAACAGGGGCGACGCGATGTTGGCCACGCCCTGGGCGACCAATTCCATGTTGCTGCGATGGCGCGTGCCAATCATGCCGTCCGCGACGACGGCCGACAGCAACGACTCGATGGCCCCCAGGATCGCGATCGTGAGCGCCGGCCCCGCCAGGTCCACCAGCATCCGTTCCGTGACATGGGGCCAGTGCGGTGATGGCAGCGTCGCGTCGATCACGCCGAACCTGGAACCGATGGTATCCACCGGCAGATGAAGGAAGTGGGCCGCGAGTGTTCCGCCGACCAGAGCCACGAACGGGGCGGGGATGCGGGTGGAAATCCGGGGCCAGAACACCAGGACGACCAGCGTCGCGGCGGACAGGAGGACGGTCGAACCATTGGCGGTGCCGGCGTAGTGGACGTACGACGCCCACTTGCCGAAAAACTCAGCGGGCACGGCCGGGATCGACAGGCCAAGCAGATCCCGGATCTGCTGGGAGAAGATGATCACGGCGATGCCGGCGGTGAAGCCGGTGGTCACGGGGAACGGGATGAACTTGATGACGGCGCCGAGCCGGAGGAGCCCCATGGCCACCAGAACGAACCCGGCGATCAACGTCGAGACGATCAGGCCGTCGATGCCGTACCGGGCGACGATGCCGGCGACGATCACGACGAAGGCACCGGTCGGTCCGCCGATCTGCACCCGCGACCCGCCGAGCAGCGAGACAACCAGGCCGGCTACGATGCCGGTATACAGCCCGCGTTCGGGTGTGACGCCGCTCGCGATCGCGAACGCGATGCACAGCGGGAGGGCCACCACGCCGACGATCAGGCCGGCGACGAGGTCGGCCCCGAATTGGTGCCGCGTGTACCCGGCGAGTGTCGTGAAGAGTTTGGGAGTGAAAGTCTTGGTCATTGCCGCCGGATGATCAGAGAGCCGGAGGCCGAACGGCTGAGCGAGTCGGCCGCCGGAAAGTACCACACGGCGTGGTCGATCACGAGTCGCCGCCAACCTTTTCGAGGACTACCGGCGCATGGGCCGCGGACGCGCCGGGTGCGACGAGCACCGGCGCCAGCGCCGTCCCAAGGTCGAACGACGGCAGCCGGGAGTCGCGGCGGCGGATCTCCCAGGCGAAGGGCAGGCGGGCCAGAAGGAGGCGGTAGCCAAGGGCGAGATCGATGAAAACCGAGCCAGGTTCGTTGGGTCGGGGGGGGCGACGGCGAAGGTGGTCAAGAGGGCGCAGTAGGCCAAAGAAACGCCGAAACGGGCCAATTTGGGGGGTTTCCAGCGTTCAATGGCTAGTTCGAAGGATCGCCACGCCAAGTCCGTGTGCGACCCAGTCGGGGGGTGCCCGGCCAACCTGGAGGAGGGCACGTTCGGTGGCGACCAGGGCGGCGAAAATGGTGGCCGGGTAGCGCCTGGCGTCCGGATGGCGCCGATTGCGGCGGTCCTGAGGCCTGCGGTCTTCCTGCGTGGGAAGGTCACAGGGGGTTGCGCGCTGGGTGGGTGCAATCTATTTTCGCCGTCCCACCGTTGAGTTTTGCGGAAGTTCCGCTCCGACATGGATTTGGGGCTATCGTAAGGGCCTTGACGGTGGGGGCTCACTAGGATAGTATTGTGGGCTCCCGCCAAATTGTTCTGGCGGGAACTGCTCTTTGACAAGTGATGGAAATCGATCGAGAGAAAAGTGCGGACCCTTTGATCCGTTGGAGGCTCGCGAGGCCTACGACGGGGATGGGTTCAAATCTCGTAAAAGTGATTCCGACGATTGAAATTTTTACCAGTCGTTCGGTTCAAGAGCTGTTCGAATTCTTCATTGGAGAGTTTGATCCTGGCTCAGGACGAACGCTGGCGGCGTGCCTAACACATGCAAGTCGAACGGAACCAGCAATGGTTCAGTGGCGAACGGGTGCGTAACACGTGAGGAACGTAGCCAACGGTGGGGGATAGCCGGCCCAACGGCCGGGTAATACCGCGTACGACCCTTGAGGCGCATGCCTTGGGGGTGAAAGCAGCAATGCGTCGATGGAGTGCCTCGCGGCCTATCAGCTAGTTGGTGAGGTAATGGCTCACCAAGGCTACGACGGGTAGCTGGTCCGAGAGGATGACCAGCCACATTGGGACTGAGACACGGCCCAGACTCCTACGGGAGGCAGCAGTGGGGAATATTGCGCAATGGGCGAAAGCCTGACGCAGCGACGCCGCGTGTGGGATGACGGCCTTCGGGTTGTAAACCACT
>JANXXJ010000219.1 GCA_025350665.1 Gemmatimonadota bacterium | reverse complement strand
CTATCGACGTTGATCGAGACCGGACGGGTCATCGCGCCATCCCGGCCGGCAACGGATGCCCGGCTTGGGCTAATCTTCCCGGGCCCTATCTTTGCGCTAAGCTCGCCAACGCCCCTTCGCTGAACCTATGGGACCCGTGTCAGCGTCAGCGACCCGGCGGCTGTTGTTACGACCAACGCGTCGGCCCGAAGGGCGCCGCCGGTGAACCGCACGTGAAGATCAGGACTCGATTCGAGTCTGAAATCGCCGCCACCTTGATTCAGCAACTTGCTGGGTCGCTCCAGGCCGGCGACCACCAGGCGACCGCCTTCAAAACGTACCTCGATCGAGGTTTCGGCCTGGACATAGCGGCCGACCACCCGTGCGATGTCGTCCGGAGTCACGGCCAGGTTCTTGAGAGCCTCCTCCAGAACGCCGAGGGCCCATTGGCTCACCATCCGTTCAAATCGATCCGCTTCGCGCGACTCGACGTTCACCAGGACCGCCACGATCAACGAATCATCCGGGTAGTTGGCCATCTGGGCGTTGAACCCGTTGATCCCTCCATTGTGGCTAATGACCCGGTGGCCCGCCAGGCGGCCGACTCCAAGGCCGAAGCCGTATTGCTGATCCTTACCGTTGGGCAGCGGGATCGGCGTCGTCATGAGGCGATACGATGCCGGCGTAATCACCCGACCTCCCTGAAGGCCCCTGGTCCACGCCAATAAATCATCAGCGGTCGAGCAGAGCGCACCCGCCGCGAACGCCTGATCGACGTTGATGGGCGCAGCATTCGTGAACCCACCGGCGACGACGTTGTAGCCGGGGGCCCGGCTCGGGATGAGCGACGAGTTCGTGCAGTATTGGGTGGCCTTGAGACCGAGGGGTCGGAGCAGCCGGCGACCGAGATACGCGGCATAGTCCTCGCCGGTCACCCGTTCGATGATGACGCCTAGTAGGTAGTACCCGGAGTTGTCGTAACGCCAATCGGTGCCGGGAGCGAAATCCATCGGCTCGTCGCGAAACAGGGCGAGCATCGAGTCGCGTGGGAGTGGGAGGGCCATCAGCCGAGGCCAGCGCGGAATGACCGTGTAGTCTCGGATGCCGGAAGTGTGGTTGAGAAGCTGCTTGACCGTGACGCCTCGACCCGCCGCCGGCCAGTCCGGAAAGAACTTGCTGAGCTGGTCATCCAGGCTGATCCGCCCGTCCTCGACTAGTGAGAGGATGGCGGCGGCCGTGAACTGCTTGGTGATCGAACCGATCCGGTAGACCGTGGTAGGGGCTGCCGCAACGTTCTGTTCGAGATCCGCTTTGCCAAAGGCTTTCGAATATACCGTGCGCCCCCCGCGGGAGATGGCCACAGCCACGCTCGGCGTTGCCTTGCTCGCAATCAAGGCCCGCGCCCCCGAATCAATGCGCGCTGCGAGCCGAGCGAGGCGGGGTGCCTGGGCCGCGAGACACTCCGCCGAGAGCGCCATCGTCACCGTCGCGAATTGCCAACAGGTTGTCCATCGCATGGAAGCTCGCATATGTGCTAGGTGCAGGTTGTCGCGATGAATCGAGAGGCGAGGTCGATCGAATATATCACGGTCACGGTCGGGAGCCGACCGTTCTGTTCTCAGCGATCGTGGGTCCGCTCTTCGGATGGAGATTCCGGAGGGTATTGGCGGAGTGATCGGGGGGCCTGGACCCCCTCGCGCCTACGCCAGCCAGAACATCACCGCAACCCGGGGGCTACACCCCCGCCAGCAGTCCAACGAGGGAATCCAGCGGCCGCAGTGCGGAGATAACGCCAACGGCCACGCCGACCAGGAGGACGCTTGCCGTCAGAGCCGTACCGACACCGACCGTCGAGCATATGGATCTCGACCTCGAAGCATCGACCGTTATTGCTCCGCGCCGCCGCCAGAGAAGAAGGCTGGCCGAGGCCATCGCCAAGGCCAGCACAGCCGACAGCGAGGGCAATACCCAGAAGTAGCGCTCCACCTGACGAAGGAGCAAGGACAGGGCCGGCGACGCGCCGTACCGGTTCGACCGATCGGATGCCGCGGCCCGGATTTCGTTTACGGTGCCGGCGAGGTCGTGGTTTTGACTCCCTGCCGGTAGCCCCCCGCCGAGCTTCCACGCCCGCATGAGCTTCGCCCGTTCAACACCCAGCAGTTGCCTTCGGCGTAGCCCAGGCCCAGTCGCCGGTTCGGCCTAACTAATGTTTGCAGACGGACGGGCGCATGGACTCCATTTGACAAGTCGCGGCCGCGCCCCGATGTTGACTCGGTGGACGGCGCGGCCGCTCGGTTCCGAGTGGCGCCCGCCGCTGAAACCTGAACCGTTAGAGGTCATTCGGACATCGATGCAGATCACGGTTGTATTCGAGCACTGGCATCTGGGTGATGGCAACTATCCAGCCTTTGCCGTTGGCGATGAGGCCCGCCTGTCCTTCGAGCTCGACGCGAGTG
>JANXXJ010000201.1 GCA_025350665.1 Gemmatimonadota bacterium | reverse complement strand
TCGACGTCGACGGTGTCGCCGGCCGCGACATCGAGTGGGAGCTCGAAAGGCCGGTACCCGACCGCGCGCGCGATCACGGTATAGCTGCCGGCGGGGAGGTCGCTGATCGAGTAGATGCCGGACACACTCGCCTGGGTGGACCGGACGCCACGGAGTTCCACGACCGCGAAAGGGATGGCGGCCCGGGTAGAGTCAGCGCGGACGCGACCCCGGATCACCGCCTGGGCGTGGACCAACCCGTTCGCCAGCAGAGCCAGGAGGGTCAGCGGTAAGACCCGGAAGCGCGATCGCATAGTGCAAGATGGCCCGAGCGCGAGGCACAGGGTAGTCGTCACGCCATTCGGGGGTCGCCAGACCGGTTGATCGTCGTCAGGCCGGCGCGCTGCGTCGGCGCCGGAGCAGCCGGGTCACGGCGACGATTCCGAGCGCCGGACCGGCCGCCAGGGACGGAAAGGCCCAGCGGGTGGCTGGGCCGCCAATCGCGGCGATGAACTGGATCGCGATCATGGTGAGCAGGAACCCCAGCGAGGTTTGGAGGGTAAGAGCGGTGCCAACCGCGTGCGGTGGCGCGGTCTCGGTGACCAGAGCGCTGTACTGGGCGGAGTCCGCGATGATGGCGATCCCCCAGACCAGGATCACCGGCAACGTGATCCAAAGGGCGGCGCCGAACACGACGCCGGAGAGGACGGCGGCCGTTCCGCTCGCAACCAACGACCAGATGACCACCCGCTCGCGGCCCAGCCGATCGGCCGCGAGACCGCCCCCCAGGCACCCGACCACGCCGATCGCGATCGAGGCGAACGCGAGCGCCGCCGTGACCTGGGGCGGACGCCCCGGCAGCGAGGCACTCCAGTAGGCGGCCACGAATCCCCAGAACGCGTACAACTCCCACATATGGCCGAGGTACCCGGCGGTGACGAGCCTAAGCTCGGGCACCCGGACCACCGACTGCACCAGCCGCCATGAGAACGGCCGGCGGGGAAAGGTGTGCGGACCGTCCCGGTAGACGGCGGCCGCCAGCGCTGCGGCCCCGAGGGCCGCCGCGGAGGTCGTCCCCACAATGGTCCCGAGTGAAAGACCGCCTAACGCCTCGACCAGGTAGGGCGAGGCCTTTCCCACCGTCAAGGCCCCGACCACCGCGCCGATGGCGAAACCGCGGCGGTCCTTGAACCAGGTAGCGGCCATCTTCATGGCGGGCGGATAGACGCCGGCGAGGCAAAAGCCGAGCGCCACGCGGGTGAGGAGGGCGCCGCGGTAGTCGGTCACCGTGAGCAGGGCCAGGTTGGTGCCAGCGGCGAGGACCGCCGCCCCGGCCACTAGCCAGCGGCTGGGCACCGTGTCGGCCAGATTCAGAATGGCGATGGTGAGGGTACCGACCACGAAACCGAGCTGGACCGCGGAGGTGAGCCAGGCGACCTCCCCCGCCCCGAGACTCCAGCGGACCGCGAGTTCGCGGGCGGCGGCGCCGCCCGCGAACCAACCGGCCATGCCGAGCAGCTCGATGGCGGCGATGACCGCCAGCATCGGGCCCGGTCGGCGAATCACGGTCGTTCGACCGTGGCCCGCTTGGCGATGTAGCGGGACATCTCCTTCACGAGGTCGGCGTTGGGAATCGGCTGCCAGCCGTGGGGCTTCATCGGGCGCCCATACTGGAAGGTCGCCTTCCCTTTGAGGTCCTTGAACGCCTCTTCCATCTTGTAGACACCAAGGTTCAGGAAGTAGTTGTCCATATCGCCGACCCAGACGGTGATCTTGCCGTTCAGGTCCTTCCCGATCCGGTCCCAGTTCTGGCGCAGGTCATGGGTCAGGTCGTAACCGTTGTCGCGCCAATAAGCGGCGACCGATTTGTCGATGGTGCCGGTGGTTCGATCGAACAGGGGTTTGGGATAGCCGTCCTCACCGACCGGACCGTACGCGGCATCGTAGGCCTGCAACTGCTGGCCTCCGCGCACGCGGCTGCCGAGCACTTCCTCCAGCTGGGCCATCTGTCGAACGCCGATCTGGGGCTGGCCGTCTTCGGCCCGACCGAGGGGGCGGTCGAAGTTGAGCCATTGATTGGGCGCCGCGTTCGGCATGAAGGCGTTGGAATCGGCGTAGTTGTTGATCATCTGATTCCGGGTGAAATCGACCCCGTCCGGATACAGTGACCAGGTCCCGCCAAAGAATTTCGGCTGCTGGATCTGGAGAGCGAGGGCCTCCCAGCCGCCGGTGGACCCGCCGGTGAGGAGCCGGGCGTACGACTTCGGGATGAGGCGGAACTTCTCCTCGAGGTAGGGGATCAGTTCCTTGATCAGCGCGTCCTGATACGGCCCCGTGTTCGCCGAGTTGATGGCGTAGGAGTCGTCGTAGTAGGGCGTGGGATGCTGGAAGGTTACGGCCACCATGCGGGGAAATTTCGGCCCCATCCAGGCCTGGGCGAATTCGTAGCCCGGTTCCCGGGCGGTCCGTACCAACCGGGCCGCGCGGGCCGCCGCCGTTTCGGGCTTGCCATCGGGATCGAAGCCGAATGGAGCGCCTTCGCCGAAATGTCCCTGGATGTAGATCGCGGGGTACCGCGTGGTGGGATTCGCGTCCCAGTCCCTGGGCAGGAGCACGGTGGCGCCAAGGTAGACCGTCTTCCCCCACCATTCCGACAGAATCTTGCTCTCGATCTTGATCCGCTTGACCCACTTGGTATCCGCCGCCATATCGATGGCCGGCATCCGTTTGGTCAACGCCAGCCTGATCGTGGAGCTCGTCGGGTCCCAACGGACCTGCTGCACATCGCTCATCAGGTTGCCGGGAGTCCGATTCCAGCGCCGGCCCTCCCACTGGTCCCACGGCACCCAGATCGTCTTGCCGTGCTTGGGCGTGACTTTGGTGTAGACGACGAGCACGCCCTGGACGTAGTAGTCGCCGGCCGGAATATCACGCATGCTCTTGACCGGGAACCCCGGCGTGGAGGCGTCGATGACCGCGGCTGTCCCTGAGCCGAGTTCGCTGACGTCGACGCCGAAGAACGGGACGCCGCCCGCGTAGGACCCGGCCTGGAATCGAGGTTCCCGGCTGTTGTCGCGGGTAAAGACAACGAAGGCTCGGCCGGTCACGGGTCCCTCAGCGAGACCTGAGGCGATCGACAGCTCGACCCGTTGGGCCTCGGCGTTGCCGGTCAGTGCCACTGCCGCGAGGCCGGCCAGGATGATGCGTCGGATCATGGTACCCTCTTCGATTGGTGTTCCTTGCACAACTCAGCCGCCGCCCGGGAGCGGCTTGCGGCCGGGGATGCCGAGTTCCGTCATGGCTCTGAGGTCCAGCGTTTCGTCGAGCTCCCTGCCCGGCAGCATGCCCTTCCTGGTCACCAGCTCCTTGACGGTCAGGCCCGTGGCGATGGCTTCCTTGGCGAGCTTGGCGGATTCGGCGTAGCCGATCCTGGGCGCCAGCGCGGTCACGAGAGCCGGGCTCCGCTCGAGCCAGTAAGCGCACTGTTTCTCGTCGGCCTCGATTCCCTTCACGCAGGCGACATCGAACTGGCGGCTCGCATTCGCCAGAATGATCAGCGCGAACACGATGTTGTGGGTGATGACGGGCATCATCACGTTCAGCTCGAGCTGACCGGCCTCGGCCGCCAGCGCAACGGTCGTATCGAGACCAAGCACCTGATAACAGACCTGGTTGACCATCTCGGCGATCGACGGGTTGACCTTGCCCGGCATGATGCTCGAGCCCGGCTGCACCGCCGGCAACAGGATCTCGGCCAGGCCGGTGCGCGGACCGGACGCGAGCAGCCTGATGTCATTGGCGATCTTGTTGAGGTCCAGCACATACGCGCGCACCGCGCCACTGAGGGTCGCGATATCGCCCATTGACTGCATCAGCTGAATCCGGTCGGGCGCCTCTTCGAGATCGAGGCCGGTAAGCTCGCGCAGGAACTCGACCATGAGCCGGGGGTATTCGACTTCCGCGTTGAGCCCGGTGCCGACGGCCGTACCACCGATATTCATCGGCCGGAGCCATTTGGCGGCGTCGGCCAGCTTGTGGCGATGACGGGCAACGGTCCGCCCGTAGGCCGTGAATTCCTGGCCCAGGCGAATCGGGGTGGCATCCTGCAAGTGGGTACGGCCCGATTTCATCACGTGATCGAACTCGCGACCCTTGGCGAGAAACGATTCGGCCAGACCCTGCATGGCATCCAGCAGCTTTGGCAACGTGGCCAGGGTGGCGAGACGCATGGCGGTCGGGATCACGTCGTTGGTGCTCTGCGCCATGTTGACGTCATCGTTGGGATGGACCGGACGGTAGGTCCCGCGGGTTCCGCCCAGCATCTCATTGGCCCGGTTCGCCAGCACCTCGTTACAGTTCATATTGTGCGACGTGCCCGCGCCGGCCTGATAGACATCGACGAGGAACTGGTCGCGGTGCTCGCCGGCCAGCACTTCATCGGCCGCGGCCACAATGGCGTCGGCAAGCTTCGCCTCGAGGCGGCCGGTCTGCTTGTGAGTCAGCGCGGCCGAACGTTTGATCCAGATGACGGCATCGATGAAGGCCGGCAGCGGCTTGAGCCCCGAGATCGGAAAATTCTCAACCGCGCGGAGGGTCTGGATGCCGTAGAGGGCTTCGGCGGGGACCATCCGTTCGCCAAGCGGGTCCTTCTCGATGCGCTGGGCCATGGCGGAATCCATCTCTGATCGGGATTGAAACGACGAATGTCACAGTACCTGGTAGATCCGGACACCCATGCGGTGTTCTCGACCGACAAGGCCACGAAGGCCGATCTGCTCCGGGCCGAGCACCTGTTCCTCGGGCTCAACTGCTTCGAGCCAGGGCAGACCCAGCGCATTCACGCGCACCACGGGGCGGACAAATTCTATCTGATCCTCTCGGGAAAGGCGAGAATGGCGGTAGGTGACGACCGCTTCGAGGCGGGGGCGGGGGCGCTGGTCTGGGCCCCGGCCGACGTCCCGCACGGGGTCGATCTCGCGCTCGAACGGACGGTCATGCTGATCGGGATGTCACCGCCGCCCTGACGGTGCGGATCAGCGGGCGAGGAACGGATTGGTGCGGCGCTCGGCCCCGATCGTGGTGGCGGGCCCGTGGCCGGGCAGGACCGTGGTCTCGTCCGGAAGCGAGAGCAGTTCGGTGGCGATGCTGGTCAGCAACTGTTCGCTATCGCCTCCTGGCAGATCGGTTCGTCCGATCGACCCCTGAAACAGCACGTCCCCACCGATGACAATCCCCGGGGCGACAAAGCAGACGCTGCCGGGCGAATGTCCGGGCGTATGGCGAACGGCGAACTCCAGCGAGCCGAGCTTCATGACGCCGCCGTGAACGAGGTCGTGATCGGGCGGTGGTGCCGGGGGGAAATCGAGTCCGAACCACCGGGACTGCTCCTGGAGCTTGTCGTACACCGGGCGATCCGCGGGGTGGAGCCACACCGGCGCCCCGGTGGCCGCCTTCACGGGCCCGACACCGGCGATGTGATCGAGGTGACCGTGGGTGAGCCAGATTTCCCGGATCACGAGACCCTCGCGAGCGGCTCGATCGAGAAAACGGGGCGCGTCCTC
>JANXXJ010000178.1 GCA_025350665.1 Gemmatimonadota bacterium | reverse complement strand
GCCATCGGCACCGTCGAGAAGAAACTCGACAACGCGCAGTTCGTGAGCCGGGCCCCGGCCGACGTCGTGGCGAAGGAGCGGGACAAGCTGGTCGGCTGGAAGGAACAGCAGAGCGTGCTCGCCGCCAAACGGGCCAAGCTCGGATGAGGATGGCGCTCCCGCTGGCCCGCCCGCTGGCCGCCCTGGCGCTCGGCGTGGCGGTGGCGTGTTCCCAAATGGGCGAGCCCCCGGGTGGTCCGCCGGACATCCTGGCCCCGAAAATCGTCTCGACCTTCCCCGAGTCGACCGTTGTGGTACCCGGCTTCAAGGGCCCGGCGGAGTTCCGGTTCAACGAGACGGTAAACGAAGGCTCCTCGCCCAACTTCGGACTCGGCAGCGGCGACCTCGAGAAGCTGATCCTCCTCTCGCCCACCGAATTCGTGCCCCATGTGAGCTGGAAGCGGCGCCGGATTCTGGTGATCCCCAAGGAAGGCTGGAAGCCGAACCGGGTCTACCGGATCGAATTCCTCCCGGGCGTTGCCGACCTCCGCAACAATCGCAGCAAGACCGGCCGAGTCATCACCTTCACCACCGGCGCCCCGATCCCGACCCGGATTCTGACCGGGCGGGTGGTCGAATGGGGCACCAGCCGGGCCCAGCCGCTTGCGCTGGTCGAGGCGATGCTCCTGCCCGACAGTCTCCGCTATCGCACCGCGGCCGATTCGACCGGGCGGTTCTCCTTCGGGCCGCTTCCCGATGGTGAATTCGTCGTGGCCGGCGTCCTCGACCAGAACCACAACAACAAGCTCGACCTCCGCGAATCCTTCGACACGATCCGGGTCAAACCGGGCCGCGATTCCGTCGGCGAACTCTGGGCCTTCAAGCACGACACGTTGCCGGCCCGGTTCCAGACCCTGGCCCGCAACGACTCCCTGTCGGTCATCGCGACCTTCAACATGCAGCTCGATCCCTACCAGGTGATCGAGGCCGACTCGGTCCGGGTCCGGCTCCTGCCCGACTCCACCGACCTCAAGGTCTCCCTCGTTCTCACCCGGGAGCGGTACGACTCGCTCTACAACCGGCCCCCGGAAAAGAAGGACACCGCCAAAGTGGATTCGGCCGCGGTCAAAGCCAAAGCGGAGTCGCTCGCCCGCGCCGACTCGGTGGCCCGGGCCGATTCGGTCCGCCGAGCCGCGCTGGCCGCCCGGCGTCTCCGCGGCAAGCCCGATCTGGCCCGCCGGGTTGACGAGGGACCGCTCAAGACCAAACCGGCCCTCTACGACCATGTCGTGATCCGGCTCGGCGAGGCCCTGAAGCCGGGATTGAAATACGCCGTCGAGATGAAGGGCGTCCGATCCGTGAGCGGGGTCGCCGGCCGCGTCATCCTCGGCTTCGAGGTCCCCAAGGACGCCCCGCCGCCGGACACCAGCAAAGCCAAAGCGGATTCGGCCAAGAAGGCCGCGACCGATTCCACCAAGAAAGCCAAGTCGGATTCGACCGCCCAGGCGAAAACCGCCAAGAGCAAGAACGACAAGGCCAAGAAGGAAAAGCCGAAGGCGGCGCCCGCAAAGGCCGCGACCGATTCCACGGCGGACAAGCCCAAGGTGCCGCGATGACCGACCCCCGCCGCCACCTCCCCTCGGTCGCGAGGCTCCTGGCGCTCCCCGACGTCGTCCGCCTCCTCGCCGAGTCCCCGCGCAACCTGGTGATCGCCGCCATCCGAGATCTCGTAGGGGCGGCCCGTCAGGGCGCCCACCGAGATCCCGACTTTGATTGGCCCGCCGAAATCACCGCCCGCGTCCTCGACCGCCGGGCCCCCTCCCTCTTCCCGGTAATCAACGCCACCGGCGTCGTCCTCCACACCAACCTCGGCCGCGCCCCGTTAGCCCCGGAAGCCCTCGAAGCCGCGCTCCGAATCGGCCGCGGCTACAGCAACCTCGAACTCGACGTCGCCACCGGCGCCCGCGGCAGCCGCCTCGACCACTGCTCGTCTCTCCTCGCCGAAACCTGCGGCGCCGAAGACGGCATCGCCGTCAACAACGCCGCCGGCGCCCTCGTCCTGGCCCTGAACGCCATCGCCGCCGGCCGCGAGGTGATCATCTCCCGCGGCGAACTGGTGGAAATCGGCGGCTCGTTCCGGATTCCCGACATTCTGGAAAAGAGCGGCGCCATCCTCCGCGAGATCGGCACTACCAACCGGACTCACGCCGGCGACTACCAGACCGCCCTCTCCGAGCGGACCGGCGCCATCCTGGTGGTCCACCGCTCCAATTTCGCCATGAGCGGCTTCGTCACCTCGCCGGCGATCGACGAGCTGGGCCGTCTGGCAACAACCGCCGGCGTCCCGCTCCTTCATGACGTGGGCAGCGGCCTGCTCGCGGACCTGAGCCCGTTCGGCCTGACCGGCGAACCGCGGATTCACGACGCCACGCCCCACGCCGATCTCGTGCTGTTCAGCGGCGACAAGTTGTTAGGCGGTCCCCAGGCCGGCTGCATCGTGGGCCGGCGCCGAGTCGTGGCGCCGCTCCGCAAGAACCCGTACGCCCGCGCCCTCCGCGCCGACAAGATGACGCTGGCCGCCCTTGAGGCAACCCTGGCACTCTATCGCGATCCGGCCCAGGCCCTCGCCGCGATCCCTGTGCTCCGGATGCTGACTACCCCGGCGGCGACACTTGCCGCCCGGGCCGCGGCCCTGCGCGAGCGGCTGGGCGAGCACTTCGCGGCCTCTCTCGAACCGGGGCAATCGGCCGTGGGCGGCGGCTCGTTCCCCGAAGCGCCGCTCCCCACGACGCTGGTAAGCCTGGATCCCGGCGCGCGCGGCGCCCACAGCCTGGCCCTCTCGCTCCGGCTGGGGCCGCCGTCGGTGCTGGTCCGGATCGAAGGCGGCCGGCTGTTGATCGACCCGCGCACCGTGGCCGTCGATGAGGAAGACGCGCTAGTCGGGGCCTTCGCCTCCGCCGCCGCCGGATGAATGCTCCCGGCACCCAGGCGCCGGCCGCGTTCCTCGACCGCGACGGCACCCTGATTCCCGACCGCGGGTTCCTGACCGACCCCGCCGGCGTCGAACTCATCGAAGGAACCGTGCGGGCGCTCGCCGACCTCCGCCATGCCGGCTTCCGGATCGTGGCCGTCACCAACCAGAGCGGGATCTCCCGCGGCCTGATCACCTGGGACCAGTACCGCGCCGTCGAGGCCGAACTCGATCGGCAGCTCATCGCGGCCGGCGTCCGGCTCGACGCCACCTACGTCTGCCCTCATTACCCGCCGATTTCCGGCCCGTGCGACTGCCGGAAGCCGGCGCTCAAGCACTATCGCGACGCCGAGACCCTGTTCAGCATCGATCTCGGCCGGTCCCTCTTCGTCGGCGACCGGTTGAGCGACCTGCTGCCGGCTCTGGCGCTGGGCGGGCGTGGCATCCTGGTCGAAACCGGCGAGGGCCGGACCCACGCGGCCGAGGCCCGGGACCGCGGCTTCGACGTGGCGGCCGATCTCCTGGCCGTGGTCCGTAACACCCTGTCAAACAAGGACTGACGCAGGCTCCGACCGGGGCATACGGGGTTTATATTGGCGGCCTATGTCGATGCGGGTGGCCGTCTGTGTTTCGGGGCGCGGGAGCAACCTGGACGCCCTGATCCGGGCCCTACCCGCGGGGGCCTCGGCCACGGTGGTTCTGGTGATCAGCAATCGCGCCAAGGCCGGTGCGCTGGACCTGGCCCGGCAGCACGGGATCAAGGCGGCGGTGCTCGCCGACCCCGCCGATCCAGCCGAGTGGCTCGGTCTGCTGCGCGGGGCCCGGGCGGAGTTGGTGGTGCTGGCCGGGTTCCTGAAGCAGGTCCCGACTGCCGTGGTGGACGCTTACGCCGGACGGATCATCAACATCCATCCCGCCCTGCTGCCCGATCATGGCGGGCCCGGGATGTACGGCGCCAACGTCCATCGAGCCGTGCTGGCCCGGGGCGACCGGGAGTCGGGGGCCACGGTGCATCTGGTCACCCGCCACTACGACGAAGGCCCGATCCTGGGCCAGGAAAAAGTCCCGGTGCTGCCGGGTGATAGTCCCGAGGCCCTGGCGGCCCGGGTTCTCGAGGTCGAGCACCGGCTCCTGCCGGCGGCGGTGCTCGCGGCGGCAACAGCCGGTCAGGCAGTGACTTTTACGGTGGCGAGCAGATGAAGAAGCGGGCCCTGATTTCGGTGAGCGACAAGCGCGGGATCGTTGAATTCGGCCGGGGCCTGATCGACCTGGGTTTCGAACTGGTCTCCACTGGCGGCACCGCGGCCACGCTCAAGAAGGGCGGCCTGGCCGTCACTACGGTCGACGAGGTCACCGGCTTCCCCGAAATCCTCGACGGCCGGGTCAAGACGCTGCACCCGAAGATCCACGCCGGCCTGCTGGCCCGCCCGGACATCGAGCAGCACCGGCTGGCCCTCGAAGCCCACCAGATCCTCCCGTTCCACCTGGTGGCCGTCAATCTCTATCCGTTTCAGTCCACCATCGCGCAGGCCCACGTGACGTTCGAGGACGCGGTCGAGAACATCGACGTGGGCGGCCCCTCGATGCTCCGGGCCGCGGCCAAGAATCACCAATTCGTACTGGCGGTGGTCGACCCCATGGACTACCCGAAGGTGCTCGAACTCCTTGCGGCCGGACCGGTGGCGCCCGAGGTGGGCCGGGCGTATGCGGCCAAGGTCTTCTCCCACACCGCCGACTACGACAACGCCATCGCCGGCTACCTCACCGTCAGCGACCAGGGCTTGCCCCCTCGGCTCAATCTCTCGGTCGAGCAGCTCCTCCCGCTCCGCTACGGCGAGAACCCCGAACAGCGGGCCGCGCTCTACGCCTCGGAAGAACCCCGCGGCATTCGCGACCTGAAGCAGCGCCAGGGCAAGGAACTCTCCTTCAACAATCTCCTCGACATCGACGCCGCCACCAGCGCCGTCGCCGTCTGGAAGAATCGCCCCGCCTGCTGCATCGTGAAGCACACCACGCCGTGCGGCATCGCGGTGGGCCGGACCTCCATTGATGCGCTCGAGAAGGCCCGGGCCACCGACCCGCTCTCGGCCTTCGGCGGCGTGATCGCCTGCAACACGGTGATCGATCGCTCCATGGCCGAGTCGCTCCGGGATCTGTTCTTCGAAGTGATCGTGGCCCCGTCGGTGCACGACGAGGCCATGGCGATCTTTGCCGAGAAGAAGAACCTCCGGGTGGTGGAGCTCCCGATCGGCGACGCGCCGGGCCTCGACTGGAAACGGGTCCGCGGCGGCTTCCTGGTCCAGGACCGGTTCCACTTCGACTCCCGCGAGAGCGAGTGGACCATGCCGACCGGCCGGAAGCCCACCACCGACGAGTTCAACGACCTGCGGTTTGCCTGGGGTGCGGTGTCCACGGTCAAGTCGAACGCCATCCTGATCGCCCGGGGCGAGCAGGCGGTCGGCATTGGCGCGGGACAGATGAGTCGCGTCGATGCGGTCTTCATGGCGATCTACAAGGCCAAACAGCAGCAGCACCCCATTACCGGCGCCGTGCTCGCGTCGGACGGGTTCTTCCCCTTCCCCGACGCGGTCGAAGAAGCCGCCAAGGCGGGGATCACCGCGATCATTCAGCCCGGCGGTTCGGTCCGCGATGCCGAAGTCATCGCCGCCGCCAACCGGGCCGACATCGCCATGATCATCACCGGCAAACGGATGTTCAGGCACTAGCATGACCGAGTCTACCGAACAGCGCGAAGCCCCGCCGTACCTCTGGGCCGCGATCACCGCGGTGGCCGTGCTCGGCCTCTACGTCGCCACCCTGGCGCCGACCACCGCGTTCTGGGACACCTCCGAATACATCGCCGCGGCGAAGGTGTTAGGCATTCCCCACCCGCCCGGGAATCCGCTCTTCGTGCTGCTGGCCCACGTCTTCGGCCTGCTGCCGTTCATGGGGACCTACGCCGAGCGGATCAATCTGTTCGCGGCGGTAACGAGTGCGGGGGCCGCGTTCTTCTGGTTCCTGGTCTCCGACCGCTGGCTCCGGGCCATCGTCCCGGTCCGGCTGCCGCGACTGGTGGCCACCGCGGCCGGCGTGATCGTGGGCGCCACGATGTGGACGGTGTGGAACCAGAGCACGGTGAACGAGAAGGTCTACACCGTCTCCCTCTTTGCGATGGCGATGGTCACCTGGCTCGCCGTCCACTGGGGTGACGACGAGCCCGGCCCTCACCGGGACCGCTGGCTGATCCTGATAGCCTACGTCCTGGCGCTGGCGTCCACCAACCACATGATGAGCGTACTGGCGGCGCCCGCCGTGGCGGTCTACATCCTGTGGACCGACTGGAAGGTGCTGACCCGGCCCACCGTGCTGTTAGGCGTCGCGATCGCGGTGGCCATCGGCCTCACGCCCAACTACGTCTTCCTTCCGATCCGGGCGGCCCAGTACCCCGCCATCAACGAGGGCGAGCCGATCGGCTTCTTCAGCAACGCCCTGATGGACGTGTTGAACCGGGTCCAGTACGGCAAGCCGTCGATCATGGACCGCCAGGCCGAGGTCGTGGCGCAGTTGGCCAATTATTGGGAGTATTTCTCGTGGCAGTTCGCCCGGGATTGGGGTGCCGTGGCCCGTTTTGCCACCGCGCTGTTCACAGTACTGGGACTGGCGGGCCTCTGGCAGATGCTCCGGAAGGACCGCCGCGCGGGGATGGCCGCGGGGGCCATGCTCTTTACCCTGACGCTGGCGCTGATCTTCTACCTCAACTTCAAGTACGGGTACTCGATGTACCCGGAACGCACCGACATCACCAACGAGATGCGGGAGGTGCGCGAGCGAGACTACTTCTTCCTCTGCTCGTTTGCCTTCTTCGGCACCCTGGTGGCCGCCGGCATCGGCGCCACCATGAGTTCCATCGCCGAGTACCTGAGTCCTCGGCTCGATGAGAAGGCCCGCTGGATGGCGGCGCTGCCCGTGGCGCTGGTCTGCCTGATCCCGCTGTTCGGGAACCGGGTCACGGCCAGCCGTGACCGCGAGTTTGCGGCGCGGGACTTTGCCCGCGACCTGCTCGAGTCAGTAGAGCCCTACGGCATCCTGGTCACCGCCGGCGACAACGACACCTTCCCGCTCTGGTACGCCCAGGAGGTCGAGGGGATCCGGCAGGACGTGACCATCGCCAACATGTCGCTCATGAATACCGAGTGGCACTTGAAGCAGCTGGGCCGCCGGAAGACCCCGGAGTTCGAGCCGGCCAAATCGCTCGACATGTGGAAGGCCGGGAACGATCAGCCCGGCGCTCCCCTGGTGGACTCCACCACAAAGGTGCCGGCCCGGGGCTGGCCCAAGCCGACCGGGTCCGTGTTTGCATTGTCCGAGAAGGAACTCGACAGCCTGCCCGAGTACGCCCGGCTGCCCGGCACCAGCCTCAAGTTCGGCAACGTCGAGGTCAGTTTCGGCAACACCCAGTACCTGGACCGGAAGGATCTGGCCACCATCTTCCTGATCCGCGACAACCTGGGCAAGCGGCCGATCTACTTCAGCTGGAGCGCGGGGTCGTTCCCGGACCAGACGTTAGGCCTGACGCCGTATCTGGTGTCCCAGGGTCTGGTCCGGAAGCTCTATCCCGACCCGGTCACCCCGAAGGGTCCGGTCATCATGAGTGCCGGGATGGGGTGGATGGATCTGGATCGGGCCAAGGCGCTGCTGTGGAAGGGGTATCGGTGGCAGAGTGCCGCGCGGAACCGGCCCAAGGGGTGGGTGGATGATCCGTCGCGGTCGATCATCGAGTTGTATGGGGTGATCTACGCCGGCGTGGGGGCGACACTCCGGCAGCAGGGGGATACGGCGCTGGCGGTGCGGGCCGATTCCATTGCGGCGGCGGTGGCGGCGAGTCTCCGGCCGCGGGTTGGGAAGTAGCGGACGGCAGTCACGGGGCGCGGTGGCAGAGTGGTTGATTGCACCGGTCTTGAAAACCGGCGAACCTGAAAGGGTTCCGTGAGTTCGAATCTCACCCGCGCCGTGGGGGGGTGGTCGGAGGGGCTGGGTCGCACTTGGCGCCGGTGAACGCCCGTCACGGATATCGAGGGGTTCGCGGGCTGGTGCCTGGGTCGGCCCGACGGGAAGCCTGGTGACAGGGCCGGGCTCCCATCCTGCAGCGTTTCCTCTTTATCGACCGGCTCCAATCGCAGTGGTAGAGTGAGCTCTGCAGCATATACCTTTTCTGCGGCAGGCAGGGATAGTCCCCCGCAGCTCCAATAGAGGTTGGCAGCAGCCCGAGCCTCCGGTCTATCCGGTCATCCGCCGGCGGGCCGAGTTGCCGGAAAACCTTGCCACGGCGTACCTTCTGGTAGTCCGCAACTTGGAGAACCGATGCTGGCTGCCCCCCTCAAGCAACGCATCCTCGATGCCGTAGACGGCCTTCCGGCTGACGCCACAATCGAGGACGCGATTGAGCGCTTGGTGTTCGTCGCCAAGGTCGAGCGAGGCCTGACCCAGGCGGAGGCCGGCCAGTTGATCCCCCACGCCGAGATCGTTAAGCGCTACGCCCGGTGACCGCGGTATTCTGGACGCCTCAGGCCAGCGACGACCTCGCGGCTGTCTACACCTATATCGCCCAGGATTCCGAACACTTTGCCCTCTTGACCGTGCGGGAGTTGATCGGCGCCCCCGGGCACTTAGCCCAGTTTCCCGAGAGCGGACGGATCGTTCCGGAACTCGGGCGTCAGGACGTCCGTGAAGTTTTGTGGCGTAGTTACCGAATCGTTTACCAGTTTGCCTCCAAAGAGGACCAAGTGCGGATCCTCACCGTCTTCCGTGGCGAGCGCCAGTTCCAGGCGCCGGCCATCCCCGAGTAGAGGGCGTCGCCGCCTTCGCTCGGCGACTTCGAAGTCTTGGCGGCGGCCGCACGCCGGGCCGGCAAACGCGCTGGGCTTCGCCCGGCCGACATCCGAAAGTCCGTCCAGTGGTCCGCCGCGCTCGATGAGGGCCGTGCTCGACGCGAAACTTCTCGTGTCAGGCGTGTTCTTCCGTGGTTGCCTGGCCAGATTTTGTCGGCCTGGGCCGGCTTCAATCCCGGTGGTAGATTGGGCTCTGCGGCATTTACTTCTTCTGCCGCAGGCGGGGATTGGCCCCCGCAGCTCCAATGGGATAAGAGATAGAGGGCCTGAACTGACAGCGCGTCGCCTTGGCATAGCACGATCCGCGAAAGGTCCTCGGAAGTGCATCAGGCGCTGTGCGGCACTGCCTGGCTATCTGTAGATACTTACCACGCTCCCCTCGCGCGGTTGCCTCGGCGGTCTTG
>JANXXJ010000177.1 GCA_025350665.1 Gemmatimonadota bacterium | reverse complement strand
CACCCAGAAGTTGGCAATCAAGTGACTCTTGAGCCGCTCGACCACCGGGGACACGACGTGGTCATGGTCTCTCGCATTCCAGATCGATTGATGGCTGTGGAGGAGATCGGCCCGCGCCGCCTCGAGCGACACGCCCGGCTTGAGCCGTCCGATACCCACGTACGAGTAGCTCTGGTAATCGAGATCCGGCGTCATGGCGAGCGGCACCCAGAACTTGTACTCGTCCGGGAACTCGGCTTCGGCAGGCAGGACCCCGATGATCGTATGCGGCTCGCTGTTGATGAGGAGCGGCTTGCCGAGCACGTCCGGGGCACTGCCGAACCGGTCCCGCCAGAGGGCCCGGCCGATCACCACCACGGGGGCCGCACCGGGCCGGTCTTCCGCCTCGGTGAACATGCGACCAAGCAACGACTTGATGCCGAGGACCGCAGCCATTTCCCAGGTGACGCTGGCCCCGAGGACTCGCTCGGCGCCGGTGGGATCGGCCAGATTGGCGCTCTTTCCCTCGTAGACCGCCGAGTGCTCGAAGGTGCCGAGGGTTTTCCGCCAGGTGACGAAATCGTTGTAGTTGATGGAGGTGTAGTCGAGGTTCCAGGCCGGTGCCGTCTCGTTCAAGTAGACCAGCCGGTCGGCGCCTTCAAACGGGAACGGCCGCAGCATGATGCCGTCGACCAGCGCGAAAACGGCAATCACGGCGGCCATCCCGAGGGTAAGGGTGAGGAGAAGGATGCCGGTGACGCCGGGCTGGCGGCGAAAGCCTCGAATGGCGAATCGGATATCCTGCGGCAATGAGTTCAAGCGGCGCTCCCGTCGATGATGCCGTTCCCGGTCGAGCCAGTGTTCCACCGGGGCCCGCCGGACGACGTCGGCCAGGCCCGTCATCGCGGCCCGGGCCGCGGCCCACCTCCCGGCCGACCGGGCGTCCACGAGCAGGGCTCGAAAATCGTCGACCATCGCCTCTTCCCCGCTCGCCCGGATCCCGGCCGGGAGAAGCCGGAGGACGGCCCGATAGAGGGCAACCGCGATCCCGATCACGTCGCCGGCTTCGGTCGGGCCCGCCGCTCGGCCAGGTTGACCAGCGCGGCCAGCCGCTTCGTTTCGGCCTCGAGCGCCCGTCGACCGGGCCGAGTGATCCTGAAGAATCGCTTCCGTCCGCTTTCCCCAGCGGGATGGACCCGGTCGAGCGACTCGATCCACCCCTGCTCGTCGAGCTCCGCCAGGGTGCCGTACAGCGTGACGGGCCAGAGAGTGATCTCGCCCCCCGAGAGCGCCTTGACCTCCCGGGCGATGCCCGAGCCATGCTGGTCCTTTTCGGCCAGCACGAGGAGAATGCAATACCAATGGGGCTTCATGGACTCTATAGTACCATAACGTATTATATCAATCAATAGCATTGACTCCGAGACGACAACGGGGGCGGACTCAGCCGAGCCCGCCCCCGTCCGCCCCAGTTCCAGTCCGGATCAGGGAACCGGTCGTTCCTTCTTTTCGAGGCGGGTGATCCAGAGTCCGGTGTTGATGTCGTTGAAGTAGATCAGGCCGTCCTTCACCACCGCGCCCCAGGTGAAGGTGGCGCGGGGGCGGGAGCCGGAGGAATCGGCGGTGAACAGCCAGGCGATTTCGCGGCCCTGGCGGAGCAGGTCGCCTTTGAGCTCGCCGGAGATGTCGACCACCCGGCCGCCGCCCTGGTAGTTGCCCATGTAGAGAGAATCGCCGGCCACCCAAACGTTATGGACACCGCCGTCGGTCGGCTCGTACCACGCCACGATCTTCGGCTTCATGATATCGGAGACGTCGACCACCTGGAGGCGACCCCAGGTGAGGTCGTTGCCCGCCTCGTGCCCCTTGGCGGACTTGGAGGCGTAGACCTCGTCGGCGATGAAGACGTAGTTCTTGTGGCGCCAGGCGGTGTGGGTGCCGCGCCCGCCCAGGCCGTACATGTCATCGACCCGCCGATAGAGGTGGTCCAGGTCGTACTTGAGCTGCGAGACCAGGACCGGCTTCTCGGGCGTGCCGCCTTTGATGCCGTTCCCGACGTCGACGATGTTCAGCCCGTCATTCCAGTACGAGAGATACGCCAGGCCGTCCTTGACGTCGATGTCGTGGACGTAGCGGCCGCTTTCGGTCTGGCTGGTCTGCCAG
Organism: Gemmatimonadota bacterium; assembly: GCA_025350665.1. Lineage (GTDB taxonomy): Bacteria > Gemmatimonadota > Gemmatimonadetes > Gemmatimonadales > GWC2-71-9 > SHZU01. Next base: position 18,964 of record JANXXJ010000177.1, on the reverse strand, counting down.
CGGCCGACTTCGCGGGGGTTGTAGGGATCCTTGATGCTGATGACTCGCATCGACCCGGTGGCGTCATCGGTGAGAAAGACGTGGTCCTTGTAAATGAACGAGGAGTGGACGCCGCCGGTAACGGTGGCGTTGTAGTCGGCGATGACCTTGGGATGGCAGGCATCGGAGGCGTCGAAGATCGCGATGCCGTTCTTTCGATTGGAGGCGCCTTCGCGCGAGAAGACACCATACTTGCCGTCTTCAGTGGTCATGACGTCGTTGATGATCCGGGCGTCGATCTTCATCGAGTCGACGATCCTCGGACTCGACGGCGTGGTCACATCGATGGCGTAGACCAGATCCGAGATCGTGCTGTAGTAGACGCACTTCCCATTCGGATGGACCCAGACTTCGGCGCCCCGTTCCTTGATCGGGACCCGACCAACGACCTCGATCCCACGGCCCACATGCCGGGCCGCAGCCTGGACCGTGGCGTCCGCCGTGAGGGTTCCGACGCTGACGGTGACCGTATAGGAACCCTGCTCCTCGGCCACGAAGGCGCCGTCGGCATCGACCTGGCCAGCTCCGGTGCCGCCGATGGCCGCCACGGACCACCGCGGCGTCAGGCCTTCAATCGTCTTGCCGGCGCGGTCCTTCACCACGGCGGCGTAGCGGATCACATCGCCGGTCTTGACCGCGGCTGTCGCGGGTGTGAGCGCGATCGATGCCGGCGCCGCGGCTACCACATCGACCGAGACACTCGCCTGCGCCTTCCCGGCCAGGCCGGTGATGACGGCCGTCCCGGTGCGAAGGGCCTGGACCCTGCCATCCGCCGTGACGCCCACCACCAGCGGCTTGCTCGAGGTGAACGAGATCGGGTCATAGCGGATGTCGCCCTGGGCACTCCTGGCCGTGCCGGTCAGGGTCAGCCGCGATCCTGGCGCAAGCTTGATGACGGTGTAATTCAAGTCGAGCGCGGCCGCCGGGGCCGGCGTGACCTTCACGCGGGCTTCCTGGGTCAGCCGCTTGCTGCCGGGCACGACCGCCATGGCGACAACCTGGACGTAGCCTCGGAAACCGCCGCGAACCAGACCGGTCGAGTCGACCGCGCCTTCGCCATCACCGAACCAGATGACTTTCACGTTCGGAACCGGGTTCCCGTTGGCATCGAGCACGCGAGCCGACATCTGCAACGTCTGGCCGACCTGCACCTCGGCCTGGGCCGGGGTGATCTCGATCCGACCGACGGGCGGCGCCTGTTGAAACAACGCGAGAAGCAACATCCCTGCGACCATACCGACTCCTTCGTGTGTGTTACCGCAAGAGGAACTGAAACGGGGTCCGGACGACCAACCGATACGAATACTCCCAGGAGGTTCCCTGGATGGCGATGCTCTTTTCCCGGTCGATCCGGTGGAGCCGGAACTCGGCATCGAGCTGCACACCGCCATCCAGCACGGCCCGACGGAGAACGCCCAATTCGAAATAGGTTCGACGGGACCGGTAGAAGGCCGGATTCAGCCCGACCGAATTGTAATTGTTGTCGCCATCCTGGCCCAGGAAATCCCGGCCCCACCACTGGATGGCGAACAGCTCGACCGCCCGGGCCGGTTCGACCCCGAGCCGAAGGTAGGTACCCCGCCCCTTGCCGGGCCGCCCCGCGGGCACGTTCGGGTCGATGTTGCCCGACGACCGGAGCCGGTAGAGCGTGAGCCGGGCCGGGCCGACCTTCGGCACGGTATCGGACACCGTCACCCCGAATCCGGACGCGATGTTGTTGGTGACCGGCACCCCGGCGTTGAAGAGTTGGCCGCCGTGGTGGAGCCCGTGGAGCTCGCTCTCGAACGAGAGCTGTCGAATCGGGCGGACCTTGATGTTCCAGCCGTAGTCGAACACCTCACGCTGGGTCGGCGTGTTGAGTTTCTGCCAGTTGATGTAGGCCTCACCGTCCCAATGGCGGCGCTTCTCGATCCACTGGAGGCCGTACTCGATCGGCCGGGTCAGTTCCAGGGTCGTGACTTCGAGTGGCTCCAGGAACCCGTGCCGCCGACCGGTCTCAAGAGTGCCGATCGCGCCCAGCGACGACGGTGAGTGATAGCGGAACGAGAGGATCGGTTTGGTCTGGTCGAGGAATTTGTCCGAGCCCCAACGGATATCGCCGAACACTCCGGCCCAGACCTCGAACTGGTCCGCCGGGGCTACCGAGATGGCGCTGGTGAACTGGCCTCCGAGAATGGTCTCGCCCACCCGGTACGGGGTAAAGAACTCGGTGTTGTCCCCGTAGACGGTCACCCGGTTCTGCCAGAGGACCCGCTGGGCCAGGGCCGGCGTTGCGACCCATGAAAGGAGCATCCAGGTCAGGAATCGGGAGCGCATAGGGAGCGGATGATAACGGCCCGGGGCGCCAGGAGCATCTACGTCGGGGCCGACAGCGGCTGGACTCGGCCGAGGCAGCGTCGTACCATACACCCCCATGTCCCTGACCGCCCTCCTTTGCGCCTCGCTCGCCCTCGGCCAAGACACGACCACCAAGCCCGCCCCGCGGCCTCCCGCGCCCGACGGCGTGCGATTCCAGAGCGCCGACGGACGCTGGCAGGCGCAGCTGCTGGGCCGGCTTCAGTTCGATTCCCGGTCGTTCCGTCCGGGGAACGCGATCCCGGACGGGTTCAGCCTGCGCCGGATCCGGTTCGGGACCAGCGTCACGTTCGCGACCGACTACACCTTCGTCGTCGAGGGTGAGTACGCCACCGGCAACGCCAGCACCACCACGCAGACCGCGAGCCTGGTGAACGGCTACCTCGCCTTCGACTGGCTTCGTCCCGGCGCTCGCCTCATGGTCGGACAGCTGAAACCCGGGTTCGGACTCGAGAACAGCGGTTCGGACAATCTCACCGACTTCACCGAGCGGGGCCTGCAGTTCGGGTTCCTCCAGAACATGAGCTACGACCGGGGCTTGATGGTTACGGGGGCGCCGGCCGCCCTGCCGGGCCTCAATTACGCGTTCGCGGCCACCAACGGGACCGGCATCAACACCGAGGAACAGGCCGGCAATCCCCAGAGCGTGGCGGCGGACGGCAAAGTCATCACGCTGCGGCTCACCCAGAACCTGGCCCGGTGGTTGGGGGATTCGCACAGCGTCTATCACCTCGGCGTGAACTACAAGCACGGCGCGGCGGCCAACAGCCCGGCCGCGCCCTACGCCGCGCCCTCCCTGCAGACCGAGGGGCGCGGGGTGACGTTCTTCACGCCGCAGCCGTTCAATGCGGCGAGCGGGGTTACCGCCACCAATGTCGGTCGGACTCTGGCCGCGTACGAAATGTCGCTGGCCCGCGGCCCGGTCAAGCTCCAGAGCGAGTACTGGACGGCCCGGTATTCCGGACGCCGGCAGGAACCGGCGCCCGCGACGAGCTACGATCTGCATCTGTCCGCATACTACGTCGACCTCCTCTGGATGCTCACGGGCGAAGGGTTCGCCTCCTGGTACCAGAGCGGGCAGTACGGGCGGATCCGTCCGCGCCGTGAACTCCGCCACCACCAGCCCGGCTGGGGGGCGCTCCAGGTGGGCCTCCGGTACAGCGCCTTCGACGGCGACGAGTTCGGCTCCTCGAGCCCGTCCAACGCCGGCCGATTGATCCCGAGTGCGCCGACCAGCCAGCCCACCAACCGGGGCCATGCCTGGACCGCCGGTGTCACCTGGGTGCCGAACCCGTTCGTGCGGGTGCTGGTCAACTACGTCCAGACCAGTTTCGGCACGCCGGTCGTGGTGACCGGGGTGACGATGGTCCGCGAACAGGCCCTGGTGGCCCGGGCGCAGATCGACTTCTAGCCGTCCCTGATCACGCACCTCTGGAGAGCCTCAATGCATACAGCTGTTCGCCGCGGAGTCTGCGGATTGATGACGGTGATCGGCCTGACGGCGGGAGGACGGATATCCGTCGCCATCGCCCAGGACCCCGCGACCGATCCTCGCCCCGCCCCGCCTCGTGCCGAGGGCGTGGGGCCATTCGATCGGCTGGTCATTCGCAATGCCACGGTGATCGACGGGACCGGCGCGCCGCCCCGGGGCCCGGTGGACATCGTCATCGAGCGGAACCGGATCACGGCCGTGGTCACGGTCGGCGCGACGGCCGGCGACATGCGCCCGAGCGGCAGGCCCCAGGCCGCCACCAAGGAAATCGACGCGACCGGCATGTATGTGTTGCCGGGCTTTATCGACCTCCACCTGCACGCTGGCGACACGCCCAAGACCCCCGACGTGGAGTACGTCTACAAGCTCTGGCTGGCCCACGGCATCACCACCGGCCGCGGAGTCCCCTTCGCCTCCCCGGGGTTCTCGGCCAGCGAGAAGGCCCGAAGTGCCCGCAACGAGATCACGGCCCCGCGAATGTTCACCTACCGCCTGCCCTTCGACGAATGGGACGGGACCATCGAAACCCCCGAGAAGGCGCGCGAGTGGGTGCGGATGGCGGCCAAGACGGGGATCGACGGCATCAAGCTGACGGCCTATCCGCCCGAGATCATGGCGGCGCTGCTCGACGAGGCGAAGAAACTCGGGCTCGGTTCGACGGCGCATCTGGCCCAGACCGGCGTCGCCCAGATGAACGCGCTCGACGCCGCCCGACTCGGGCTCGGCACGGTGACCCACTTCTACGGGATTTTCGAGGCCCTGTACGACGGCCACGACATCCAGCCGTGGCCGCCGAGCTACAACTACGCCGACGAGCAGTGGCGTTTCGGGCAGGTGGCGCGGCAGTGGGATCTCGTCCACAAGCGAGGGAGCCCCGAGTGGAAGGCGCTGCTCACGGAGCTCAAGTCCCTCAACGTGATCCTCGATCCGACCATGACAGCGTATCTCGCCAGCCGCGACGTCATGCGCCGCGCCAACGCCGACTGGCACGAGAAGTACACGCTCCCGTCCCTGTGGGAATTCTATCAGCCGAATCGGGCCAACCATGGCTCCTACTACTTCGACTGGACCAGCTGGGACGAGGCCGCCTGGCGGAACTTCTACCGGGTCTGGATGGACTTCCTCAACGACTACAAGAACATGGGCGGCCGGGTCACGGTCAGCTCGGACGCCGGGTACATCTACAACACCTTCGGGTTCTCGACCATCGAGGAGATGGAGCTGCTGCAGGAGGCGGGGTTCCATCCCCTCGAGGTGATTCGGGGCGCCACCCTGCACGCGGCCCAGGCGCTGTTCGAGCCCAAAGGGAAGCCGATCGAGTTCGGCGTGGTACGGGCGGGCCTGCTCGCTGACCTGGTCATCGTGCCGGAGAACCCGATCGCCAACCTGAAGGTCTTGTACGGGACTGGCGCGGTCCGGCTCAACGACAAGACGGGCAAGGCCGAGCGGGTCGGGGGCATCAAGTACACGATCAAGGACGGCATCATCTACGACGCCCGGCAGCTCCTGGCCGACGTCGCAAAGATGGTGGAGAAGCAGAAAGCGGAGCGCGGCATCACCCGACTGCCGGTAGTCGAATTCGCGCCGGGACGATGACCAACCCCACCCTGCTGCTCGCGACCCTGCTGGCCGCGGCCGCCTGCACCCGCCCCGCGCCTAACGAGCCGAACCAACTCGCGGCACGAGTGGACTCACTGGCCGACGCCGTGTTTGCCACTAGGCTCACGCTCGAGCCCGAGTCCGGCACCTCATCCGGACTGACCAACGCCGATCACGGGCGGATCACCGACAACTCGCCGGCCGGCATTCGCGGGGCCGAGGCGCGCTGGGACGCGCTATATGCCGTGGCGAGGACCATCGATCCCGCGTCCCTGTCCAGACGCCCCCAATGGGTGACCTACGGGATGCTGCGCGAATCGCTCGAGGCCGAGCGCGGGATTCGGGTGTGCCGGCGGGAACTCTGGGGGGTGGCATCCTACGTGAACGGGTGGCAGGCCATCTACACCGACCTGGCCCGGCTCCAGCCGGTCGGCACTGACTCGGCCCGGGCCCACGCGCTGGAGCGGCTGCGAGCCCTCCCGGGATTCCTCGAGCGTGAGATCGCGAACCTTCGGGAAGGATTGAAGCTCGGCTACAGCTCGCCCAAGGTCATCGTGCGCAACGTGATCGGGCAGCTCGACGGCATCCTGGCAACGCCGGTGGCCCGCTCCCCGTTCCACTCGCCCGCCGACCGGGACTCCACGCCCGCCTTTCGGACCGAATTCGAGCGGCTGATCGGGCAGGACCTCAACCCGGCCATCCGCCGCTATCGGGACTTCCTGGCGAGGGAATACGCGCCGGCCGCGCGCGAGGCCCTTGGCGTGTCCGCGAATCCGGACGGGGCCGCGTGCTATCGCGCCAGCCTCCGCAACTTCGCGACAGTGGACATGCCGGCCGACTCGGTCTTCGCCACGGGGCTCGCCCAGATGGCACGCGTCGAGGGCGAGATGCGGGTGATCGCGGCGCGGAGTTTCGAGTCGGAATCGATCCCGACGTTGCTGCAGCGCCTCCGCACCGACCCGCGCTACACCTTCCGGACCTCCCAGGAGATCATCGACACGTCACAGGCCGTCGTGGATCGCGCCAGGCAGGCGATGGCGAAATGGTTCGGCCGGCTGCCGCGCGCCAACGTGGTGATCGAGCCGTACCCCGAATTCCGGCAGAAGGCCGGAGCTCCGGGGCAGCTGCAGTCCGCCGCCGAGGATGGATCGCGACCGGCGGTCTTCCTGATCAATCCGTCGAACCCGACCACCAAGTCACGCGCCGACGTCGAGAACACCGCGATGCACGAGGCGATTCCGGGGCACCACCTTCAGACAGCGATCGCGCAGGAGCGGACCGACCTCCATCCGCTGTCGCGCCATTCGTTCAACTCGGGATTCGGCGAAGGCTGGGCGCTGTACGCCGAGCGGCTCGGCGACGAGATGGGGCTCTACTCATCCGACGTCAGCCGGATGGGAATGCTCGCGAGTGAGGGCTTCCGGGCCGCGCGAATGGTGATCGATGCCGGGGTCCACACCAAGGGGTGGACGCGGGAGCAGGCCCTGGACTACCTGCTGGGCCATACGGTGCTACCTCGGCGGATCGCCGAGGGCGAGATCGACCGCTACATCTCGTGGCCGGGGCAGGCGCCGTCGTACATGATCGGGCGGCTCGAGATCCTGCGGTTGCGAGAACAGGCGCGGAAGGCGCTCGGAGCAACGTTCGACATTCGCGCCTTCCACGACCGGGTCCTGGAGGACGGCACCGTCCCGTTGGCGTTGTTGCGGACCAAGATCGAGCACTGGGTGGCCGAGGGCGGCCCCCGGCGAACTCCATGACCGCCGTTTCAGGCGGAGATCATGCAACCGGGATGATCCCAGGAGGCGTCGCCGAGCTCGGCCCCTCTTCCCCGCGGAACACATAACGAGGATAGCCGGCGCGGGCCGCCGCCGAGTCGGCCAGATCGATGTCGATCGTGGCGAATGGCGCGTCGGCCGTCGTGCTGGCCAGAAGCCGGCCATCAGGGCTGATGATCCAGCCAACACCCCCATACGCCCCCGTCGGATCCACCCGGTTGGACGACAGGCTGAAGGCACCCGACCGCACGGCGGCCACCACGCCCACCGACAACCATTTGGCAGCGGTGGCTTCCGCCGTTGCGCGCGGCGACAGGATGGCCTGGACGTTCAGCGCAGCGTAGGCTGCATAGGTCTCCAGCGCCCACAGTTCGGTGCAAATGTTGAGTCCGAACGACAGGGCGCCGGCGTGGAACGCGGGAAAGGCCTGGTCGCCCCGGTCGAACCAGCGCGCTTCCCAGCCGCCAGGCTCCGCGGGCAGAAAGAACTTGCGCCGTAGCGCCGTCAGGCCGTGGCTGGCCGACCAGATGAACCCCTGGTTGAAGGGTCGGCCCTCGATGCGGGCGGGTCGGGCGCCGACCACGTGCGTGGCCCCCAACTCCGGCAAGCGCTCCAGCCAGGTATCGCTCAGGACCTCGGTGGCGGCCCAGCGTACCGGGTCGAAGCGCTCGCCCTCCCACACCGGGGCGACGAACGCGAACTCGGGCAACAGCACCAGATCCGACGCATCCTCCATGGTATGCCGGCATAGACCGGCCCATGCGGCCGCCAGCGCTGCCGGCCCATGGGGGAGCTCACAGACGGTGACGCGCATGGTACTTCACCAGATCCGCACGCGGGCACCGGGCGTGAGGTACAGCTGCTGCCCAGGCAAGACATCAAACGCGTCGTACCACGCGTCGATGTTGCGAACGGTGGCGATGCGGTAGCGCTCCGGGGCGTGGCCGTTGGTCGTGAGCTGGGTTCGCAACGCCTCGTCGCGAGTCGTGCCGCGCCAGCTTCGGGCGAAGCCGATGAAGAACTGCCGGTCCAGTTGTCGGACGTAGGCTTTGTCGGCGGTCCTGGCGCCGAGCGTGCGGCGATAGGCGTCGAACGCCGCGGCCAGGCCGCCCAGGTCGGCGATGTTCTCCGTCAGGGTCAGCGTGCCGTTGACTCCCAAGTCCGGAAACGGGTGGTAGGACGAGAACTGGTTCACGAGCGGTTCGTACGCGGCCTGGTACGCCGAGATATCCTCGGGGGTCCACCAGCGGCGGTTCCGGCCTCCCACTTCGTATTCCGCGCCCAGCATGTCGATGAAGTGGCTGACCTCGTGGCCGACGATGGCGCCGATCGCCCCGTAGTTTGCGGCATCCGATGCCGCGGCGTCGAATTTGGGAGCCTGCAGCAGGGCGGCCGGAAAGTTGTAGGCGTTCTGCTGGAAGGTGAGGACCGCACCAACCGTCTGTGGTGCGATCCGCCATTCGGTCAGGTCAACGGGCCGGCCGAGCCGGGCGATGGCCTGGCGGTAGTTCCGGTCCGCGACGCGCCGAAGGTTGCCGACGGCGTCCGCGGGGTCGATGGCCAGGGTCGAAAAGTCCTCCCATCGTTCCGGGTAACCGATGCCGAAGTACAGCGTCTTCAACTTGGCCAGGGCCAGGGTCCGGGTGCGGGGCGACATCCACGTCACCGCTTCGACGCGCAGGCGGAAGGCCGCGATGACGTTGGCCACGATGATCTGGACCCGGGCCTTCTGCCTCGCCGGGAAGTATCGCTCGACATACATCCTCCCCAGGGCCTCGCTCATGGCTGACTGCGTCACCTCGAGCGCCCGTTCCGCTCGCGGGCTCGGCTGGGTCGGGCCGTTGACTGTGGCGCCACGAAATGCGAGGGCCGGCTCAGCGAAGGCGCGCGGCAGCACATCGGCGTACCGATCGACGGTGTGAACCCGCAGGTAGTCCTTCCACGCCTCCAACGGCTCTGACGCGACCAGCGCCGCCACACCCTTCAGCGCGGTGGGTTGCCAGGCGACGAACGCTTGCTGCTTGGCCAATCCCGCCGCCGCGAAGAATGCCGACCAATCCATGCCTGGCGCCTCGCGCGCGAAATCGGCGCGGGTCCAGAGATTGTCCGCGTTGTGGTCGTTGGCCGATGCCTGGGGTGTCGCGTGGCTTTGCGCGATGGCGATTTCCAAGGCCATCACCGCTTCGGCCCGTTGGGTCGCCCGGTCGACACCGGTCAGCGACAACAGTCGGCCGATGTACTCCCGGTACCTGGTTCGCCGCGCCTGCAGGCGGGGCTCAGGGCTGGCGTAGTCCTCGCGGTCCGGCAGGCCGAGCCCGCCCTGGAGCAGGAAGGCGACATTGCTCTCCTCGCCACGATTGCCCTCTTCCACCGCCAGACCGAGCAGGTGGGACGAGGCGTAGACGCCCCAGTTCAGGGGGTCGACATCGGCCCGCAGTCCCTGACCCAGCAACTGGGTCAGCGCCGACTTGTCCTGAACCCGATCGATGCTATCGAGCATCGGCTTGAGCGGCTCGATGCCCCTGGCCTCGATGGCGGTCTCATTCAGATAGGCCGCGCGGAAATCGGCCACCTTGCGCGGGGTGGAGCCGACCGGCGCGGCGTTCGCGGCGTCGAGCAGTGTGGCGATCTGTCGTCGGGTCAGTTCGTCGATTTCATTGCGAGCGCCCCATCGTTCCTTGCCCGCAGGGATCTCGGTGGCCTTGAGCCAGCCGCCGTTGGCGTAGGCAAAGAAGTCGTCGCCCGGTTTGATGCTCGCGTTAACGCCGCCCTCGAGGTCCGGTGGGGGCCGCCGGCGGACGGTCTGCGCCCGGGCGGTGGACACCTGGCCCCTAAAGAGCACGGTGGCCAGCAGCGCCAGGGCCCATGTGGCCGACCGGACGCCGCGGGACGCTGTTCTCAGTCGAGTGCCGCTGGGGGACAGGTCGTTGGGCATGGGCGTGGCCTCTCAAGGAAGCGTGGCAATCGCGACGGGAACCAGCCGCCCGTTCGCGCACCGACCAGATCAAGGTATGAGGCCCGCCATCCGCTGTCGCGGCATCCACCGACACGTTCAGATCATTTTCGGACATCTACCGTGGCGTGTCGCATCGCCAGCCCCGAATGGGAGTATGTTTCGGTCAGGAGGCCATGTCCTAAAATGATCGTACGCACCCACTCTATCGATGTGCTGTTCATCATCGCGCCGCACTCGCTGCTGCTCGACATCGCCGGGCCGGCCGAAGCCTTCCGGTTGGCAAACCTGCATCGTGGCGCCCAGGGCCTGCCGCCGCGCTTTCGCCTGCGCTTCGCGGGCCCGGTGACCAAGGTTCCGACCTCCGTCGGGTTGGCCCTGGTCGACCTCGAACCGCTGCCGCCGCGACTTGGCCCGCCGACGTGGGTGCTGCTGGTCGGCCAGCCAACCGCCCACGCGACCCAGACCACGCCGACGATCAGCGCCACCGCACACTGGCTGAATCGGACGCTGTACGAACCGCTGCGCGCCGCGGACACCCAGCACCGGCTGATCACGATCTGTTCGGGCACGCTCCTCGCCGCGCGCGCCGGCCTGCTGGGCACTCGGCGCTGCACGACGCACCACGAACTGCTGCCGGCCCTGCGGATCCTGGCGCCGCGGGCGCAGGTGGTCGACAATCGCGTGTTCGTGGTCGATGGGCCGGTCGCTTCGAGCGCCGGGATCACGGCGGGCATCGATATCGCGTTGCACCTGATCGCCGAAGAATGCGGCGAGGCACTGGCCGCCACCGTCGCCGAGGACATGGTGGTGTATCTGCGGCGCTCGCCGCGCGATCCCGAACTGTCGCCGTATCTGGTCCATCGCCGCCATCTCCATGCGGCGGTCCATCGGGTCCAGGATGCCATTGTCGCCAAGCCGGAGCGCGACTGGGACATGGCCGCGCTGGCCGCCCTGGGCCATGCCACCGAACGGCACCTGCTGCGGCTGTTCGTGGACCATGCCGGCGTGTCGCCGCTGCGCTATCTGCAGTCCATCCGGCTCGAGCGCGCGCGACAGTCTCTCGAATGCGGGGCGAGCGTCACCCGGGCGGCGGCGGTCGCCGGCTTCCGGTCGGGGTTGCAACTGCGGCGGGCATGGAACCGCCAATGGGGCGGCTCGCCACGCGACGCGGCGCGGGCGGCGGGGCCTGTGTCGCGGTGGGGCCCGCCGCCGTGAAGACCCGGGTGCAGGTCATGACCCGGGCAAATACTTTGTAGTATGAAGTACGAGGCCTGGATCGCAAGCCGGAACATGGACCGCATTGCGATCATGGGACAGCTCGACGTTGCCTACCTGGCGCGGAGTCTGTCGGCTGACGCCATCCCGGCGATCGCGGAGCGGCTCCCGACGCTCCCGGAAGCGATGCGTTCCGAGATCCGCCGCGCCGTGCTGGAGCGATATGGCGAGGGCAACGCAGGTCGGCAACGAGCCTGGTTCGAATGGAACCTGGCCAGTGGCCGGGCACGGCAGGCTTTGGACGCGAGCTTCAACTCTCCCTAGCCCTCGCCTCAGCCGAACGCTGCGCCGGGACCAATCTCACGGTCCGCGATGGCATCGGAGCCCGGCGGCTTCAGCGCGACCCCGCCGGCCTTTCGGGAACCCGCCGGAACTCTGCCGTCCCCGCCATGTCGAGCAGCACCGACTCCACCTTGCCGGACCCGCCGATTCGGAAGTTCACCGGGATCGGCGGCAGGACCGGCGTATCGAAACGGGCCCGGAACGAATCCAGGTGATAGTGCTCGAGGTCCGACTGCCATTTGGGCCCGAAGGTGAGATGGAGCTTGCCGCCGTCTTCCCGGATCACCACCTCGCCATAGAGTGAATCGGCGTAGGTCCCCGCGTACGCCGACAGCGGCAACGACGGTTTGGTATTGGCCAGGTGTCCCGACTCGGCCTTCTGTTGGGCCTCGCGAGCTCGCGCCCGCTGGGCCTCGAGCCGCTTGTATCCATCGCCGGCCCAGTCCTTCATCGGAGCGCCGAGGTGGTGGTCGAACACCCGGTGGAGGATGGCGGTCGGGAGGCCGCTCCCGTTCTGGCTGGTGAGGATCACCACTCCGAATTTCTCCTCCGGCAGCATCCCCACCAGTGAGGTGAAGCCGTCGACGTTGCCGCCGTGGTGGATCACCAGCCGGTCGCGGTAGTCCTCGAGGAACCAGCCGAGGCCGTAGGCCTGCAGGTGGGTGTCGGGATTGGCGGCCCGGCCCGCCGAATCGGTCCGGATGACGGTTTGGGCCTGGTGCATCTCGTCCACGAGCCGCGGGGAGATCAGCGTCTTCCCGCCGTAGCTCCCCCGGCCCAGTTGGAGGCGGACCCACTGCGCCATGTCGACCGCGTTCGAGTTGATCGACCCGGCCGGCCCGGCGTTGTCGATGTCGCGCCAGGGAATGACCTTGACCGTGTCGTTCACCACCGCGTGGGGCGAGGAGACGTTAGGCTGACCCCTGACCGCCCCGATGCTGGTACTGGTCGAGCTCATGCCGAGGGGGGCGAGGATCCGGTCGCGGACGAAGTCGTCCCACGTCTTGCCCGAGACCTTCGCCACCACCTGCCCGGCGGTGATGTACATCATGTTCTGGTAGCCGAACTGGGAGCGGAACGACCACGTTGGCGTGAGGAAGCGGACCCGCCGGACGATCTCGTCCCGATCGAAGCCCGACCCGTACCAAGCCAATTCGCCGCGGGCGAGGCCGCTGCGATGACTCAAAAGGTCGCGCACGGTCAACTCGCGGGTAGCGTACGCGTCGTAGAGCTGGAATCCCGGAAGGTAGAGCCCCGGGTTGGCGTCGAGTGAAACCTTCTTTTCGTCCACCAGCATCGCGATGGCGGCCGAGGTGAAGGCCTTCGACGCAGACCCGATCGCGAAGATGGTCCGTTCATCGACCCGCTCGGGGCGGCCGTTCTCCCGGACGCCGTAGCCCCGGGCAAAAATCACCGAGTCGTTCCGGACCACGGCCAGGGCGAGACCTGGCACCTGCCAGATCCGCATGGCGCCTTCGACATAGGCGTCGAGTCCCGCCCACGGTTCCTTGCCCTGCGCCGCCGCCCGTGACGGGGCCGATCCAGCGACGAGCGCGATCAGGCTGACCGTCCAGCGACGCCAATTCACGAGTGACATCATGGCACCGGCCGTTCCTTCGACTCGAGCCGCGTGATCCAGAGCCCGGAGTTGATGTCGTTGAAGTAGATCAGTCCGTTCTTGACCACGGCACCCCACGTGAACGTGGCCCGCGGCTTGGTGCCGAGGGAGTCGGCGGTCAGCAGCCAGGCAATCTCCCGGCCCTGGCGGAGCAGGTCGCCCTTGAGTTCGCCCGAGATGTCGACCACTCGGCCGCCGCCCTGGTAGTTCCCGACATAAAGCGAGTCGCCCTCGACCCAGATGTTGTGCACCCCGCCATCGGTCGGCTCGTACCACGCGACCAGCTTGGGCTTTTCAATATCGGAGACGTCGAGCACCTGGAGCCGTCCCCAGGTCAGGTCATTGCCGCCCTCGTGCCCTTTCGCGGCCCGCGACCCGTAGACCTCGTCTCCAACGAAGACGTACTTCCCGTGGCGCCAGGCCGTGTGGGTTCCCCGGATGCCGAGTCCATAGCGCTGTTCGATCCGCCGATAGAGGTAGTCGAGGTCGTACTTGAACTGCGACACCAGCTTGGGGGCCTCCGGCGTGCCCCCCTTCATCCCGTTGCCCACATCGAGAATGATGAGGCCGTCGTTCAGATAAGACAGATAGGCGATGCCGTCCTTGATATCGATGTCGTGGACATACCGCCCCTGGTCGGACTGGCTGGTCTGCCACCGGCCGACCTCACGGGGATGGTACGGATCTTTGATGCTGATCACCCGCATCGAGCCGGTGGCATCATCGGTCAGGTAGACATGGCCCTGGTACACGAACGAGGAGTGAACGCCGCCGGTGACGGTTTCGTTGTAGTCGGCGATCACCTTCGGATGACAGGCGTCCGAGGCGTCGAAGATCGCGATCCCGTTCTTGCGGTTCGAGGCGCCTTCCCGGGAGAAGACTCCGTACTTGCCGTCCTCGGTCGTCATCACGTCATTGATGATGCGGGCGTCGATCGTCATCGAGTCGACGATCGCGGGGTGACTCGGGTTCGCCACATCGATCGCATAGACCCGATCCGAGATCGTGCTGTAATAGGCGCATTTGCCGCCCGGGTGAATCCAGATCTCGGCACCTCTGACCGGCAACGGAACCCGACCCAGCACCTCGATCCCGCGGCCGACCGCGCGAGGGGTGACCCGGACCACCGCATCGGCCGACTCGGAGCCAACCAGGGCGGTGACGGTGTAGACCCCCTGCTCGTCGGCGACGAACGCGCCGTCCTCGTCGATCACGGCACTCCCGTTGGCGCCGACCGCCGCGACCAGCCACCGCGTCGTGAGGCCTTCCACCGTCCGGCCGCTCCGGTCCTTGGGACTGGCCGTGAACCGAACCACCTCGCCGGTCAGCGCCGCCCGGGCGGCCGGCGCAATGGCGAGGGAGGCGACCGTGTTGGGCACCACCTGGACCGAGACCTTCGCGGTGGCGGTTCCCGCCGTGCCGGTGATCACCGTCTTCCCGGGGCCGACAGCCTGAATGAGCCCCTGGGACGTTGCCGAAGCGATCTTCGGGTTGGCCGAGGTATAGACGATCGGATCGGTGCGGGTGTCGTTGTCGGAGCTGAGCGGGGTCCCGGCGAGGGTCAGCCGGCCGCCGACGGGAAGGGTGAGCGTGGCCGGACGGAGGTCGATCCGGGCGGGCGGGCCCGCGAGGACCGTCACCCGGGTCGTGGCGGTGACCCGCCCGCTCCCCGGAATCACCGTCATGGCGACGATGTCGAGGTGGCCGCGAAACCCGCCCCGAACCAGGCCGGCCGAGTCGACCGTGCCGTTGAATCGGGCCCCGAACCAGACCACCTTGGCGCCGGGCACCGGCTTGCCCGCCGCATCGAACACCGCGGCGCGAAGCTGCAGGGACTGCCCGACCCGGACTTCGGCCGGGGCGGGACTGATGTCGATGCGGCCGGCGGCGGGCTGGGCCGGTTGCTGGAGAAGCAGGAGCAGGAGTCCGAGTGACATGGGTGCCTCGCGTGGGGGTCAGCCTGAAGGGTCGACCTCCGCTCGGTCCGCGTCAAGGCGTGAAGGGCCGGCCGCGCAAACGGCCCCGGTCGCGCAAACGGCCCCAGCCGCCTAGTTTGGAGGGCCCCATGACTACCCCACCCGACCGCCTCGCTGCCGCTCTGAGCGGCAGCTACCGCATTGAGCGCGAGGTGGGCGTTGGCGGCATGGCCACGGTCTACTTGGCCCAGGACATCAAGCATGACCGCAAGGTCGCGCTCAAGATCCTCCGTCCCGAACTCACCGCTGCCATGGGAACCGACCGGTTCCCCCGCGAAATCCACATCATCGCCCAGATGCAGCACCCCCACATCCTGCCGCTCTACGACTCCGGAGCGGCCGATGGATTCCTCTACTATGTGATGCCGTTCGTCGACGGGGAATCCCTCCGGGCCAAGCTGACCCGGACCGGCCCGCTGCCGATCAACGAGGCGGTCCGGTTGCTCCACGAGATCACCGACGCCCTCTCCTACGCTCATGCGCGCGGGATCGTCCACCGCGACATCAAACCCGACAATGTGATGCTCTCGGGGCGCCATGCCGCCGTCACCGACTTCGGCGTGGCCAAGGCGGTCAGCGTCTCGGCAGGCGACGCGCTCACCACCGTGGGGTTCGCGGTCGGGACGCCCCAGTACATGGCGCCCGAACAGGCCATGGCGGAGGCCAACATCGACCACCGGGTCGATCTCTATGCCTTGGGGATTGTGGGTTACGAGATCCTGACCGGCCACCCGCCGTTCGAGGCGACCACCGCCCAGGCCATCCTCTCGGCCCACGTGCTGGAACAGCCGAAAGACGTCCGGGAGTGGCGGGCCAACGTTCCATCGATCCTGGCGGAGGCGCTGCTCAAGTGCCTCGCGAAGAACCCGGCCGACCGGTGGCAGAGCGCCGACGAGCTGCTGGCCCAGTTGGAATTGGTGGCCACCACACCCAGCGGCGGCGTGACGCCGACGACGACGCGGCCGTACCAGGCCACGGCCGCCAAACCGCCGCTGAAGGCGGGACGGCGCGGACTCCTCCTCGGGGCCGCCGTCGTCGTGCTCGGCGCCACCACCGCCGCCGTACTGCTCCTCAAGAGCAGCAAGCGCCACGGGATCGAGCGGATCGCCGTCATGCCGATCGAAGACATCTCCGGCAAGGACGCCGTGTTCGTGGACGCGATGCAGGACGCCCTCACCAACGCCTTCAGCAAGCTGGGGAAAGTGGGAGTGGCATCCCGGTCAGCGATGATGGTGTACAAGCAGAGCCCGAAGCCCACCCGGGAAGTGGCCAAGGACCTGGACCTCGACGCGGTGCTCGAAGCGACCGTGTTCCGATCCGGCGACGTGATGCGGATCAACGTACAGTTCACCGACCCGGCCACCACCCGGAGCCTCTGGTCGGAGACCTACGAACGGGACGTCAAGAACGTGTTGGCGGCCCAGAGCGAAATCGTGAATCTCACCGCGCAGGCGGTGGCCAAGGTTCTAAGAGGACCCGGCAAATGACGCGGATTCGATTCGGCGCGGTTGGTGTCCTGCTGGCGTTGACGGCTTGCGGCAAGCGGGAGGCGGAAACGGGACTGCCCATGCCGGTGTTCCTCTCGCCCGAGGGCGTGAGCCACACCCAGAGCGCGTTTTCGCCCGACGGGAGCCGGGTGGCCTATTGGGCGCCCGGCGCCAACGGCTTCGACCTGATCGTGGCCAAGGCCGACTTGAGCGAACCCCACACGGCCTCCTCCCACAACGTCCAGACGAGCAACGTCATCTGGTCACCGGACAGCCGGCAATTCGCGGTCGCGACCAGCGATTCCAACATCGCCGACATCATGATCATCCCCGCGGACGAGGGCCCGGCGCGCCGGCTGACCAACGCCCCCGCGTTTGAATTCCCCAACTCCTGGGATCCCCGAGGCGGTCGCCTGAGCCACACCGCCAGCGGCGAAGGCGGCGTCATCAAGGGCTACCTCGTCGACCTCGCCACCGGGCAGTCCTCGCCGCTCCCGATCACTGGCCCGACGCCAATCGCCCGGTGGTCTCCCGACGGGAAGCATGTTTCCCTGGAAGCGGTCGGCGGCGGCACCAGGACCGTGTGGATCGCGGACAGCATGGGCCAGGGCGCCAGGCAGCTCACCACCGAAGGGCAAGAAACCGACCCGCGCTGGTCGCCCGACGGCACCGAGCTGGCGTACGTGTCCCGCCGCACCGGAACGGGCGACATCTGGGTGATCGGCGTCAACGGCGGCGCGCCCCGGCAACTGACCCGCGACATCCGCGAGGATTTTTCACCCCGCTGGTCGGCCGACGGCAAGTGGATCGCGTTCGTCTCCCAGCGCGGGCGACAGACCGACCTCTGGGTCGTGCCCGCGGCCGGCGGCCCCGAAATCCGGGTCACCGACGACGCCGCGGAGGAGGCGAACCCGCAGTGGATCGGGACCAGCCGGCGGCTCGCCTATCACACCGGCATCAGCGGCACGGCCCTCTGGGCCATCACGGTCAGCGACGGCAAGGAACGCCGGCTCACCGCGGACTCGCTCCGGGTCGGCAACGAGGACGTCTCGCCCAATGGGGCCGATGTGGTGTATGAGGTGCTGAGAGGTGGCGGGGTGAGCGATCTCCAGATCATCCCGGTGGCCGGCGGCCCGGCGCGGACGCTGGTGTCGGGCACCTCCTTCAACCAGCTGCCGAGCTACTCGCCCGACGGCAAGTCGATCGTTTTCACGTCGAATCGGTCCGGTAGCAGCGACCTGTGGGTCATCCCAGCGGCGGGTGGCAAGGCCCGGCAGCTCACCGACTGGCCGACGTCCGAAGGAAACCCCCAGTGGTCCGCCGATGGGGCCGAGCTCTACTTCACGTCGAACCGGGGTGTGGCCCCCTTCAACGACATCTGGAAGGTCCCCGCGGCGGGTGGCGCGCCGGTCCGAGTCACCAGCACCGGCGGAGCCGTCAACGGGTTCGCCGTCAGCCGGGTCAACGCCGACGTCTTCGTCCAATCGGTGGGCGGCAAGGGCGGCAAGACGGTGTTGAGCCGGCTCCTCCCGGACGGCAAACTCGAAACGCTGTGGGACCGGACCAACGTGACCGCGACCTCCTGGTTCGGGTTCACGCCGAAGGGCGATTCGATGGCGATCAACGCCGAATTGCCCGGCGGTGGCCCCGGCGGTTACCTGATCTCCACCACGACCGGCCAGGGACGCCAGCTGCTCGGCAAGGGCGAGCAGATCGGCGATTTCTCCCGCGACGGCCGCTGGCTGGCCTATTGGAGCGGCACGGCGACGCTTGACCTGGGCGTCATCGACATGAAAGACGGCTCCACCCACCAGCTCACCAAGTCTCCGGAGAGCGAGATCGCCTATTGGTGGACCGCCGACAACAACACGATCGTGTTCGCCCGCCAGAGCCAGCGACGACGGATCGCGATGGTGGACCTGACGAAACTCCTGGCGGGCGCCAAGCCCTGAGGCGGTGAGCGGGCCGCGGCTCGCTATTGCAACCGCGACTGCATCTCCGAGATGACGTCCTTATAGGCGGCGAGAATCCGCTCCCACGCCTCGAAGTGCTAGTCATCCTTGAGCGAGGCATTGGGGTGTCGTTCCGTTCTCTGGCGATCCGTGAC
>JANXXJ010000143.1 GCA_025350665.1 Gemmatimonadota bacterium | reverse complement strand
ATCGACCTCGACGCCGGTGCCCCATTGGAGCCGGCCTGGAACGCTAACTTGTTACCGACCCACCCCTTAGATTGCGGCCCGGTCATCATCCCAAGGACGCTCCAATGCGCCGATTCGCCGCCGCGGCCGCCGCCCTGCTCTGGCCCCTGGTTCTGGCCAGTCAGGTGGTACCCAGGATTCCAATCGAGACCTACCGGCTCGACAACGGACTCCGGGTCATTCTGTCGCCCGACCACAGCAGCCAGGTCGTGACCGTGAACATCTGGTTCAACGCCGGCTCCCGGAACGAAATCCGAGGCCGAACCGGTTTCGCCCATCTATTCGAGCACATGATGTTCCAAGGGTCGGCCAACGTCAAGAAAGGCGACCACTTCGCGCTGGTTGAACGCGCCGGCGGCCAGACCAATGCCAGCACCGCCGAAGACCGGACCAACTATTTCGAGATGCTGCCGTCGAATCGGTTGAACCTCGGTCTTTGGCTCGAGGCGGACCGGATGCGTTCGCTTGCCGTTACCGACTCCGCCCTGGCCAACCAGCGAGAGGCAGTGAAGGAGGAGCGCAGGCTCCGTGTGGACAACCAGCCCTACACTGCCGCGTTCTTCGAAGGAATCTACGCGCTTCAGGACAGTGCCACCTGCTTCCCCTACGCCCACTCGGTCATCGGTTCCATGATGGACTTGAATGCGGCCGGCGCCGGGGACGTGAAGGCGTTCTTCGACCTGTACTATGCCCCAAACAACGCCACGCTCGTTATCGCCGGCGACTTCGAGCCGGGGCAGGCAAAAGCCATGGTCAGCGAGTATTTCGGCACGATTCGCCGCGGCGCGGAGGCTCCCGCGGTCACCTGCGACGCACGATTTGGAACGGGGCAAATCAGGAAGCCGTGGCCGGACCCGAAGGCTACGCTTCCCGGCGTCTTCATCGCCTTCCGCGTCCCCCAGTATGCCGACGCCGACTATCCAGCCGTCGTCCTGTTGGCCTCGATCCTCGGACAGGGCGAAAGCTCCCGTCTTAACAGGAGTGTGGTCCGGGAGAAGAAGCTGGCCCAGGCCGCCTTCGCATTTCTCAACCCGTCCGCTCCTCGCCGCGGCCCCGGCGTATTCCTGGCCGGCACGATCGCCAACCAGAATGTGACCGCGGAAACCATCGAAACGGCCGTGATGGCACAAATCGCGTCGCTCGCGAAGGACGGAGTCACCGCCGATGAACTCGACAAGGCGAAGAATGGCTATCTCGCGAGCAAGATTCAGCAGCAGCAGATCTCGTATTTCCTGGCGGAGGCAATCCAGGAGGCCACCATGTTTCTGGACGATCCGAATGGCGTCAACGCCGACCCGGCCCGATACCTGGCCGTCACGGTGGACGACATTCGCCGCGTTGCGGCCCGTTACTTCGTTCCGGACAACTCACTGGTGATGCTGGTCACCCCCGCAGGTGCCCGATGAACGGCCGCTTCCTTTTTCTTACCGCGATGGCCTCAGTGGCAGCCGTCGGCCGGTCCGTGGCGGCACAGACCCACGCCCCGGATCCTTTGCCGCTCAAGCCGGCCGCATTTCCGCCCTTCCGCGAAGCCGTCCTGCCAAACGGCGCCCGTCTGATCGTCGTGGAGAACCGTCGTCTTCCGGTGCTGTCGCTGTCGTTGTCGTTCAATGCGGGCCGCATCGCCGACCCGACCGCCAAGGAAGGTCTGGCCGAGATGGCAAGCGGGCTCCTGACGAAGGGAGCCGGGCGCCGTACCGCCAATCAAGTCTCTGAAGCAATCGAGCGGGTTGGCGGAGCGATCAATGCCGGTGCCGGCAGCGAATTCCTGACCATCTCAGCCGGGTTGCTTTCAAAGGACGCCGCCCTCGCTTTCGAACTCGTCGGTGACGCCGTCGTTCGCCCGTCATTCGACAGTGCCGAAGTCGAACTGATGCGAACCCAGACGTTGTCCGCACTCGATCTGGAGCGGTCCCAGCCAGGCTCGATCGCAAGCCGGATACTGGACGGGCTGTTGTTCGGCAACCACCCGTACGCCAAGCACGCGACACCCGTCTCGGTAAAGGCAATCTCACGGGCCGACCTGGTTGCGTTCCAGAAGAGCCGACTCAAACCCGCTGGCGCGCTCCTGGTCATCGCCGGCGACATCTCGCTGGCCCAGGCGACCGCGCTGGCGGCGAAAGCGTTCCGCGGCTGGACCGGCATCCCGGCGCCGCTGCCCGTCGCGCGAGCCCTTCCGACCCGGACTCGCACCGACATCGTTCTGGTCCATCGCCCGGGCTCGGTGCAATCCAACATCGTGGCGGCAAACCTCACTTACCGGCCCGGCGACTCGCGTCACTATGCCGCGGTCGTCGCGAATCGGGTAATCGGCGACGGCGCCGACTCTCGGCTGTTCAAAATCCTCCGAGAGCAGAAGAGCTGGACCTACGGCGCGTATTCCGCCCTCGAGCGGCGCCGGGCCAGCGGTCACTTCGTCGCCTCTACGGAGGTCCGGACCGAAGTGACCGATTCGGCCCTCGCCGAGATGCTGCACCAGCTGCGACGGATTGGCACCGAGCCGGTGGCGGCCGAAGAGCTGGCGGCCGCGAAGGCGGCGATCACCGGGAGCTATCCGCTCGCCGTCCAGACCGCCGAGCAGGTCGCCGGAGCGGTGACCAACGTCCGGCTCTACGGCTTGGGCGCGGACTACCTCCAGACCTACCGCGTGAAAGTCGGCGCCGTCACCGGTGCGGAGGTCCAGGCCGCCGCCCGGGCGCTGATCCGACCGGACGCGATGGCGATTGTGGTCGTCGGGGACGGGGCCAGGATACTGGATGGCCTGAAGAAGATCGGCCCGGTCACGGTGGTCGATGTCGACGGCAAACCGCTCGCGGAGTCGGACTTGAATCCGGCGCCGAAAAACCTGCCGATAGCGCTGAGTCAGCTGATCGCCTCGCGGGACAGCTTCGTGATCAAGGTCCAGGGCAACCAACTCGGCTGGTCCGCGACCACGGTCGAGGATATCCCCGAGGGCAAGCGGCTGACGGAACACACCAACATCGGCGGCTTCGTGGAACAACAGACGACCGTTGATATTTCGGCCGAAGGTGCCATGCTTCGGGTCCGGCAGGCCGGCAAGACACAAGGCCAGCCGACCGCCATCGAACTCGAGTACGCCGCGGGCCGGGTCAAGGGCAAAGCCAACACCGTCACTCAGGACGGACCCAGGGCGCTGACCATTGACACCACGGTGGCGGACGGCACTGTTGATGACAACGCGATTCAGGGCCTGCTGCCCGCCCTGCCCTGGACTGCCGCGGCCACTTGGTCGTTCACAACTTTCAGCGGCGGGCAGAACGAAGCCAGGGTCACGACACTCAAGGTCGTGGCGACCGAAGCAGTGACCTTGCCGGGCGGAGTGGTCGACGCCTTCAAGGTCGAAATGTCCGGCGGCTGGCAGGAGGCGACGTTCTGGGTCACGGCGGCCGCCCCCCACCGCCTGGTCAAGGTCGCGATCGCCAACACGCCGGTCGAAATCGTTCGAGTGAAGTGAAGGGGTGGACCCAGCCAACAGGAGAGCGGCAATGACGCGATGGCAGTGGTGTGTGGCGACCGTCGGAATGGCCCTGAGTACCGCAGGGCCGGCAGCGGCGCAGGCCACCGAACAGTTCAAGGACACCTTGAGCTTCGATCGGCCGCAGTATCCATCCAGCTACCGGCGACGCACCAACCCGCCGGTCGTGATTCGAAACGCCACGATCATGACAGCAACCGGGGCCGAACTCAAGAACGCGACGATCGTGCTTCAGGACGGCAAGATCGTGTCGGTCGGCGAGACCGGCTCGTCGCCGGCCGGAGCCCAGGTGATCGATGGAACCGGCAAGTTCGTCACGCCGGGCATTATCGACACCCACAGCCACATGGGGGTGTATTCCGCGCCGGGTAGCGCGGCCGAGCAGGATGGAAACGAAGCGACCAACCCGGTGACCGCCGAAGTCTGGGCGGAACACTCAATCTGGCCGCATGACCCGCAGATCCCCCTCGCGATCGCCGGCGGCGTCACAGTCGCCCAGATCCTCCCAGGCTCGGCCAACCTGATCGGGGGCCGTTCGGCGGTGATCCGCCTCGTGCCAGCGCGTACGGTCCAGGAAATGAAGTACCCGGGGGCCGCCTACGGGGTGAAGATGGCCTGCGGGGAAAACCCGAAACGGGTCTATCAGAACCGCGGGCCCTCTACCCGCATGGGTAACATGGCGGGTTACCGCGCCGCGTTCATCCAGGCCGAGCAGTACCGGGTGCGCTGGGACAAATGGCTCAAGGACCGGAAGGGCGAGCCACCCGCCCGCGACCTCCGGATGGAAACCCTCGCCGGCGTCCTGCGCGGCGAGATCTCGGTGCAGAACCACTGCTACCGGGCCGACGAGATGGCGCAGATGCTCGACCTCGCCCAGGAGTTCGGCTTCAAGATCCGGTCGTTCCATCACGGCGTCGAGGCCTACAAGATCGCCGACCTCCTGGCCAAGGCGGGAACCGCCGCATCGGTCTGGTCCGACTGGGGCGGCTTCAAGATGGAAGCGTACGACGAGGTCCTCGAAAACCTGGCGCTGATCACCCAGGCGGGCGCCCGCGGCGTGCTCCACACCGACAGCCCCGACGGGATCCAGCGGATGAACCAGGATGCGGCGAAGGCGATGTACGCCGGGATCCGGGCCGGCATTCCGATCACTCGTGATCAGGCGCTGCGCTGGATCACTGCAAACCCGGCCTGGGTCCTGTCGATCGACCAGCAGACCGGCACCCTCGAAACCGGCAAGACCGCCGACGTGGTACTGTGGTCGGGCGATCCGTTCTCGGTGTATTCGAAGGCGGAGAAAGTCTGGAACGACGGCTGGCTCGTGTTCGATCGACTCGACAAGAGCCGTCAGTACAAGACGGATTTCAACCTGGGACAGACCGATCCGGGGGTGGGACGATGAAACAGCCTTACGGCACGCGGTCCTTGATCGGACCATTGGCGGTCGCCTTCGCAATCACCGCGACGATTGGCCGGGAAGCCGCCGCGCAAACCATCGCCATCACCGGAGGCACGGTCTTCCCCGTATCGGGGCCCAGGATCGAGCACGGCACGGTGGTGATGTCGGCCGGCACAATCGTAGCGGTTGGCGCCAACATTGCGCCTCCGCCAGGTGCCACGGTGATCGACGCCACGGGCAAATGGGTGACTCCGGGGCTGATCCACGCCAACGCCAACGCCGGCGGGGGTGTGGCCGGGCTGTTCGCCTACAGCGAGCAATCGAAACAGGGCGAGGTGAACCCGTCGTTCAACATGGCCGAGGGCATCGACCCGGCCGCAATCACGATCCCGATTGCCAGGACCGGAGGCATCACGACCGGAATCCTGACGCCGAACGGTTCGTTCCTGCCCGGCGTTGCGATCGCGATCGACTTCGCGGGCGACCGATCCGAACAGATGATCGCGCGATCGCCGGCTGCGTTGATGCTGGACCTGACCGACAACAGCAAAGGCGCGGGCGGCGGGGCACGGGCCGGGACCTTGACCCGGATCCGGAAACTTTTCAAGGACGCGCTCGAGTATGACCGGCGCCGAGCCGAATTCAAGCGCGGGGCGACCCAGGAATGGTCGGCCCCTGCGGCCGAACTCGAGGGGCTGCTGCCGGCCCTCCGCGGGACAGTTCCGGTCTTCGTCAACGCCAACCGTCGGATCGACATCGAGAACGCCCTCAAACTCGGCCGGGAATACCACCTCAAGCTCATCCTCGGAGGGGCCATCGAGGGCTGGCAGATCGCGGCCGCCATCGCAGCCGCCAACGTCCCGGTGGTGATGGAACCCAATCGAGACATCCCGAGTTTCGACGGCCTCGGCGCCCGCCTTGACAACGTGACGCTGCTCCGCGAAGCCGGGGTCAAGATCGCCATCGCACAGGGTGACCCGGGCGGCGAAAGAAGCCTGCGCTATGCCGCCGGCAATGCGGTTCGAAACGGGGTCAGCTGGGACGACGCTCTCAGGTCGGTCACCCTGTGGCCGGCTGAAGCCTTCGGGCTGGCCCAGTACGGTGCCCTCGCGCCTGGGAAAGTCGCCAACGTCGTGATCTGGTCGGGCGACCCGTTCGAGTTCAGTTCGGCGGCGGAAAGGGTGTTCATACGGGGGCGTGAGGCGTCGCTCCGGACCCGGGAGAATGAATTGCGGGACCGATACCGGACGCTGCCGCCGGCACGATGAGCAGTGGGCCGACGGCGTCGATTCGTCGGGGCAGCGGGCCCGATGCCGAAGCCGTCGCCCGTCTTCATGTCGACAGCTGGCGGGCAACCTACCGGTCCGAGTTGCCGGCCTGGTATCTCGACGCGCTGGACATTGCGGCGCGAACGATTCAGTGGCGAAACCGCATCGCACTCCCGGGTGTCCGGATCCTGATGGCGAATGACGGCGACGACGCCGTCGGTTTCGCGGCGTTCGGCCCGAGCCGAGACGGAGACCTCGACCAGTCTCTCTGGAGCCAGTTGTACAACTTCCACGTTGCACCGAGCCAGCGGGGCCACGGAGTGGGCCTTCGCCTCTGGCAAGCCATGCTGGCCGAACTGGCACCCGAGGGATCGACCGGCCTGACTCTCTGGGTGGTGGGAACAAATCTGGAGGCTCGTCAATTCTACGAACGGAGGGGCCTCAGAGCTGACGGGCGGGTACAGTTTGAGTCTCTCGCCCCCGGCGCCGGGTTCGAGGAGTTGCGATATCGGCGAACGTTCGCGGACATGAGACCATGAGAATGCGGGCGCTGGCAGCAGCCACGGCGTTCGCGGGGGGGGCGTGCGGGGGCGGCGGCACAACGGACCCGACGCTCCCGTTGCGGGGGCATTTCACCACCAACGCGACGGTCACGGGCGACTACACGCTCGCGATCTACACCGTTGCCGACAACGGACAGGTCACCGGATACGGCTGGGTCGGCATCCCGGGAAAGCCGTCGCCGCCGATCGAACCCCTCATCGTGACGGGGCAACAGACGGGGCGCGCCGTGAGCCTTACCCTGAGCATCGCCTCCGAAGCCGCGTCGGGTGGACTCTACGGCATCTTCTCAGGAGCGAACGAGAATGGCGGGCTGCGGGGTACACTCAGCCGATCCACGCAGTCCTTCGGGGTGACTTTCGTCCCAGCCGACACGACCGCGACCGGATTCTTTGACCTGTCCTACACCGACGGCCCGGTGGCCGGCGTGGCCGGCGTGGCCGGCCGGAACGGGTTTGGCACCCAGAGCGGCTTCAAACTCGAGATGGTGGTCGCGGGTGAAACGACCCCGATTTTGACGATCACCGGTCAGGCAGCGCCGCCGAAAGGAACGACGGCGATCGGGCCAGCCATGTCGGCGGTGCTCAGGCT
>JANXXJ010000132.1 GCA_025350665.1 Gemmatimonadota bacterium | reverse complement strand
CCTCCGGGCCGGCAAACCCGACCGTGCGACGAACCCAGTCGGCGGTGGAGGCCGCGGCGAGCGCATACCGATCGCGCTGCGCAAAGAAAACGTCGTCCCCCTTCTGTCGGCCGAGCCAGCCGGTGTTACCGGCGCCGTGATTGCCCAGGTGGGGACTCAGCACCAGCGTGAGGGTATAATCGGCCAGGCTCCCGATCAGGGGCGTGAACCGAACGTGCTGGAGCACGACGTCATACTCCGGCGAGGTGCAGATCCGCTTCTCGATGACGTAGCGCCCCTGATTGCAGGTGTTGTGGAACCGGAAGGCGGGAACCCCCGGGGCCAGCCACTCTACTGCGTGGGCGCAGTGACGCTTTTCCTCGCTGAGGAAGTCCGCGGCCGTGACGATGAAGCCGGCGTCCCGCAGGCAGGCGGTGTCGACTTCGGGGAAGTAGATCTCGTTCAGAATCCCATGGCTCGCCGTGAACCAGACCCGTGAGGCCTCGCCCATGGCAGTGCCGACGGCACTCTTGTTACTGCTCGTCCAGCGCGGCTCGATGCCCGGCCATCCGGGCGCGGATCGAGTGGCGTCCGTCATTCCACCCGGCCGTCGTTCGGTCCGCGGCCATGCAGCAGCGACGCGGCGCCCTGGTCGAGGAGCAGGACCACCCGCTCGGCGTTGGCCACGATGCGGGCGACCGGGGTTCGCCCCACGCCGGACACGGCGTCCCGGATAGCCTCGGCCTTGGCCACCCCGAACGCGGCAACGACAACCCGGCGGGCCCCGACCAGCACCGGCAGCGTGAGAGTCATCCGGCGGCGGGGCGGCTTGGGCGAATTGAAGATCGGCAGGACCGTCTTCCGGGTTTCGGCGAGGGCCGAATGTCCCGGGAAGAGCGACGCGACATGGCCGTCCTCACCGACGCCGAGCAACGCCAGATCCAGCCGCCCTTCGTCGCCCAGCGCGAGCGCCAGCTCGGCGGCGTACTGTTCGGCCGCCGCACCGAGATTCGACGCATCGGCGGGCATCAGGTGGCGCACGGCGGCCGCGGCCGGTGTCCCGGCCAGAAGGCGGGCCGCCAGGCCTGCATTCGAGCCGGGATCGGTGGCGGGGACGGCGCGTTCGTCGCACCAGAACAGATCCACGACGTTCCAGGGCCGGCGCACCATGGCGAGCCGGGGCAGGAACCGCTCCGCCACCGATCCACCGGGGATCGCCATGACGCAGCGTCCGCCGTTGCGGGCCAGGGCCTGGTCGGCGGCCGCGGCAAACTCGCCGGCGAAGGTTTCGGCCAGTGTTTCGGGTGTAGCGACCTGAAGGCGAGGATGACCCATTTTTGTCGGCGCGCTTGCGACCCCCAGCTGTCTCGGAGGTGAACAGCTTGTGCTAAGGTAGCAGGTGGCTACGTTTTCCGTCGGTCTGCCTGACGGCAGCGGGAGGCTTTGATGGACATTGGCATGATCGGTTTGGGCCGGATGGGCGCCAATATGGTGCGTCGTCTGATGCGGGGCGGCCATCGTTGTGTGGCCTACGATCGTTCGCCGGAAGCGGTAGCCGCGCTGAGCGCGGCCGGCGCGGTCGGCGCCGCCACTGAGGCGGAGTTCATCCGTGCGTTGCCCCAGCCCCGAAACGTCTGGCTGATGGTGCCGGCCGCTCTGGTGGACCAGGCGATCGACGGGCTCGTGCCGCTCCTGTCGCCCGGGGATACCATCATCGATGGCGGAAATTCCTTCTTCCAGGACGACATCGCCCGGGCAGTCCGCCTCAAGGCGGCCGGGTTGCACTACGTCGACTGCGGCGTGAGCGGTGGCGTCTTCGGTCTCGAGCGCGGCTACTGCCTGATGATCGGCGGCGAACCCGGCATCGTGAAGCACCTCGAGCCGATCTTCGCGACGCTGGCACCCGGGCAGGGGGCGGTGCCGCCCACGATCGGATTTCCGGCCGGCGGCACGGCCGATCAGGGCTATCTCCACTGCGGCCCCTCCGGCGCCGGGCATTTCGTGAAGATGGTCCACAACGCCATCGAATACGGCATGATGGCGGCGTACGCGGAGGGCTTCAATATCCTGGCGCATGCGGGAGCCGGAGTTCACGCGCGGGAGGTGGACGCCGAAACCACGCCGCTTCGTCACCCGGAACATTACCAATATCAATTTGACGTGGCCGGCATCGCTGAACTCTGGCGTCGGGGCAGCGTGATCCCGTC
>JANXXJ010000125.1 GCA_025350665.1 Gemmatimonadota bacterium | reverse complement strand
AGTGGATGATCCGGAGCTACGCGCTGATCTACGCGGCCGTCACCCTCCGGCTCGAGATTCCCACCCCGATGACCGTGACACAGGGGGACTTCGACCTGACCTACCGCATCGTATCATGGCTTTCCTGGGTGCCGAATATTCTCGTGGCGGAGTGGTACATCCGGCGGTCGCGCCTGCGCGCGACGCCCGATCTCCCGGCCTATGGCGTCTGACCCGGCCGGCGGGCTCTACGTGCTGCTCGAACGCCTCGGCGTCGGCTACGAACGGTACGACCACGAGGCGGTCTACACCTGCGACGAGGCGGAACGGGCCGTCCCCGCCGGGCTCGGCGCTGCCCATACCAAGAATCTCTTTCTGCGCGACCACAAGGGCCGGCGCCACTGGTTGCTGGTCACCCTGTGCGCCAAGCAGGTGGACCTGCGAGCGTTCGGAGAGCGGGTGGCGGGCGAGCGGGTCAGCTTTGCGTCGCCCGAGCGGCTGGCGAAATACCTGGGCGTGACGCCGGGTTCGGTCACGATCCTGGGGCTGATGAACGACAGGGAGCGGGCAGTCGAGTTGCTCGTGGACGAAGATGTCTGGGCCATGGACCGGTGGCAGGCCCACCCGCTCACCAACACGGCGACCCTCATCCTGCACCGGCCCGACGTCGAACGCTTCCTGGCGGAAACCGGGCATTCGGCCCGTGTCGTGACCGTGCCTTCGAGAATCGCTGACGGCTGAGCGCCGGGGGAGGCCTAACGGCCTTCGACGTCGAGCATCCGGGTTCTCCGTTGCAGGAGCCGGAGTAGTCCGCTGACCAGGGCGGCCCCCAGCAGGGCGGCCGCCCATGAATGGCTCAACCCGGGCTGGCCGGTCTCGATCCAGATGGTGCCGACCTGGAGGACGGTAAACATCGCCATCGTGGAGAACAGACAATAGTACTCCTGCCTCAAGACCGTCCGTGCCGAGAACGGGTGCGGCGATGCCACCCACGAACCACGCGGGATCAGCGCCGGCGTTCGATCCGCCCACGCCAGATAGGCTGGGCCGAAGGTCCGCCGCAGGAACGATTCCTCGAGCACCATGATCCGTTCGTAATAGACCCAGAAAATGAGCGTGATCATCAGGGGGCACCACCAGACGGCGACGGCCACCGCGGGGCCGAGCCAGAGGAAGTAGTTGCCCAGATAGAGCGGGTGACGGACCAGGGAGTACCACCCCGTCGTGGTCAGGGATTCGGCGACCTGTGAGCTGCGGTTCTTGCCCGACGTGCCCCGCGGGGCGTGACCGATCACATGAGCCCGAATGCCCAGGCCGATGGTGGCGAGCACCATTCCGGCCAGGGTCGGGATCGGGTCGAGGCCGGCCGGCTCGGTCGGGTGGCTGCGGCTCGCGATGGCCCCGAGGAGCAACGTCAGGACGAGCGGCGGGGTCCAGCTCCGGAATCGGAACAGCCAGGCGCCCGCCCGTTCCATCTCCTCAACGAGGGGCATCGACCACGTAGGCTTCCATCGCGAAATACTCGGCCAGGCCCAGCCGGTCCAGCGCAGCGGCGGTTTCCTTGTTGCGGGACTCGACCCGCTGCCAGAACTCCCGTTCGTCGAGACCGGGAAACGGCGCCGAGTCCTTTTGCGACTGGTGCTTGAAGATCGCCTGGATCTTGAGGGTCAGTTCCTCCTGGGCGAGCGGCACCAGCCAGGTCGCTTCCGTCACC
Source organism: Gemmatimonadota bacterium (assembly GCA_025350665.1). Lineage (GTDB taxonomy): Bacteria > Gemmatimonadota > Gemmatimonadetes > Gemmatimonadales > GWC2-71-9 > SHZU01. Next base: position 30,024 of record JANXXJ010000125.1, on the reverse strand, counting down.
GACCACTCCTGCCAGGCGCCGCGGTAGAGCCAGACCTCGGGTTGCGGCGACAGACCGACCAGCGCGGCGTCAATCGCCTCCTTGCACATCCGGTGAGTGCCGTGGGGATCGGAGAGATCGCCGGCCACGAACACCAGATCGGGCTTGATCTGGTCGAGCAGAGCCCGCACGATGGCGACGTCGGCCGGTCCGATCGGGTCCTTCCGGACCTTGCCGGTCTGGTAGAACGGCAGGTTGAGGAACCGCGCGGCGCCTGGGGGGAGCCCGAGGGTCTCGATCCCGCTCACCGCCTCGCTCTCCCGGATCAGTCGTTTGAGGTCCTGGACCTCGCGGATGTCGACCTGGCCCGGCTGCTTGGACTCGAGAAAGGCCTCGGCCCGACCGGTCAGCGACTCGGTCAGGCCCCGGGCCAGCTGGTATTCGCGCGAGAGCCGGTTGATGAAATCGAGGTAGCGCCGCACGTCGTGATCGAAGACCGCGATGTTGCCGCTGGTCAGATAGGCGACCGTGATGTCGTTTTCGTTCAGGACCAGTTTCCGCAGCATGCCGCCCATCGAGATGACATCGTCGTCGGGATGGGGCGAGAAACAGATGATCTTCTGGCCCCTGGGGAGCTTGGACCGCCCCCGGATCTTGGCGCCGAGCCGGTTGAAGGCAAAGCCGTTCACGGCCCCCGGGGCCCCGAACTTGGCGAGCAGCGACGACAGCTTGTGCTCGACGTAGTCTCGCTGGGTGAGCTTGAGGACGCCGCGACCGGTCTGCTGGGCCAGCCAGACCACGGCCTCGAGCGCCAGGTCGTCGGTCCATTCGACTTCATCGACCAGCCAGGGGGTCGCGATCCGGGTCAGGGCCGCGGCCGCGGCGCGGTCGAGATGGAATACGGTGCTGGGATGGGTCTGGAGAAACGTGGCCGCGACTTCGGTGTCGATGTCGCCTTCCACCGCCCGTCGCACTATGCCGGCCTTGTGCTCGCCGGTCGCCACGATGGCAATGTGCCGGGCCTCGAGGATCGTGGCGACTCCCATGGTGACCGCTTCCCTGGGGACGAACTCTTCGCCGAAGAAATCCGCCGCCGCGTCCCGCCGCGTCACGGTGTCGAGGGTGACCAGCCGGGTTCGGCTCCGGGCCCCCGAGCCGGGCTCGTTGAAGCCGATGTGACCGGTCTTGCCGATCCCGAGGAGCTGGAAGTCGATCCCGCCGGCGGCCTTGATCCGCGCCTCGTACCCGGCGCACTGGGCCTCGGCCTCGGTCCGGGCCACGGTCCCCGACGGGAGGTGGACGTTGGCGGGGTCGATGTCGACGTGGTCGAAGAGGTGTTCCCACATGAAGCGGTGGTACGAATGGATGCTGTCCGGCGCCATCGGGTAATACTCGTCGAGATTGAAGGTCCTTACTCGGGCGAAGGACAGGCCATCCTCGCGGTGGAGCCTGATCAGTTCCCGGTACACGCCCACCGGGGTCGAGCCGGTGGCCAGGCCCAGGACAGCGAAGCGGCCCTGCTCGTTGGCGCGCCGGATGGTCGCGGCGATGGCGGCGGCCACGTCGCGGGCGATGGCCTCATGGTCGGCGTGGACGGCGGTGCGGATTCGTTCCATCGGTCGGGTTACGCTTCCGGGTGGTGGCGCGGGACGGGTCGCTCCGGGTAACGTATTCTTTCCTCCAGTACGGTTAAGTGCAAGGAGCCGTCCCCAATGTCCGGACCGGATCGTCGCGCGGTGGTCGCCGCGCTGCTCGCGACCCTAGGCGCTGCGGCGGGGTGTACCCAGGCGGCGGAAGAGGCGGACATCGTTCTGGTCGACGCCCGGGTCTACACCCTGGGCTGGGGCGAACCCGACACCGAGGGCCGCTCGGCCGCCAACGCACCTCGCGACTCGGCCGGCTGGCATCCCAACGCCGAGGCCCTGGCCGTCAAGGACGGCCGGATCATCTTCATCGGCACCTCGGGCGAAGCCGGCTTCTACCGCGGCAAGAAGACCCGCTTCGTCGATCTCCACGGGGCAACGGTCATCCCGGGTCTGGTGGACTCCCACACCCACGTCGGCGAATTGGGCCGGAACCTGTCCCGGGTGAACCTGGTCGGCGTCAAGACCGAGGCCGAGGCAGTGGCCCGAATCGCCGAGCGAGCCAGGCAGGTCCCCGCCGGCGAGTGGATCGTGGGATACGGCTGGGACGAGGGGGCGTGGGCGGCGCACTATCCGACGCTCCGGCTGCTGTCGGAGCGAGTGCCTTCGCATCCGGTCTACCTTCGCGGCCTCCACGGATTTGCCGGCTGGGCCAACCGCCTGGGACTTACCCGGGCGGGCATCACCCGTGCCTCGGCGGCCCCGGTCGGAGGGGTCATCGTCAAGGATGCCGGGGGAGAGCCGACCGGGCTCGTGCTCAACCAGGCGGTGCCGCTGCTGGAACAGGCGGTACCCGCACCGACGCCGGCGCAGCTGGCCGACCAGTTGCTGACGGCTCTGGATACCATGGCGGGGCGGGGATACACGGCGATTCATGAGGCCGGGGTGGAGAGCGCCGAGATGACGGCTCTCGCCTCGCTCGAGAAGGCCGGCCGGCTGCCGATCCGGGTGTACGCCATGCTCTCGGTGCGGGACACGGTCCTGGCCCGGGCCTGGCTGGCCCGGGGCCCGCAACGGGATTCGACCCGGATGCTCCGGGTCCAGGCGGTGAAAGCGTTCTATGACGGAGCGTTAGGCAGTCGAGGGGCGCGGTTGCTGGCGGACTACAGCGACAGCGCGGGGTATCGCGGGGTCAGCGGCGCCGGGTACGGGTTTGACCGGAAGCTGGTGGCCGCCTTGATGCGGAAGGGCTTCCAGGTGGCGATCCACGCCATCGGTGACGCCGGCAACCGGGAGGCGCTGGACTTCATCCAGTCGGTGGAGCAACGCAACCCGGCCGTCAGAAACGGGCGGCATCGGATCGAACACGCCCAGGTGATCAGCCCGGACGATTTCACCCGGTTCGCCGAGCTCGGCGTGTTCCCGTCGATGGAGCCGCCGCATGCGGTCGAGGACAAGGGCTGGGCCGAACGGCGGCTGGGGCCGGTTCGGATCCGGGGAGCGTACGCCTGGCGTACCATGCGCCACTACGGCGCCCGGATTCCCCTCAACTCCGATCTGCCGGGTTCGAATTTCGATTTCTTCTACGGGTACCACGCCGCCGTGACTCGGCAGGACGACCGGCTCCAGCCGCCCGGCGGCTGGCATCCGGAACAGCGCCTGACCCCGGACGAGGCGCTCCGGGGCTATACCCTGTGGGCGGCCATTGCCTCCTTCAGCGAGCTGTATGGCGGGGTCATTGCGCCGGGCCGGTGGGCCGATCTCACGGTCGTGGACCTCGATCTGTTGAACGTCGCGGAGCGGCATCCCGATTCGTTGCTGACCGGAAAAGTCATGATGACCCTGGCCAACGGCAAAATCATCTTCGAACGACACTGACACCCTGGCGCCGCCGGCGAGCGGCGGCCTAGAATTAAGGACGCGTCCGTCTTTCCACTCCGGAGATTGTGATGAAACTGCTCGTCAACGGTACTGCACACGAGATCGACGCCCCGGCCGACATGCCGTTGCTGTGGGCGATTCGCGATCTGGTCGGCCTGACCGGGACCAAGTTCGGCTGCGGCATCTCGATGTGCGGCGCCTGCACGGTTCATCTCGACGGCGCCCCCGTCCGGTCCTGCAGCCTGCCGGTGTCCGTGGCGCAGGGGAAGTCGATCACTACCATTGAGGGCCTGGCCAACGGCGGCGTGGACCACGCGGTGCAGCAGGCCTGGCAGCAACTCAACGTGCCGCAATGCGGCTACTGCCAGGCCGGCCAGTTGATGAGCGCCGCGGCCCTGCTGGCGAAGCACCCGCACCCGACCGATGCCGACATCGATACCGCCATGGCCGGGAACCTCTGCCGCTGCGGGACCTACGTCCGGATCCGTCAGGCCGTGAAGCTGGCGGCCGAGATGGTGGCGGGGGGTGCCAAATGAGCGCCGTCAATCGCCGGGACTTCCTCAAGGTCACGGCCGCCGTGGGCGGCGGCCTGCTGGTCACGATCAATTTGGCCGCCTGCCGCGACCGGGGAGCGGCCGGGGGGGCCAAGGCCGCGGATCCGAGCGTGTTCGTCCGGATCAACCCTGACAACACCATCGTCGTGACCATCCCGAAATCGGAAATGGGTCAGGGCGTGCGGACCTCGCTCGCCATGCTGGTGGCCGAGGAGCTGGACGCCGACTGGAACCAGGTCCGCGCCGAACTCGCCTACTACGATCCCAAATTCGGCGACATGGGTACCGGCGGGAGCAGCAGCGTCCGGCAGAACTGGATGCCGCTCCGAACCGCCGGGGCGACGCTCCGCGCCATGCTGGTGGCCACCGCGGCCAGGGAGTGGGGAGTCGATCCCGCCGAGTGCACGACCGACAATTCCTTCGTCCACCATGCCAAGGGCGACCGCAAGCTCCACTATGGCGGCCTCGCGGCCAAGGCGGCCTCGCAGCCGATCCCGGCCGGCGTCAAGCTCAAGGCGAAAAGCGAGTGGAAGCTCATGGGCAAGGACCGGATCGGGATCGATGTCGGCCCGATCACGCACGGGACGGCGCAGTACGGGCTCGATGTGAAAGTTCCCGGCATGCTCTACGCCTCGATCGAGCGGACCCTGGTGTTCGGCGGCACCGTCACGTCGTTCGACAAGGCGGCCGCTCTCGCAGTCCCGGGCGTGAAGGATGTGGTTGAGATCAAGGGCGTCGGGATCGGCGTGACGGTGCATCCTGGCGTCGCCGTGGTGGCGACCAACACGTGGGCCGCGATGCAAGGGCGGAAGGCGCTCACGATTCAGTGGGACGCCGGGCCTCATGCCGCGGAGTCGTCCGAATCGTATCTCGCCACCATGCGGGCCGCCGTCGAGAAGAAGGGCGACGAGACGGTCAACACCAAGGGCGATCCCGACGGCGTCCTGGCCAAATCTGCCAAAGTCATCTCGGGCGTCTTCGAGACACCGTTCCTGTCCCACGCCACCATGGAGCCAATGAACTGCACGGCCAGCTTCAAGGACGGCCAGGTCGAACTGTGGTCTCCCACCCAATACCCCGACATGGCGACCGCCGAGGTCGCCAAGGCGCTCGGTCTCAAGCCGGAGAAGGTCCGGGTCAACCTCACGATGATGGGCGGCGGCTTCGGACGGCGGATTAACCCCGACTTCTCGGTCGAGGCCGCGCTCGTGTCCAAGGCGATCGGTCAGCCGGTCAAGGTGGTCTGGACTCGGGAAGACGACCTCCGCCACGATTTCTATCGCCCCTGTTCCGTGCACCGGATCGACGCCTCACTCGGTGCCGATGGCATGCCCGAGGCCTGGCGCCACCGGGTCAGCACGCCGTCGATTGACGTGAGTTATCAGGAGAAACCACCCGAAGGCGGCTGGGGCCCGAACGAGACCGACGGCTCGGCCAACATGTCGTACCGGATTCCGAATCGATCCTGCGAGTACACCCTGCAGGCCTCGGGGGTGCCGCGCGGCTGGTGGCGCGCGGTCAGCACCACCCACGGGATGTTTGCCGTGGAGAGCATGATCGACGACCTGGCCGCGGCCGCGGGCAAGGACCCGGTCGAATACCGGCTGGCGATGATCGACGGGGTCTGGTGGAAACAGCCGCCGGATTTCCCCGAATATCCGTTCCGGGCGGATCGGCTCAAAGGCGTCCTCCAGCTCGCCGCCGACAAAGCCGGCTGGGGCAAACCGCTGCCCAAGGGGCACGCGATGGGGATTTCGTGCGGTTACGATCACCTGAGTTACGCCGCGGAGGTCTTCGAGGTCTCGGTCGTGAATGACCGGCTCCGGATCCACCGGGTGGTGGTGGCGGCGGATGCCGGCCCGGTGGTGAATCCGAACGGGGCCCGCGCGATGCTCGAAGGCGGCATCATCATGGGGCTGTCAGCGGCGCTCAAGGAGCGGGTCACCATCAAGGGCGGTGGCGTGGCCCAGAAGAACTTCGACTCCTACTCGTTGCTCCGGATCAACGCGGCGCCGGTGGTGATCGAGTCGCACTTCGTCGAGACCGACACGGCGCCAACCGGTTTCGGCGAGCCGGCCGTTCCGCCGGTGGCCGCGGGACTCGCCAATGCGATCTTCCGCGCCACCGGCAAGCGGCTCCGGACCCTGCCGCTCGACATCAAACTGGCCTGAGCCGGCGACCGTGGAGGTTCGTCTTACCGTCAACGGTCGGGAACGCGGTGCGGAGATCGATCCCCGTGCCGCGCTGCTCGATCTGCTCCGGGACCAGTTCGGCCTGACCGGTGCCAAGCGAGGGTGCGAACGGGGGGAGTGCGGCGCCTGCACCGTGCTGGTCGACGGCCGACCGACACTCAGTTGTCTCATGCTGGCGGTGGCCAGTGGCGGCCGGTCGGTTACCACCATCGAGGGCCTGGCCGAGGGCGACCGGCTGCATCCCCTGCAGCAGGCCTTCATCGATCATGATGCGTTGCAGTGCGGGTTCTGCACGCCGGGGCAAATCCTCGCCGCCGTGGCCTGCCTGGCGGCCGGCCGGGCCAACACGGATGACGAGGTCCGCGAGTGGATGAGCGGCAATCTCTGTCGTTGCGCGGCGTATCCCCAGATTGTCGCGGCGGTGCGGGCAGTGGCGGCGGCCCGGTGAAGATCTTCGACTACCGGGCGGCGAATTCGGTGGCTGAGGCCATTGCCGCTGCCGGTCCGGGCTCGGCCTTCCTGGCAGCCGGCACCGAGGTGGTGCCGGCACTTCGCGATGGGCTCCTGCATCCGGACCGGCTGATCGACCTGCTGCCCCTCGGGCTCGACGGGATCGAGCGGCGGGACGACGGCCTCCGGCTGGGCGGCCTCGCTCGCCTGTCGGACATCGCCTCGCATCCCGAGGTCCTCGCCTCGGCGCCCGCCCTGGCCTCGGCCATCGAACAGTCGGGCACCGCCGCCATCCGGTCGATGGGCACCCTGGCCGGGAATCTCCTCCAGCAGGTCCGCTGTCCGTACTATCGGGGCGCGGCTCCCTGCAACCGCCGGGCCCCCGGGTCGGGTTGCTCCGTCGCCCGCGGCGACCAGCGCCACGCGGCGCTGATGCCGCTCTCGTTTCACTGCGCCGCCGTGCATCCCTCGGACCCCGCGGTCGCCCTGGCATCGCTCGATGCGACAATTGTGGTTGAAGGGAGGGCCGGCCGGCGAACCCTGTCGCTTGACCAACTCTATCCCGCAGCCGGTGCGGTGCTGGGCGTCCCAAGCGTTCTCGAGTCCGGGGATCTGATCATCGCGCTGGATCTACCCGCCGGCCGGCTCCCCGGCCGTTACGCCAAGATCCGGGATCGGTCGTCCTTCGACTTTGCGCTGGTCTCGGCGGCCGGGGGCCTCCGGCTCGAGGGCGGTGTGGTCGTGGAGGCGGCGCTCGCGTTAGGCGGTATTGCGTGGAAACCATGGCGGTGCCGACGGGCGGAGGCGATGCTGGTCGGTCGGCCCTGGTCCGCGGATCTGGTCCGCCAGGCGGTGGCGGCCGAGTTGTCGGGTGCCACCCCGCTCGAAGGGACCCGCTTCAAGGTCGAGCTCGCGATCCGCGCTGCGGCGACCGTCCTCGATCCCGGGGGGCCGTCGTGACCATTGGCGCGCCGCTCCCTCGTCAGGACGCCGCCGTCAAGGTGACCGGTGCCGCTCAGTACGTTGGCGACCTCGAGGTTCCGGGCGCGCTCGAGGGGGTCTTCGTGGTGAGCGCCGTCGCGGCCGGCCGAATCCGGTCGATCGACCGGGCCGACGCGCTTACGGTCCCGGGCGTGGTCAGCATCTTCGGGCCCGGTCAACTCGGCGTGACCGGTCCGATCGAGCACTGGGCCGCGGGCCAGGCCTCGATGCCCATGACCGACGCCGAGATCCGCTACGAGGGCCAGCCCGTGGCCCTGGTGCTCGCCACCACAGGCATCGCGGCCCGGGAGGCGGCGGCCCGACTCGTCGTCACCATCGATCCGTTGCCCCATCAGTCCAGCTTCGCCGCCTCGCTCGACCTCGGTATCGAGATCAAGGACTGGGCACCGACCTCCACGGCGGTCGGCTCGGTCGCCGACGGCCTCGCCGCGGCCGAGGTGACGATCACCGCAAGGTATCGAACCGCGGACCGCCATCACGTCGCTCTCGAGCCCTCGGCGGTCGTGGCGCGGTGGGTCGACGGCGGGATCGACCTCTGGACCTCGACCCAGTGGGTGTTCGGTGTCCGGGCCGCGATGGCCCAGATGTTCTCGCTGCCGCCCGACAAGGTCCGAGTTCGGAGTGGCTACGTCGGGGGCGGGTTCGGCGCCAAGGGCTCGACCTGGCCTCACGAGTTTCTGGCGGTTGCGGCCTCGCGTGCCGTCGCGGCGCCGGTCCGGATCGTTCTTCCGCGGAGCCAGACCTTCACGTTGCATGGCTACCAGCCGGCCACGGTCCAGGAACTCACGCTCGGCGCGCGGAATGACGGGACGCTCACCGCCATCCGGCACGAAAGCTGGAATGCGGCATCGGTGGCCGACGACTATGTCGAGCACGGCAGCCTGGGCAGCCGGACCATGTACGCCTGTCCCAACATCGAGACCCGGGACCGGATCGTCCGCTTGAACCGGCCGCAGCCGACGTTCATGCGGGCGCCCCATGAGGGCCCGGGCATGGTGGGGCTCGAGATCGCGATGGACGAACTGGCCGATCGCCTTGACATGGACCCGGTGGAGCTTCGGATCCGGAACTACGCCCGCCACGATCCGACCAGCGGGAAGCCCTTCTCCAGCAAGGCGCTCGACCAGTGCTATCGGCTCGGGGCCGAGCGGTTTGGTTGGGCCCGCCGGTCTCCGGTACCGGCCGCTTGGGGCCCCGGCGGGGTCCGGATCGGGATGGGCATGGCGAGTGCCCTGATGTCCACCTTCCGCTTTGGGGCCAGCGCGCGGGTCACCCTCGAGCGCGACGGGTCCACGCTGGTGGAGACCGGAGCCCACGAAATCGGCACCGGGGTCCGGACCATCCTGCCTCAGATCGCGGCCGACGCGCTGGGGCTCCCGATCGAGCGGGTCCGGGTGTCGTTAGGCGACACCACGTTGCCCGAGGCCGGCGGGACCTTCGGGTCGGCGACCACGCTGAGCGTCGGGTCGGCCGTCCGGATCGCGGCGGTCAAGCTCAAGGAACGGCTCGAAACCCTGGCCGGCGAACCCGGGCTCGAACCCCGGGAGTACGCCGAGGTCCTGGCGCTCCACCGGCTGGAGCGGGTGAGCGAAGAGGGGACGTGGGCGCCCACCCGGGAGGAAGGCGCCTATGCGATGAACGCCTACGGAGCCGTGTTCGTCGAGGTCGCCGTGGCGCCGCACGACCCGGTGCCGCGGGTGACGCGCTGCGTCGGGGCCTTCAGTGTGGGCCGGATCATCAACCCCCGGACCGCCCGGAGTCAGGTCATCGGCGGGATGATCTGGGGGCTGGGGCAGGCGCTGCTGGAGGATTCGCGGCTCGATCCGGCCCTGGGCCGGTTCGTCGCCAAGGGGTTCGGGAGCTATCAGATTCCGGTCAACGCCGACGTCCCGGCCGTCGACGCGATCTTCGCCGACGAGTTCGATCCCCACGCCAGTCCGATCGGCGCCCGCGGCGTGGGTGAGATCGGCACCATCGGTGTGGGCGCGGCCGTCGCCAACGCGGTGTTCAACGCCACCGGCGTCCGGGTTCGCGATCTCCCAATTCGGGTTGAAAGCCTGCTCCAGCCGTGAAACCGAGGGGGCGGGCGGCGTGGTGGCTGGGCGCGCTGCTGCTGGTCGCGACGCCGGTGGCGGGCCAGGCGCCGGCTTCGCTCGTGTCCCTCTACGACTCCACCCGGTACCTCGCCGACCAGATCGCCGCCACCCAGGCCCGCGGCGTGTTGCAAAGCATCCACGGCGTCACGCTCGAGCGGCTCCATGCCGAGTACCGCGAGCGCCGCCTGGAGCTCGCCCGATTCCTGCCCCAGTTGGATCAGCCCGGGCTCGAGGCCCTCCGAGCCGGGTACGGACACCTTCCTGATCCCGACGCGCCGTCAGCCCTCGCCACCCAGACGGCTCGGCCGGATTGCGACTATCGGCCGGAATCGGTCGCGGTTGGTGACTCCGCCGTCCACCAGCTGGAGCTCCGGATCTTCGCCTGCTATACCGCGGCGGCTCATCGGCTGAAGGTTGATCTCGATACCCTCGACCGGCTGTCGATCCTCTCACTGCTCGGAACCACCGACAATGCCAGACGGCGGGAACGGCTGTTCCGGGGTCTCGATCCGCTCTGGGCGTCGGTCAACGGTCATGACGAGCCGGCCGCACCGTATCGAATCCTGATTGCGCACCGATTGCGGCTCTGGGCCGCCGAGAATCCGATCGATCACCGGGTCCGGCTGATGGGCCTGGAGCCCCGCCTGGTCGAGGGTTGGCTCGAGTCGATGCTCGAAGCCTGGTCCCGCGTGCTCCCCCACTCGCTGGTCGAACCGTGGGACTACTACTACGCCAACGGCGCCGCGGCTCGGCGCCTCGACCGCCTGATCCCTCGCGATTCGCTCCTGGCCGTCAATCGTCACTACTACGCCTCCCTCGGCGCCGATCCCGAGTCGCTCAACGTCCACTACGATATCGTCGCGCGGGACGGGAAGTACCCGATCGCGTTCACCAACTTCGGGGCCCGGCCGGTCGGGCGCGACGGCCACTGGACCACGGGCGAGCCCTGGGTCTTCGCGTCCTACCGGCTGGGCGGGTTCGACAACCTGAACGAGCTGCTGCACGAAACCGGTCATGCGATTCACATCGCGGCGATCCGGGCGCCGTCCGGATTGAACGACTGGCCCGACAGCGACACCTTCACCGAGGCCCTGGCGGAGCTGGCCTCCCAGGAGATGTACGAGGCGGATTGGCAGCGCACCTATCTGGGACAGGTGGCTCCGCTCGAAGAGTCGATCCGCTCCCGCTACGCCGGCATCATGATGGACGTGGCCTGGGCCCTGTTCGAGTTCCGGGTCCACCGGGACGGCGCGGCGAGTCCCAACCGGATCTGGAGCGACATCACGGCCCGGTATCTCCGGATCAAGCCGCATCCGGAGCTGTCGTGGTGGGCCATGCGGGGGCAGCTGGTCGAAAATCCGGGCTATCTCTTGAACTATGCGTTCGGGGCGATCATTGCGGCGGATCTGCGGGCGGCGCTCAAGGCGCGGTACGGTGCGTTCACCGTCGGACGGTCGGACTGGTATGGCCAAGTGTCGGCGGATGCCTACCGCTTCGGCCAGACGCGAACCGCCCGGGAGGTCACGGAGTCGATCCTGGGACGGGGGCCCCGGCCGGCCGCCCTGCTGGAGGACCTGGCCCGGATCAGGCCAGCACGTCGGTGAAGAGGCCGAGGACCGCGGTGACGTTGGTGTCGCCGCCGAAGCTCGAGGTGCTTGACGCCGGAGTCTCGGTGGTCAGGAACTCGCGGGACGCCGTCTCGGCGCTGGTGTCGGTGATCGGCTCCACGTTGCTCTTGAGCGTAAGGGAGTAGATGTAGGTTTTGCTGTTGATCCCCTCCGTGCCCCGCGTGGCCTCGATGGTATAGGTCCCTTTCCCCAGCTTCAGGTTGGCCGACGACGTGAGCTTCTGCCAGGCCTCGTACGCGGCGCCCGTCCGGGGGTCGGAGTCGGCGACCACCTGGCCGGACGCGCTGCGGAGCCGGTAGCGGACCGATCCGTCCTTGGCGACTTCGCTGCCCTGGTTCTGGGCGTCCCCCACCAGTTCGCCGGTGGTGATCCGGACATAACTGTCGCTGGTGGTCTTGAACCGGAAGAAGTCCGATCGGTCCCCGACCATGAGCGATGTGTTGACCGAGACCTTGGAGCGACCCTCCTCGAGGTTGCCGATGAACCGAGCCAGGCCACGGCTGTCGTTCGCGATGTCCTGGGTGTACCGGGAAAGGAGCACGGGGGAGGTCATGCCGGAAGTATCGGCCCCGGCCGGGCTGACCTTGAACGGCTAGCGAAAACGGTGGTTCCGCACCTCGAGCAGCCGGCCCGGGAAGTTGGTGATCATTCCGGCGGCCCCCCGGTCCCAGAGGGCATGGGCCTCGGAGGCGTCGTTGACCGTCCAGACGTGGACCGGCTTCCCGGCCTGCCGTGCGGCGGCGGTGAACCGGCGCGTCGGCACCGGGAGCCAGCCCTTGTAGCGGGCCGGTACCGCGTAGAGGAGGACGCCGTCGTTCGCCGCCGGGAGGCCCAGTGCGGCGCGCGCCGCGAGGCTGGTGATCTCCCGCCGGGAGGCGCCGGCCTGAAACGGCGGCGCCATGAACTCGTGGACCACCCCGCTCAGGAACGACGCCACCACGGCCCGCCGCTCCGCGCCGGCCCGGACGAGTTCCTGACGGACCACCGCGCCGGCCTCGGCCACCTTGAGCTCGACCAGCAGGGGCAGGTGCGGATAGCGGGCAAGGACTTCGCGAAGCGTGGGGATCCTGATGCCCTGGCCCCGGAACGGGAACCGGATCCCGTCGTCGGAAGTGAATCGCGCTCCGGCGTCAATGCTGGCGAGGTCGGCGAGCCGGAGGGCGGCGATCGCGCCGGTACCATCCGTGGTTCGCTCGAGCGTCGGATCGTGGAAGACCACGGCTTCACCGTCCGCGGTGAGCCGGACGTCGAACTCCACCGCCTCCGCCCCGTGCTCGATGGCCAGGTCGAAGGATGCCAGCGTGTTCTCCGGGGCCAGGCCCGAGGCACCCCGATGTCCGATGATCGGGTGCCCTGCCGGGTCGAGCAGGACCGCCGCGTTCATTTTCCGGGCTCGAGCCGAAAGCCGGCCGGAACCCGGGCGCGCTCGAGGTCGAGGTCGAGCCCGGCGATCGGGATCGTCACGGTCACGGTGCGATTGGAACCTGGCGCGGTGAGCCGGATCTCCAGCGCCAGATCTTGCGGCTGGTCCGCCCAGAGGGTGACGGCGGTGTCGGCGAGCGCCTTGCCGGCCCGCCGGAATCCGAGCCGGTACGCCGCGAACCCCTCGGGCCGATCGGCCCTGAGGACGATTCGCCGGCTGGGATTCTGGTCGTCGCCCCACTGCAATACGCCCACGACCGTCGAGTCGGCCTGCGCCTCGGTGGACGCGCCGGCGGAATAGCTGTCGTGGAAGGCGGCGTACCTCACCTGGCGGGTGTTGGCCACCTCGATGGACCGCACCCCGATGCTCGAGCTGAACAGCGCCCGGCCGTTGAGGAGGCTGAAGTAGGTGGCGAGGTCCTGGCTGCCACAACAGCCGCTTTGGGTCATGATGTAGAGGTTGCCGGCCGGCTCGCCCTCGGTTCCCCGGCCGGCGATCCGGAAGAGCGGCACGTTCGATGTGTCAGGCCGCCACGCCACGATCGCGGCCTCCGAACTCGCGCTTTCGGACTGGAGGCAATGCCGCACGTCATAGGATTCCTCGAGAATTCGCCGCTCGGGGCCCTTTTCTGTGACGACCGTCACCAATCGGAATTGCCGGTTGACCGTCTGGATCGACTCGCAACCTGCGGCGTCGCGGTAGACTCGCAACTGCGATCGGGCCTCATGACTGACGGTCCCGCGGCTCGAGACTGGTCCGCCGTCGGACCGGGCCGACACCGGCGGCAGCGACATCACCACACAGCCGGTGGTGAACGGGAGCAACAAGACCCAGCGGGAACGTTGGTTCACGGGCGCCATGATTGAGTGGGGTTAGGCAGAAACATAACGCCCGGGTGCGCAGCCTTGCATATGACGTTTCGTCGCAAGTTGTTGTCGGACTGACACGCCAGTTCGGGTTCTCGAGTTAGGCGGCCATGGGGCCGGGGCGTTGTGGTACGGCGCCGTCATCGTTCGGTGACCCGACCGTTCCGGCGCCGTGATCCTAGGGGATTTGTTTTGACCCGGGTTGGTCGAGGCCCCTCGGGGGTGCCTCCTCGGGTCGCCCTGGGAACCAGATCGGAAAGTGGAACCGTTCTTGCAAGACCTGAAGCCAGTGCCAGCGAGGTGAGAGAAATGTTCGATCCGGTCCTTCATCATCTGTACCAGGCCAAGCAGTCCGCCCAGTGGATTGCCCAGCTGATCCAGCTCGATCCGGAGCTGGTGCTCCCCGCGGCGCTCCCCCTGGTGGCGGCCCGCCTGATGGACGCCGGCGGTGTCGACGATGAAGAAGACGAGGACTTCGGCCAGCCTGAGCTCGCCGTCGGCTGATCCGCCCCGCCGCAAGCACGAAGCCCCCGACCGGACGGTCGGGGGCTTTTGATTGGTGCAATTCCGTGCACTATTTGAACGCCTCGTCCACCACGGTGCGGTATCCGGACGCCAACGCGTTGTTCCCGTTGGCCAGAGCGATGACTGCCATCAACTCCCCGTGCATGCCGTCCGTCATGCCCTTCTTCCGGGCCGAGGTGGTGTGGGACGCGAGGCAGTACTCGCAGCCGTTGGTGGCGCTCACCGCCAGATAGATCAGCTCCTTGGTGACTGCGTCGAGGGTGCCCGGTGCCATGATGTCCCGGGTGTTCCGCCAGGTCCGCTCCAGCGCCTCGGGGTCGTTCGCCAGCATTTTCCAGAAATTGTTGATCCAGTCGACCTTGCGGGTCGTCATGATCTCGTCGTACACCGCCTTCACCTGCGGGGAGGCATTGGCGTATTCGATCGGGCCTGGGGTCGGCATAAACTGCCTTTCGTGTCGGGTTACTTGCCGAGGATGCTGTTGAACAGGAACGGGTAGGTGCCGTGGGGCTGAGACCGGAAGGTGATTTCGGGTCCAAACAGGTACAGCGTGCCCTTGCCGACCCGGGCCTCGGCCGCCGCAATCCCGCCTTCGAGGTAGCTCTGTCCCCAGGCCCAGCCACTCCGGAGCGGCTCGGCGGTGGCGAACCAAGCCACCGGCTTGATGCCCCGCGCGGGCCCGTCGGGCAGGATTCGGAAGACCGGGCTCTCGTCGAACATCACGGTCGCGGTCCCGGCCATGCCATACGCGGACTGGGCGGTCCGGTCGACGGCGACTTCGAGCAGCGACGCCGGCACGAAGAACTTCTCGTGCGGCAGCGGCCGGACCGTGCCGGTCGGCGAGCGCTCTACCAGGTAGTCCTCGATCGGCAGCTTGAGCCGGCGGGCCAGAGCGGTCGAGCTCCCGATCGTCACGATCCGGCCCCCGTTGGTCAGGAACTCGCCCAGTCTGGCGATGGTGCCGTCGCTGATCCGGCCGACCCGATTCTGGTATTCGGCGGGAAGGTCGGCGGGAGGGTTCCCCGGTTCGCGGAACGGATCGGTGCCGCCGGTGCCGGCTTCCTGGATCGCGCCCTTCACGAAGATCAGCACATCGAACTGCCGGTTCAGGTCCCCCAGGTCGAGCCGGGCCGGGAAGACCAGCTCGGCGGGGAATTCGAACTGTTCGAGGATCCACCTGACCCATCCCGATGGCATCGAACCGCCGTACTGATCCCAGAGCCCGACCCGGACCGGAGCGAGCGGCTCCCCCTTCGGGGTCTGCGAGGCGGCCCGGACCGGCAGGCCACGCTCATCGACCAGGCGCTTCAGCGTGCTCGTCGCGGCCGCGCTGGCGGCGACGTAGAAATCCGTCGGCGTTGCGATCACCGGCACCCGGGCCGCGACTAGGCGGTTCGTGGCCAGGTAGGCATCGTTGATCGACCGGCTGATGAGATACCCTCGGGCCGTCGGCAGCGAAGCCGGAACCGGGGGCTTGGCCAGGACGTCCGCGATCCTGGTGCAGGGACAGGTGAAGCCGTCCAGCATCCGGTCGTACCGGACGCCCATCTGCATGGCCAGGGTGTATCCGGCGTTGTCGTAGGGGGCTTTGGGTGGCCCGCCGGGGTAGGGGATGTCGTTCGGGTAGTCCTGCGGCTCCATCATGTCGAGCACGTGGGCCCGGAACGCCTGGGCGGTCGAGATCACGTAGGAACCGGCCGGGTAGGGCCGGCCCCCGGCGGTGAACGGCCGGGTCGCGTACTGGACGTCGATGCCCGACTCGATCAGGGCGTTCACGAATTTGGTGGCGGTGAGGAAATCGGCCTGGTCGGAGGGCAGGACGTAGCCTCGAGGATCCCGGTCCTCCGGTTTCCGGAGGAGGGCGAAATATTTCCGGTCGAGGGATCGTTCTCCGAACGGATTCGCCGCCGACGGCTTGCCCTCGCGCGCCGCCTGGGCGGTCATCCGTTCCACCCGTTTTGGCAGGATCGTCCAGGTGTCCTCCCCGCCTTTCCGGATCGCGGTCTTGCCCATCAGGTAGGCGTTGTAGAGCAGTGGCTCCCGGTACCGCGAGGCATAGTCGAGGATCGCCCGGTTGGCGGTGATCGAGTAGTCGATCGATTGGCGGAACTTCCAGGGCTGCGGCATGATCGGGAAGGTGCCGTTCCCGTCGGCCACGAGCCGCCCGGGCACCAGCGGAATCTCGATCGGCGTCGGGCTGCCGATCGTCTCGGTGAGGATGCCGATCTGGTTGTGGAAGTAGGCCGTGGTCCTCAGGCCCCCGTTCCACCACGTCTGGTAGCTCGACGCCTCCCGCTGCACGACCCCGGGCTTGTCCTCGACCGAAAACCGCGTCTGCATGGCGTTGCCCACCATGTTGAGCGAATTGATCAGGATCGGATCGAGGTTGTAGTTGTGCGGGTCGCGGAAGGGCGGGGCGAACATCACCGCGCCGTCGGGCCCGGTCTGGTGATGGTTGTACATGATCTCGGGGTACCACTCGCGGTAGAGGACCCGGCTCATGTTCTTCGATTCGGGCATCGCGTTCATGTAGAAGTCGCGGTTGATGTCGTGCCCGATGTACTTGTGGTAGAGTTTCGGCAACTGGCTCAGGGTGCGGTCGAGCGGATTGGTTCGGCGCATGTACCAGCCCGACACCGCCTCCATCCCGTCAGGATTGGCGTGGACCACGAGCTGGATCACGTCGTCGAGGATCCGGAGGGTTTCCGCGTCGTTCCGCGACAGCATCTGGTAGACGTGTTCGAGCAGTTGATGGGCGCCGAGGACCTCGGTGGCGTGGAGCCCCCCATCGATCCAGACCACCGCCTTGCCTTCCTGCGCCAGGGCTCGCGCCTGGTCATCGGTGAGACCCTCGGCACGGGCCAGCCGGGCCGCGATTTCCCGGTAGCGGCTGAGTTTCGCCTGATTGGCCGGGGAGGTGATGATGGCCATCCACTCGTCGCGGCCCTCCGCCGTCTTGCCGATGGATACCATCGTCATTCGGTCGGATTCCCGGTCGAGCGTCTTCCAGTAGTCGGTGAGTTGAGAGTAGGTCGCGAGCTGGTAGTCGTCGCCGATCGCGAAGCCGAACTGCTCCCTGGGGGACGTGATCCGGGACTGGGCCCACGCGGGCGCAACGAGGCCCAGGAACAGGACGATGGCGGGAATGTTCGAACCGAGGCGACCACGCATGGAGAGGACCCCCAATGAGGCGATCAGGGTATGAGAGGTAGTTAGACGGGCTACCAGCCGGCTGGAAACTCCGTGGTGATCGATCCGGCCAGGGAGACCAGTTCCTTGGCTGCGGTGGCATAGGGGAGGAGCCGGGCCAACTCGCCCCGGGTGAGTCTTACCCGGCCCGAGAGGAGCGCCATCATGGGCGACAAGCCGCCGCTCAAAACGGCCTTCCACGCCGCCGGTTCCGCCTCCAGGACAAAGGCCGCCTGCGCCAGATCCGGCTCGGTTGCGACCCGAGCGGCCAGGCAGCCCCCGTGCCAGACGTCGAGATAGACCGCCGCGGTGCGGTCTCCGGCCGCGGACACGACCACCGCGATCGCCCCTTCCCAGGTGGCGGCGGCCTCGCGGTACGTCGCGCTGCCGTTGAGCGCCGCACCCCATGCCGCCGCCCACTCGTTGCTGAATGCTGTGATCATGGCGCCAAAGTAGCCGGAAATCGGTCAGACCGGGAGCCAGTAGCTGACCTTGAACGCCAGGAAGTTGTCTCCACGGGCACCTAACGCGTCGCCCAGGGCCCCTGGCCCGACCAGGCTGCCCGGTCGGAGGCCCCCGGGGCAAGAGGCCGGGTCGGCGGCGGTACAGAAGCGGGCCCGGTTCTGCTGCCAGACCAGAAACAGCGTGCTCCCGGGCCGCCATTCCCAGCGGAGGACCAGGTTGCTGCGGAACGAGAGGGCGTTGAAGTCGGGCGTCGGCGCGCCGAAGGTGACGCCGGTGACATCGTCGCGGACAATGAGGGAATCCGGCGTCGTCTGGATGATCGTGGTGCCGCCGGTTCCGTAGGCCAGCACTCGGCGACTCCGCGGCGCCGACAGTTCGCCGACGTCCCGATAGCTGCCGCTCGCGGCAAACGGCTCGGCGTACGCCTCAGGCGTGAGGTTGGGGGAGAAGGTGTAGTTGAGCCGGATCTGGGCCACGATCGTGCTCCGCCGGATCGCGCCGAACAGGTACCGGTTCCCGTAGGTGCCGGCCCGGCCCTGGGCCAGCGTGGTGATGTACTGCCGATGGTCCAGCAGTCGGGTTTTACGGAGCGCCCGGGTGCGCGGTTTCATTCCCTGATCACGACGAAAATAACGGACCGAAGGGTGAGCGAGCGGGTTCCCCCTCGCCGGTCCGGCGGGTAGTTTGGAGGCGTCCGGCCCGCCCCTTCCGACCGCCTCCTCCCGAGGACCATGCCCCCAGATTGGACGCTCAGCCTGATCGGCCTTCTGTGCGCGGCTGCCGTGACCGGCATGCTGGCCGGCGTGCTGCTCTGGTTCTGGCGGATCTATCGCCAGGCAGCCTACCGCTATTGGGGCTGGTCGTGGGGTGCGGCGTCGCTCTATGCGGTGGCCGGGGGTGCGTCGATCGCGGTCTATGGGACCGTTCCGGCCACGAATCCCCTGCGGATCGGCCTGACGCTGGCGGCCCAGGTTGCCGGCTATCTGGCCGCCGTCCTCCTGGTCTTCGGCACCATGGAGTTCACCGGCAACGGCCCGGTTCGCCCGGCGGTCGTGCGGCGATGGCTCTGGGTCGCGGTGGCGGCCGGGGGGATCGCGACCTTTGCCTTCATCGACCCGGCCTACGCCGGCTGGCTCCGGTTTTTGATCCGGGTCGGGATCAAATCGGCCTTGACCTCCGCGGCCTATCTGATCTCCGCCAATCGGCTATGGCGGCATCGGCCGCCCGCCTTCGGCATCGGTCACCGGTTGCTGACGGCGGCGTTCGCGTTCTACGGCCTGGCCCAGCTTCACTACCTCATCTACGCGGCGGCGCGAACGCTGGGCTACGATCCCGGCTACGCCGTGGCCTACTTCACCTTCGCCGATGCCGCGCTGTTGGCCGCGATTGCCCTGGCCTCCGTGATCGCCGCCCTCGAGGATCAGCGGGCCCGGGCCGAGACCCACGCCCGGGCCGCCGAGGAGGCCATGCGGGCCCTTGAGCGCCAGGATACCCGGTTCCGCAACATGATCGAGCATTCCAACGACGTGATCACCATTCTCGACGCCGATGGGATCATCCGGTACGAGAGCCCGTCGATCGTCCGGATTCTGGGATATGGAGCCGATGAGTGCCTTGGCAACAGCGCCTTCGACTATCTCCATCCGGATGATGTCGAAGGGACGTTCCTGGCCATGCAACGGAGCATCCAGAGCGGCGACGCCACGACCCATCGCTACCGGTTTCGCCACAAGGATGGTCGCTACATCCACATCGAATCGATCGGCCGGATTGTGGATGAGGCGCCGCTGGGCCAGGTCCTGGTCATCAATTCAAGGGACGTGACCGAGCGGGAACGGCTCGAACGGCAGCTGCTCGAGGCCCAGAAGATGGAGAGCGTCGGTCGTCTGGCCGGTGGCGTCGCCCACGACTTCAACAACATGCTGACCATCATCAAGGGCAACGGCGAGTTGGCCCGCATGGCCCTGACCCGGGGCCGGACCAACGCCGTCGAGGTCGAGGAAATCATCAACGCGGCCGACCGGGCCGCGCAGCTGACCCGCCAGCTGCTGGCGTTCGCGCGGCGCCAGGTGGTCGCGGTCTCCGTGGTCGACGGCAACGATCTCGTCCGGCGCATCGACAAGATGGTCCGGCGGGTGCTGGGTGAAGACATCGAGTTGTCGGTCGCCGAAGCCCGGAACGCCGTGCTGGTGCGGGTTGACCCCGGGCAGATGGAGCAGGTACTGCTGAACCTGATCGTCAACGCCCGGGATGCCATGCCGCACGGCGGGGATCTGGCCCTCTCGGTGGACCGGGTGGCCACGTCGGGCGGTGACACCCCCGTGGCCGGCATGCCGGAAGGCAAGTGGGTCACGCTCTCGGTCCGCGACTCGGGCACGGGGATGGCGCTTGAGGTCCAGGCTCACTTGTTCGAGCCGTTCTTCACCACCAAACCCACGGGGCAGGGGACCGGGCTCGGGCTCGCCACCAGCTACGGCATCGTCCGTCAGGCCGGCGGATATATTGCCGCGGAAAGCGAGGTGGGCCAGGGGTCCACCTTCACCATCTATCTGCCCGAGGTTGAAGGGCCGGTGGCCGAGCGTCCCTCGCCGCCGGGGCACCGGAAGCTCTCGGGCGACGAAGTCATCCTGGTCGTCGAGGATGAGCCGCTGGTGCGCCATGTCGCCGTCGCCACGCTCGAAGGGCTGGGTTACCAGGTCATCGAAGCGGGTGATGGCATGGAGGGACTGGTCGCTGCCCAGCGGGATCCCGGCCTCGTGCAACTGGTCGTAACCGACGTCGTGATGCCGCGGATGGGCGGGGTTGCCATGGCAGAACGCCTGCTTCGCGACTGGCCCAATCTCCCGATCGTGTTCACGTCGGGCTACACCGACGACCCCAGCTCCCTGGGCGGCTTGCCGGGTCGCTCGGTCTTTCTGCAGAAGCCGTATTCGCCCGCCGATCTGGTGGAACAGGTTCGCCGGCTGCTCGATATCGCCGTCACCGCCTGAGGATGTTCCCATGACTGCCCCGACTTTCCCGATCCGCGCGCCCCGCGGCACCGCCCTGTCCTGCCGCGGCTGGCACCAGGAGGCCGCGTTGCGGATGCTGATGAACAATCTCGATCCCGAGGTCGCCGAACGGCCCGAGGAATTGATCGTCTACGGTGGCGGCGGCAAAGCGGCCCGGAACTGGGAGTGCTACCACAAGATCGTCGCGACCCTCCGGCGGCTCGGCAACGACGAGACCCTGCTGGTCCAGAGCGGCAAACCAGTGGGGGTTTTCAAGACCCACGAGGAAGCGCCCCGGGTGCTGATCGCCAACGCCCACCTGGTGCCCCGGTGGGCCACCATCGACGAGTTCCGCCGCCTCGACCACCTAGGCCTCACGATGTACGGCCAGATGACCGCCGGCTCGTGGATCTACATCGGCACCCAGGGCATCCTCCAGGGCACCTACGAAACTTTCGCGGAGTGCGCCCGCCAGCATTTCGGCGGCAGCCTCGCCGGCCGGCTCGTCGTGACCGGTGGCCTCGGGGGCATGGGCGGCGCTCAGCCCCTGGCCGCCACGATGAACGGCGCCGCGTTCCTCGGCGTGGACGTCGATCCGACCCGGATCGAACGCCGGGTGTCCAAGGGCTACTGTGACCGGATCTCCCATGACCTGGATGAGGCGCTGGCCCTGGTCCTCGCCGCCAAGCGGGACCGACGGGCGCTCTCGGTCGGTCTGGTCGCCAACATCGCCGACGTGGTGCCAGCGCTGGTCCGCCGCGGTGTCGCCATCGACGTCCTGACCGATCAGACCTCGGCCCACGATCTCCGGCTCGGATACATCCCGCGGGGTCTGTCGCTGGTCGAGGCCGCCGCCCTCCGTGCCCGCGACCCCGAGGGCTACGAAGCCCGGGTGCTCGACTCGATGGTGGCGCACGTCGAGGGGATGCTCGCAGCCCAGAAGACCGGCACCGTCACCTTCGATTACGGCAACAATCTTCGCGGCCAGGTGGCTGACCGGCGCGGGATGACGAACGCGTTCGACTTTCCCGGCTTCGTGCCCGCCTTCATCCGGCCGCTGTTCTGTCGGGGCGCCGGCCCGTTCCGGTGGGCGGCGCTCTCCGGGAATCCGAATGACATCGCGGTCACCGATCAGGCGGTGCTGGAAACGTTCCCGGACAAGGAGCCGCTGGCCCGCTGGATCCGCCAGGCTCGGGACAAGGTCCACTTCGAGGGCTTGCCGGCGCGGATCTGCTGGCTCGAGTACGGCGAACGGGCCGAGATGGGCCTCAAGTTCAACTGGCTGGTGAAGAAGGGGAAAGTGGAGGCGCCACTGGTGATCGGCCGCGATCACCTCGACACCGGGTCGGTGGCCTCCCCGAACCGCGAGACCGAGGCGATGAAGGACGGATCCGACGCGATCGCCGACTGGCCGTTGCTGAATGCCCTGCTCAACACCGCCTGCGGGGCGAGCTGGGTGTCGCTCCACCACGGCGGCGGGGTCGGGATCGGCTATTCGATCCACTCCGGCATGGTGAGCGTCGCGGACGGGACCGCCATGGCCGACCGCCGGCTGGCCCGGGTCCTGACCGCCGATCCCGGCACCGGGGTGATGCGCCACGCCGACGCCGGGTACGACGACGCCATCGCCGTTGCCCGCGAGCGGGGCGTGGATCTCCCGATGCTGGAAGGCCGTTAGGCGCCATGCCCTGCCTCACCGGGATCTCGATCCTCTATCAATGCCGGCCTGAGGGGGGGCAGGGGGACGTTCACCCAATCTACGATGCGGCAATCGCCTGGACCGGCGACCGGATCGCATGGGTTGGCCCGGCCGCTCAGCTGCCGGCCGCGTTCCGCGACGGGCCAGCATTCGATGCCGGAGGCCGGACCGTGATTCCCGGCCTGATCGACTGCCACACCCACCTGGCCTTCGCCGGATGGCGGGCCGAGGAGTTCGAGCAGAAGCTCAAGGGCGCCAGCTACCTCGAGATTGCCCGGGCCGGCGGCGGGATCGTGTCCACCGTCCGGAAGACTCGCGAGGCCCCGGCCGAGGCGTTGGTGACCCGATGTCTGGATCACCTCGGCCGGATGCTGGCCCTGGGCGTCACGACCGTCGAAGCCAAGTCGGGTTACGGGCTGGACCTTGCCAACGAGCTCAAACTGCTCGAGGTCTACCGCGACGTTGCGAGCCGGTGCACCCAGCGCCTCGTCCCGACGCTGCTCGCTGCCCATACCACGCCGCCAGAGTATAAGGACCGCCGGGCCGACTATGTCCGCCTGGTAATCGACGAGATCATTCCGGCGGCGGCCCGGGCCGGCCTGGCGCGGTTCTGCGACGTATTCGTCGAGGAGACGGCGTTTTCGATCGATGACGCCCGCGCGATCTTCGCCGCCGGCCGGCGGCTCGGGCTGGTCCCCAAGCTTCACGCCGATCAGATCACCGACACCGGCGGTGCCGCTCTGGCCGCGGAGGTCGGGGCCGTCTCGGCGGACCACCTGGAACGTTCCACCGACTCAGGCCTCCGGGCGATGGCCGGGGCGGGCGTCGTGGCCGTTACGCTGCCGCTGGCCTCGCTCTACCTCAACCAGCCGCCGGTTCAGGCGCGGCGCCTTCGGGAGTCCGGCGTTCGGGTTGCCGTCGCCACGGACTTCAATCCGGGCTCGGCGCCGAGCTACGATCTGCCGCTCGCTCTGATGCTGGCCTGCACCCTCCAGCGAATGACGCCGGCCGAGGCCCTGAAAGGGGCCACGGCCTGGGCGGCGCACGCGATCGGTGAGGGTGCGGAGGTCGGGTCGCTCCTGCCCGGCCGGCGGGCCGACCTGGTGCTGCTCGAGGCCGAGTCGGTGGAACAGTGGCTCTATCACTACCGGCCGAATTGCTGTGCGGCCGTGGTGGCCGGCGGGCAGGCGGTCGTGGGGGCGCTCTCACCGGCCTGAGCCCGCCCGGCGTGTCGGTTCGACCGCATCGCTCCGCCGCTCGTGTCAGTTTGACGCGACACGCGCCGCGCGAATTCCACCCAAACCGTTGTGGTGAGCCGATTTGCCCGCGGGGCCGCCCGGGGCTCGTGAGTTGCTTTGGCTTACCGGCAGGGTCGGAAAGGGCGCTGCTTGCGGAGCCATCAATCGGGAGTCATCTTCATGCTTCGATTGAAGCAGGGCAGGGCCGCCGCGGGAAGGCGGGGGCCGCGTCGGGGGTCGGAAGGACATCTACAACACGGGCCGTTGCCGCTCCGCCCGCCGGGTTTTCGCCCGGCAGCGTTCGGCGTTTTGGGTGGCCCACCGGTGGGGACAAATGTTCGTTGACAAGAACCAGTACCACATCAACTCGGGGGATCGATGGGCATTCATCGCAGGATCCTGAGACTCGCTGCCGCGGCGTTGCTTGCCGTGCCTGGGATTGCGCACGCCCAGAGCCGCCAGATCTCGGGTACCGTCACACGTTCCGGGAGCGGCGCTCCGGTCGCTGAAGCGACCGTCTCGATCGCCGGGACGATCACTTCGGTCCGGTCGGACGCCCAGGGCAAGTTCACCATCGGTGGTGCCCCGGCCGGCGATGTTCGCCTGACGGTCCGGGCCATCGGCTTCAGCCGCAAGGACGTGATGGTCGCGGCCTCGAAGGCGACGGCCGACATCGTCCTCGATCAGGACGTGTTCAAGCTCGAAGAGGTCGTCGTGTCCGGTCAAGCGACGACGGTCGAGCGGCGGAACCTGACGACGGCCATCGGCTACGTGTCGGGCGAAGACCTCACCAAGGTCGCGTCCCCCACGATCGAAAGCGCCCTGTACGGCAAGCTTGCCGGCGTGAACATCCAGGGCAATGGCGGCGCGCCGGGCGGCGGTATCCAGATGCAGATTCGTGGCAACAACACGATTCTCGGCAGCTACGATCCGCTCTACGTCGTCGACGGCGTCATCTACTCCAACGCCCGCGTGCTGGGCGGCCGTGCCACCATCGATGACGGCGCCAGCGTGAACGAAGACGATCCGGCCAACCGCCTCGCGGACATCAACCCGGCGGACATTCAGAGCATCGAAGTCCTCAAGGGCGCGGCGGCGGCGGCCATCTACGGGTCGCAGGCGGCCAGCGGCGTCGTGATCATCAAGACGATCCGCGGCCTGGCCGGCGCTCCTCGGGTGGACGTGTCGCAGCGGGTTGGCACCTTCGACCTGCTCCGGAAGTACAATCCCCGCTGCTTCGCCAGCGTGGCGGACGCGGTGTCGGCCTATGGCTCGAAGGCCGCGAGCTACCTGACCTCGCACGCCCTCGGTTGCTACGACCAGTACGACCAGATCTGGGGCAAGAACCGGGTCTCGTACGAGACCGTGGCCGGCATCAACGGCGGCAACGAGACCACCAAGTACTTCGTCTCGGCGACCTGGAAGAAGGACAACGCGATCGAGCCCGGCACCGGCTTTGCCCGCCAGGCCCTCCGCGCCAACCTCGACCAGAAGATCGGCAACAAGATCAACGTGTCGGTGTCGACGGTGTTCAACCGCTCCGACAACTCGCGCGGCTGGGGCAACAACTGCAACAACTTCGCGTGCTATGGATACGCCCAGGCGTACATCCCGAGCTTCGTCGATCTGCGCAAGCAGGCCGACGGGTCGTACAACAACCCGTCGACGGCGGCCGGGTCGGCCCCGAATTCGAACCCGTTGCAGACCGCCGAGTTCGCCACGAACAACGCGGAAACCAACCGGTTCACGGGCGGCGCCACGATCACCTACAACGCCTACACCACCGAGAAGTCGTCGCTCCGGGTCATCGGCACGGCGGGTTCGGACATCTTCAACCAGAACGACGTCCTCTTCTCGCCGAACAATCTGTTCTACGAGGCCATTCAGTCGCGGCCCGGCACCTCGATCGACAACAGCGGTCTGAGCCGCCAAGTCAACTGGAACGCCAACCTGGCCCACACGCTGAGCACCGGCGGGGCGCAGTTCGCCACCACGGCCGGCGTGCAGTACGCCGACAGCCGGCTCAAGACGACCCGGATCACGACGGACAACCTGCTCCCGGGCCAGTCCAACGTGGACCGCGGCACCAACTTCATCGTCGGGGAGTTCCTGAACCGGGCCCGCAACCTGGCCTTCTACGCTCAGGAAGACGTCAACCTGCTGCAGGACCGGCTGACGATTTCCGGCGGCATCCGGGCGGAACGCTCGAGCGCCAACGGCAACATCAACAAGTACTACACGTTCCCCCGGGCCTCGGCCCGTTACACCTTCCGCGACCTGATCGGTGCGGGAAGTGACCTCAAGATCCGCGCGGGCTACGGTGAACTCGGCAACCCGCCGAACTTCGGCAACAAGTTCACCACCCTGGCCACTCCGCAGTTCGGCGGCCAGATCGGCCTCGGGAACGGCGGCGTCGCCGGCGACGCGACTATCCGGCCGGAGCGGGTGAAGGAAATCGAAGGCGGGTTCGATCTGAACCTGTGGAACGGCCGGGCCCAGGTTGAAGTCACCGGCTACCGCCGGCGGACCACCGACCTGCTGCTGAGCCGGACCCCGGCGCCGTCGACCGGCATCAACAGCCAGATCTTCAACGGCGGCATCATCAGCAACAAGGGCCTCGAAGTCCTGGTCGGTGTCACCCCGGTCCAGAAGCGCAGCTTCACTTGGCTGTCGCAGACCACGTTCACCTACCATCGTAGCAACGTCGATTCCCTGCCGGTGCCGGCCTTCCGGCCGCCGGGTTCGGGCTTCGGCGGTCTGGGCGTGCTATTCATCGAGCAGGGCCACCCGTTGACCCGGATCTACGGGCCGCGTTACAAGAACGGCATCAGCGGCGCCACCGAGCAGGGCGATCTCGGTGACACCGAGCCCAAGTTCCGGATGGGCTTCACCAACAGCATCACCTACAAGGCGCTCAATATCAGCGCCACGGTGGACTGGCAGAACGGTGGCACCGTCACCAATCTGACCCAGGTGCTTCTGGACGACGGCGGCACCGCCGTTGACGCCGGAACCGCGGCCTGGACCAAACGGTTCATCACCGATTTTGCCACCAACGGCGTGATGACCGACTACATCGAGTCGGCGTCGTTCGTCAAGCTGCGTGAGCTTTCGATCAACTACGCGCTGTCTCGCAAGGTCGCGCAGTCGCTCGGTATCGGCGCCAAGGAGATCCGGATCGGCATCACCGGCCGCGATCTGTTCTGGTGGACCAAGTACTCCGGTCTCGATCCGGAAGTGGCGAACTTCGGCGCTCAGGCGATCCGGAGCAACGTCGACGTGACGCCGTATCCGCCGAGCCGCAGCGTCTTCCTCAACATTGCGGTGGGGTTCTAAGCCATGACTAACATCAATTTCCGGACTGCCGTGACGGTTGCGGGCGTGCTCGTCTTCGCCGCCTGCTCGAGCGAGCAGTTCGACATCCAGAACACCAATGCCCCGACCGTCGAAGCGACGACCGGGACCCCGACCAAGCTGACCCTGGCCCGTCTGGCCGTTGGCGTGGCGGGCGGCCTCCTCACCGAAGTCGGTGGCGAGTTGGCCACCTGGGGCGCGTTCGGCCGGGAAGACTACAATCTGCTTGGCAACGACCCGCGTACCACCACCGAGACCATCGGCGGCCCGCTCGATCCGGGCGGTGTCGGCGGCGGTCAGTGGGCCGGCAAGTACGCCTCGATCCGGACCATCAACATTTATCTGGCCGGGATCGACAAGGCCGCCGACATGACGGCGGGCGAGAAGGCGGCGTCGAAGGGATATGCCCAGACCATTGAGGCGATCCTGTTGCACCGGTTACTGCTGCGGAACGGCACGTTGGGAATTCCGGTCGACGTCGCGGCGGGGCCGGATGAACCGCCGGCGGCGTTCCTGAACCAGACCAACGCCTACAATCGCATCGTGACCATGCTCGATGATGCCCGGACCAACCTCTCGGCGGGCAGCGCCACGTTCCCGTTCGCGATGCCCCCGGGCTATGCCGGCTTCGATACCCCGGCGAGCTTTCTCCAGTTCAACCGGGCGTATTACGCCAAGGTCCAGATCCATCGGGCCACCTTCGCCGGCGCCGGCGCTTCGGCGTATCAGGCGGCGCTGACCGCTCTGGGTCAGTCGTACGTCGATCCCGCGGGCAATCTCAAAGCAGGTGTGTACTACGCCTACTCGAGTGCCTCGGGTGAGCCGGCGAACCCGGTGACCGAGCCGATCTCGGCCGTTCGGTTCTATATCCATCACTCGATCGAGGACCAGGCCCAACTCAAGGGGAATGGTCAGAAGGACGATCGATTCACCAGGAAGACCACGACGGTGAGTGTCCGGACCCAGAACAACCTGACCGAGCACTTGAAGCCGATCATCTACAACGTCACCGGCTCGCTCGATCCGGATCTGGACGCCGACATTCCGCTCCTCAAGAACGAGGAACTGATCCTTCTTCGTGCCGAAGCCCGGTGGTTCACGGGTGACAAGGCCGGAGCGCTGACGGACATCAACGCGGTGCGGACCCGCTCCGGCGGGCTCGGCAACACGGCGCTTACCGCCGGCAGCACCGATGCCGCGTTCATCACCGAGTTGATGTACAACCGGCGCTACTCGCTCCTGTTCGAGCAGGGCACCAGTTGGCACGATGGCCGGCGCTTCAACCGGACTGCGGATCTTCCGCAGGACCGGGCCGGCGACAAGATCTTCCCGTACATGGTGATCCCGGCCGGCGAGTGCGATGCTCGCGGGTTGACGGTCCCCTGCACGCCGCCGACCACCTGATCGGCGTAGTCTGAAAGGACGCGGGGGTCCGGCTTGCCGGACCCCCGCTTTCTTTCCCCCTTGTCGGATCGAACCGCCGTCAGCGATCGATCCTGGCCTCGGCGATCTGGCGGACTTCGGCCTCGAGCGTCACCACCTCGGCCGCCATCCGGGCGCCGTCGTCCACCAGCGCCTGCACCGCCGCTCGGTCCTTGAGCCCTGCCACGTTGGTCCGAACGTTGAGCCAGGCCCCGAGCACCGCGGAACGGGCGCAGAGCGCGCCCACGCCGGCGTCCGAGGCCGAGGCTGGGTTCCCCTGCGATGCCATGGCCTTGATGAGGGGGAAGGTCGCGAAAGCGGCCCGCATGACCTGATAGGGAATCTCCGTGGCGCCCCGATTGGCCGATTCAAGCGCGGCACTGCGAGCCCCCTTCTCCTCGGCTGTGGCCTTGGGCAGGGCTAGCGCCGCCATGACCAGGTTGAACGCATCGGTGTCGGCGTCCACCAGGCGGACCAGCTCGTCCTTGAGGGCCTGGCCCTTCACGGCCCAGTCGGAAAATTCCGCCCACCGGCCGTCCCAGCCGCGCTTGTGAGCCGACAGATTGGCGACCATGGTGCCGAGACCGGCGGCCAGGGCACCGAGCAGGGCGGCGACCGAGCCGCCGCCCGGTGCCACGGATTCGCTCGCGGTCTCATCGACGAATCCCCGCACGGTCCGGTCCACCAGGTGAGTCGGACCGGAATCCCGGAGCCGGTATTCGATGATCCGCTCTTCGGGCTTGAAGGGGCCCAATTCGTCGAGGCCCAGCGACTTGATCGCGATGTGGATCAGGTCTCGTTCGGAGACGCCGAGCGAGCGTTCCTGCTTCCGGAGGAAATAGCGCCCGGCGGCCAGCATGGTCTCGAGCGGCACCAGGCCGACCAGCTCCGAGCCGGTGACCCGCATGCCGCGGGTCTCGGCCTTGTCACAGACTTCATCGAAGGCGATATGCAGGGGCGTCACGGCCACGTTGGTGAGGTTCATCGAGACCTGGGCGATGCCGTACTCCTCGATGAACCAGCCAATGGCCTTCACCGCCTTCAAGGTTCCGGGGACGGTGACCGGGTTCCCATGGGCGTCGAGCACCTGTTTCCCCGTGAGCGGATCGCCCTCGCGCTTGGGACGGCCGGCTTCGCGGACGTCGAACGCCACCGCGTTGGCCCGGCGGGTGGACGTGGTGTTCAGGTTGACGTTGAACGCAACCAGAAATTCCCGGGCGCCGATCACCGTGGCGCCGCTCCGGGCGTTGAACTCGGCCGGCCCGAAGTCCGGTTTCCAGGCCGGCTCGAGGATCTTGGTTGCGAACCCCTCGTACTCGCCGGAGCGGATCACCGACAGATTCTTCCGGGCCGGGTTGGGCTGGGCCTGCTCGTAGAGATAGACGGGAATCTGGAGTTCGTCGCCGACCCGCCTGGCCAGCCGGGCTGCGTAGGCGGCGGTCTCCTCCATCGTGATTCCGGAGATTGGCACAAGGGGGCAGACGTCGG
>JANXXJ010000121.1 GCA_025350665.1 Gemmatimonadota bacterium | reverse complement strand
CGGTTCCTGACCAAGTTCCAATACTCCTTTCGCCGCTGAGCGGCCGCATGACCGACCGCATTGATCCGGCCTCCGGGCTGGCTCGGCCGCCTAACGTCGCATCGGCCTGATTTCCCGGCCGGCGCCGCCGGTCATCCGGTGTCGCCGAGGCGATTCGGGCGGAGCAGGTCGGGGCCCAGTTCGGTGGCCAGCCACGCCCGCGCCATCGCCCAGTCGCGCTTGACGGTGGCAACCGAGATCCCCAGCATCTCGGCGATGAGCTCGTGGGTCAGTCCCCCGAAGAATCGCAGCTCGACCACCTTGGCCTGGCGCTGGGTCGATGAACGACAGCGCCGAGGGGTGCGTGACGTCGCCGGGATCCGGAGGATCGAGCGGGTTGTAGGTCCAGGTATCCGGGTCGGAGTGAACCGGTGCGGCGCGATCGAGCCGCCCGCCGCCGAATGCGTCGCCGGCCCGGCCGGCCACCGAGTTGAGGAAGTAACTCCGTTTCTCGTTGGCCACGGCCTCGAGGCTGTTGGCGTAGCGCCAGACATCGCCGTTGGCGCCCGCGACATAGTAGGCCACCCGGTTCTTCAGGAACTCCGGCTTCGAGCCCGCGCCCCGGAGGGTCCAGTCGTACCACTCCTTGTGCAGCTGGTGGATGTTCACCATGCTCGCAGGCCCGAACTGAACGCCGTTCACCTCGCGGGTCGGCACCCGGGTGCCGCCGTGGTCCCACGGGCCGATCACCAGCCAGATGTTGTTCCGCTCTGCCGCCGAAGCGTTCTGGAGGAATGTCCGGTAGTGGGTGAGGGTGCCGAGCTGGTCACCGTCGTAGGCACCGGTAATGGTGAGGATCGGCTGGGTCATCCGGGCGTACTGCGCCGGCGTTGGTGAAATCTGGTCCCAGTAGGGTCCCGGCACCGGATTGGCCAGCCACTTCTGGAATACCGTGGTCCGGTTCCCCGCGACGCTGTCGAGTGCCTGGAACGGAAGGCCTTCGCGCCGGAGGATGCGGGCATATCCCGCCCACTGCGCCATGGCGCCGAAGATCTGGGCCTGGGCCGTATGGCCCGAGGTGAATGTCAGCCACTGGGGAAGGTAGGTCGAGTAGATGTTGCCAACCATCGGAAAGTCGACGCCCAAGTAGGAAGGCGCCACCGGCACGACGGTGGTCAGGTGGGGCGGCATCTCCTTGATCGTGGCCCACTGATCCGAGCCGCCGTAGGAGCCTCCCCACATCCCGACCTTGCCGGTGGACCACGGCTGGGCCGCGAACCATTCCACCACGTCGTGCCCGTCGCGCGCCTCGTTCACGAGGGTTCGAACGTGCCCTCCGAGTTGCCTCGTCCGCGCACGTCCACCGCGGCGAACGCGTAACCGTCCTTGGCCATGGCCATCGCGAAGGGGTGATAGGTATCGCCGATGTAGGGCGTCAAGGTGAACACCACCGGCAGCGGTCCGGTGGCGTCGCGGGGCCGGTAGATCGTGGCGTTCAGCCGAACGCCGTCGCGAAGCGGGATCTTGACGCCCCATTCGATCGACACGTCCCGGTCCTGCCCGGCCGCCCGGCCGGTTACCGCCATGCTCGCCAGGGCGAGCCATGTGAGCCATCGCATCGCTGCCATCCCGCGTTAGGGTCGGGACATCGTCGCCAGCCGCCGTTCCACCATCCGCCGCGCCGCCTCGACCGGCGACTCATTCCGCTGATCGGCTTCACGGAAGATGCCCGTCAGCCGTCCATCCATCTTCTGGATTTCCTGCTCGATCGCCTCGAACGTGGCGCCTTCGTCCACCATGGCGAGCGACACCGCGCCGGCTCCGTTCACGACATAGTCGGGCGCGTAGAGAATCGTGCGAGCGACGAGCCTGGGCCCGTCCGCCGGACCCCGAAGCTGGTTGTTGGCCGCCCCGGCGATGACTCGGCATTTGAGTTGGGGGATGGTGATCTCGTCGAGCGTGGCGCCGACGGAGCACGGGGCGTAGATGTCGTAGTCGGTGTCGTAGACCCGATCCGTCGGCACCGTCTCGGCACCGAGTTCCTTTGCGAGGGCCGAGAGCTTGTCGGCATTGATGTCGTTGAGGAGCACCACCGCGCCGGCCTTCTTGAGCGACCGAGCCAGGGGCGCCCCGGTGTCGCCCACGCCCTGCACCAGGACCCGAACCCCCGTGAGGTCATTGCTGCCGGTTGCGTGGCGCCAGGCGGCCTTGAGGCCGACGAAGACGCCCAGGGCCGTGTAGATCCCGGGGTCGTACGGCGCCCCGATCGTCCAGTCGTAGCAGTGGACGTACCGCGTGACCGTGGCGAGCAGCGCCATGTCCGCGGGCGTCGTGCCGATGTCCGGGCCGGTGCCGTAGCGGCCATTCAGCGAGTCGATCATCCGGCCGAAGCGAAGGAGGAGTGCCGTCCGGGCCTCGGCCGTGACCGGCCTGGAGAGGGCGATCACCCCCTTGCCCCCGCCATAGTTCACGTCGATCGCGGCCCACTTGTTGGTCATCCCCTCGGCCAGGCGGATCGCGTCCAGGAGCCCCTCCTCGGGACTCCCGTACACCTTCATCCGGCAGCCGCCCACCGAGCGGGTGCCGTGGGTGGCGTGGAGGGCGATGAACATCCAGGCGTCGGCTTTGCGGTCGTAACGGACCACGACTTCTTCGCCGGGCCAGGCTTTGATGAGATCGGTCCAGGTGGTCATGCCGGTCGTTCCTCTCTTGCGGTGTTGAAATCACGCGCGATATTCCAACTGTGTCAAGCAGACCACGGACCCGGCCCTACGTCATCCGGCGGCGCGATCAGATCGCCGCCCTCGAATCGGCCGTCCGCCAGGAGATCGTCGACACCATCCAGGCGGCCGGCCCCCTGTCGGCTTCGGAGATTTCCGGGCTCATGGGCCGGCCGGCGGACGCCCTCTATTACCACCTCAAGCGGCTGGTCAAGGTCGGCCTGCTGCTGGTCCGGGCCACCCGGCGGAGCGGGCGCCGTGACGAGGCCGTGTATGATCTGGCCGGCCATCCCCTGGTGCTCGACTATCCGGTCAGCGCCGAGGGTAAGGATCACCCCCTGTCGGGGCTCGTTCGGTCGATGCTGCGCACGGCCGAGAAGGATTTTCGCGCCGCGGTCGGTACCAACGCGGCCCGGCCCGATGGCGATCGCCGGAATCTCTGGGCCGGCCGTCGACACGCCTGGCTGTCGTCACGGGATCTCGAGCGGGTCAACGATCTGGTCGATCAACTCGTGGCGATCATGACCCGGGCCCGGAATCCGGCCGGCGGCGAGCTCTGTACTCTGACACTGGTACTGGCGCCCCGCGCCTCCCGGGCCGGCCGCCGGGTTGCCCGATCCACTCCTATCCGGACCTCCCGATGAGCCACGATCCCGACGATCTCTTCGCGCCCGAGGTCATTGCCGACCCATACGGCTACTTCGGCCACCTGCGGGAAACCGATCCGCTCCACTGGAACGCGCGGTCGGAGCTCTGGATCGTAACCCGGTACGAAGATCTGGTCTGGCTGGTCCGGCACCACGAGCTGTTTTCGTCTGCCGTCATCAAATCGGACCAGCGGCCGCCCTACCCTCCGATTGACGCCGAGGACCGCGGGCTGTTCGACGAGGTCCGCCACTTCCGGTCCGATCAGCTGGTCGAGCAGGACCGGCCTGCCCACACCACGATGCGAGAGGCCGTCCACGAGTACTTCACGCCGACCGCGATGGAGTCGTGGCGCCCGTTCGTCCGGGCGGCGGTGGCCGAATTGCTCGACGAGGTGGCGCCACAGGGCCGGATGGATGTGCTCCAGGCACTCGCGGCGCCGCTTCCGGTCCGGATCATCACCCACATGATGGGGGTTCCCAGCGAGGACCGGGACCATCTCCGGGCTCTGGCCGACAAGCTCCTCTACATCAATCGGGGCGAGTCCTACCGGATGAAGCCGCTGATGGAGGGGATCGGCGCGATGATGGCATACGTGGAGCCGAAGGTCGGCCAGCGGGTGCTTGCCCCGGAGAATGACTTCATCTCCGTGCTGGCGGCGGCGGAGAAGGACGGCGTTTTCACCCGGCATCAGGTCCTCGTCAATACCGCGCTGCTGCTGTTCGCCGGGCATGAGACGACCATGAACCTGATCTGTAATGGAACGCTGGCCCTGGTCCGCCATCCGGAGCAATGGGCCAGGCTCACCGCCGATCCGGCCGGCACCGTTCGCGTCGCGACCGAAGAGATCCTGCGCTACGATCCGCCGGTCAAGTCGACCCAGCGCATCGCCGCGACGGATGTTGAGCGCCACGGGAAACAGATCAAGCAGGGCGACCGGATCCGCTGGATCATGGCCGCCGCCAATCGCGATCCCCGGGTGTTCGAGCATCCCGACCGGTTCGACGTCTCCCGGAGTCCCAATCCGCATGTATCGTTCGGATCGGGGATTCACTACTGTCTTGGCGCCACCCTGGCGCGGGTCGAGGGGCAGGAAGTTTTCCGGGCGCTGGCCGAACGGTTTCCGGATCTTCGGCTCGACACCGACCGGCTCGAATATCAGCCCAGTATCCAGTTTCGGTCGCTCAAGTCGCTGCCGGTGGCATGGGGATAAGGGCCCGAGTCAGGGGCGCCAAGCCGGACTCTGCAGGTCGTCGAGGACACGGGGAAGGGGGAGAATCAGGCCGCTGGTCGGGTTCACCAGTTCAAGGCGCTGCCGGGTGACATCCTTGGCGAGAACCCATTGCCCGTCGGGAGACCAGTCCAGGCCGATGTCATAACGAGTGGCCGGGGCCCCGATGGTACGGCGGCCGGTGCCATCGGGGGCCATGACCTTGAGGGCGCTTTGTGCGTCGGGATCCACATAGGCGATCAGGCCACCGGACGGCGACCATCGAGGCGAGTGGCCGGGGACATCGACCGGCAGGGGAACGCCGTGTTCGAGGTCGAAGACGCGGATTCGCCCACTGCCGATGAGCGTGACGTAGGCGAGCCGACGGCCGTCAGGTGACGGCGCTGGCATGGTCGTTTCAGCCTCGGCAATGCCAGGCACGGGCTCAAGCACCGAGCCGTCCTGGTGGCCTCGCCAGAGCTGGAAGTGGGGATTCAGGCTGGTGCCGGAGATCCCGGTGAAGTAGAGCGTGCCCCCGGGCCCGGCCCTTGGGATCCAGGCGGACAGCAATCCGGGCGGAACCGTGAGTACCGGGCGGCTGGCGCCCTCGGGAGTGACGGCGACGAGATCGCCTGTCCAGGATCCCGAGACGTTGACGCCGTCGGCCATCGCTTCCGCGCCGTTCGAAGTCCAGGCGACGAAGCCGCTGCCGGTCGGGCTTCGGTGGTAACCCGACAGGTCGCTGTCGAAGAACCACAGGCCCGCGCCCCCGGCGGCAAACCGGGCGACGGGGACGACGGAAATCCGGACCGTGTCGCGCCAAGTGCCGGCCTGAACGAGGATGTTGCACCGGTCGATGGCCAACGCCGTCACCGTTGATCCGGCCAGACCAATGGACTGGGTGAGCGCCTGATAGCTTACGGGGTCCGTCCGGGGATTGCGGTAGCGGTCGATGACGCCGGTGGCGGGGAGCACGGTGGTCCGGCCGACCTGGAGGGCCGTGTCCATGCTGAGCGTGGCAATGCCGGCTGGCTGCCCAGCGAGGACGGTGAAGTGCGCGGTATCCGAGAGCGCGAGGGCCGGGGCTTCGATGGTGGCGGCCGTCGGCCCGGCGACGCCTCCGAACCGGATTCGTACCGTTACCCGTCCGAATCCATCGGTCATGCCACCGCCGCCAGTGAACTGGGCTTCGTCGTTCTGGTCGAGGAACAGGATCCCCTGCCCGCCGTCGCGGTTGACGAGGGCGGTCACTGCGACATCAATGCCGGCCGCGGCGCGACCGTTTTGATCCCTGACCTCGATGACCAGCGGTCGGGGAAGAAACGCGGTGACGGTGTCGGTCTGGTCCGCGCCGGTGATGGTGAGGGACGCCTTGCCGTCACCCCGAGTTGGACCGGCGCCGGCCTCGCTCCCGCAGGCTCCCAAGAGCATGGCGCAAATCACGACGCCGAGCCGTCTGGCGTGTGGTCGGAGGGGCATGGCGGAGAGTAGTCCGCCAGCCGGGTCGAGGCAACTGTCCCGTGGGCGGGCGGATATTATGGTGGGTGAACCGAAGTCCATGCTTGGAGGTGGGAATGTCCAGGGCGCTCCGCACTACCGTGGATCATGGACGCTGCGTCGGGAACGCCCAGTGCGTGAACCTGGCGCCCGGCATGTTCCGCCATAACGAAAACGTGCAGTCCGAGGTGTACGACCCGGCTGGCGCCCCCGAGGCGGTGGTGCTCAAGGCGGCCCGCTTCTGCCCCACCAGTGCCATCCGGGTGGAGGACGCCGCCACCGGCGAAGTGCTTTTCCCCCAACCGTAAGGACAGCCCCATGGCGGATTACCTGGGCGACGCCCAGAAACGGGTCACCACCCTGGAACTCGTGAAGATGAAACGCGAGGGCCGGAAGATTGTGATGATCACGGCCTACGACGCGCTGTTCGGTGCGCTCGTGGACCAGGCCGGAGTGGACGTGGTGCTCGTGGGGGACTCGGTAGCCCCGGTGATCGCTGGGGAAGAGACCACGCTCGCCGCGACGGTCGAGCAGATGATCTATCACGGTCGGATCGTCCGCCGGGGCGTGAAGCACGCGCTCCTCGTGGTCGACCTCCCGTTCCTGAGCTATCAGGTGTCGATCCCGGATGCCATCGCCAACGCGGGACGGATCATGAAAGAGACCGGCGCCGCCGCGGTCAAGCTCGAAGGGGGCGCGGTCTGGGCGCCGACCATCAGGGCCCTGGTGAACGCCGGCATTCCGGTGATGGGTCATCTGGGCTTCACACCCCAGTCGGTCCACCAATTGGGCGGATTCAGGATCCAGGGCAAGCACGCCGACGGGGCCTCGCGCCTGGTGGAGGACGCCAGGGCGCTCGAGGAGGCCGGGGCTTTTTCGATGGTGCTTGAACTGATGCCGGGTTCGGCCGGCGCGGCCGTGACGAAGGCGGTCTCGATTCCCACCATCGGGATCGGCGCCGGCCCCGAATGCGACGGTCAGGTGCTGGTGCTCCACGACATGCTGGGATTGAACGAAGGCTTCACCCCGAAATTCCTCAAACGCTACGGTGAACTCGGCCAGGCGGCCCGTGCCGCGGTGAGCCGGTTCGGCGACGAGGTCCGGGCCGGGAGCTACCCGGGCCCGGACCACACCCACCAGGGCTGATCTTCGGATCAGGACCGGTTTGCCCGGGCTGCCTTGCCCAATATTAGGATATTCCCTAATATTGGCGTCCCTGCCAAATCGAGACCGACCCAGTGTCCCACCCGATTCCCTCAGCCATGGAGGTGCCCGCTGGATCCGAAGTTCGTGATGACCCGACCCGACCAGCTCAAGGCCATGTCCGAACCGCTGCGAATCCGGATGGTCGAGACCCTGGTCCGGACGGAGTTGCCCATCGCCGATCTGGCCAGGCGACTCGGCCAGCCGCTTTCCAAGCTCTACCACCACGTGGACGTCCTCCTCGAAGCCGGCCTGATTCAGATCACCCGGCGAGTCCAGCGGAGGGGAACCGAGGAACGATGGTTCCGGGCGGTGGCGAAGGACTACACGGTGGACGATTCGATCTTTTCCTTCGAAGACGCGAAAGAGCCGGGCCCCGAGGCGCTGATCGAGCTAACCGAGAGTGTCTTCCGGGGAACCATGGAGGAGATCGCCGCGGCGGCTCGGGCCGGAACGATCGATCAGAAGCGGCCCGGCCGGCGCTTCTTCCTGGAGACCCAGACCCTCGGGCTTACCGAAGCGGACTTCACCGATCTGTGCGAGCGGCTCGACCGGTGGATCGATCGGGCCAAGGCGCGCCAGCGGTCCGGCAAGGCAACGACCTATCGACTCCTGACGGCGTTCTTTCCCGCCCCGGCCCGGTCCTCCTCGCGCTCACGCTGACCGCGATCCTGCTCGGCGCCGTCGGATGCAGTCCGTCCGTCCCGCCTCCGGAGCCGGTGATCTCCGAGAGTGACGTGGCCGGTTGGGTCGGCCGGATTGCGGCGGACTCGACCCGGGGGCGGAACACACCGAGTCCGGAGCTGGACCGGGTCGCCCAGGTCGTTGCGGCGGAATTCAGCCGGCTGGGCCTCCACGGCGACAGAGCGGGTCTGGTGCAGCGATACCGGTTGCAGACCCGCCGGGTGCTCACGGCCCGGTCATCGGTCGAGTGGCGACGGGGGGGTGTTGAGCTGGGCCGGACCCCCTTCGGTCCGCTGGTCGGGTTCGCGCAGGGTACGGTACCGAGCGCTCCGTTAGGCGGGCCGGTGGTGCTGCTGGGCGGCGCCATCGATCCGCTCGCTATTCCCGCCGATCGGATTCGGGGCAGGATCGTGGTCTGGGCGGCGGATTTTTCACCGGCCGGCGCGGCAAAAGCCGATGGCATCTCGGCCACGCTGGTCGCCGGGGCGCCGTCGGGCGTGATCATCGTGCCCGAAGACGACGGGATGGTCGGCGGCCTGGTGGCCGGCGGGTCGGCCGATCGGGTGGCTCCACCGGTTCCGGGACTGGTTTTCACCGCCCTGGCCGCGAGCGAACGGGCCATCGGTGTCACCGCGCCATGGCTGGCGGCCGCCATCAGGGCATCTCGTCGCGAGAAGAAGTTGGTCTTCGATTCGACCGGGGTCGATGCCGTGATTACCATGCCGGACTCCGCTCTCGGAACCACCGGGCCCAGCGCGCCGAACGTCTTCGGCATCCGGCGGGGAGACGATCCCAAGCTCCGTGATCAATACGTGATTGTCTCCGCCCACATGGATCATCTCGGAGTCGTCGCCGGGCCCGACTCGATCATGAACGGCGCCGACGACAACGCTTCCGGCACGGCCGGCGTCATCCTCCTCGCCAAGGCGCTGTCGCAGCCTGGCTTCCGGCTCAGCCGGTCCGTGATTTTTCTCCTGGTGAGTGGCGAGGAGAAGGGCCTGTGGGGCAGCGCGTATTTCACGGCCCATCCGCCGGTGCCGCTCGACCGGGTGGCGGCGCTCGTGAACATGGACATGATTGGCCGCGGCTGGCGGGACACCGTCGGCGTCATCGGGCGGGAGTTTTCGCGGCTCGGGACGATTCTCGATTCCGTCGCCGCGCATCATCGGGACCTCAAGGTCCTTCCCATCGGCGACGTCTGGCCCGATCAGAAACGGTTCTTCCGTTCGGACCACTATTCGTTCGCCCGCCGGGGGGTGCCGAGTCTGTTTCTCTCGAGCGGGTACAGCCCCGACTATCACGAGCCCAGCGACAGTCCGGACAAGATCGACGCCGAGAAGGAAGCCCGCCTGCTTCGTCTGGTAGCCCACTTTGTGATCGAGCTGGCCAACCGGGAGGGAACGTTCCGATGAACGTCCAGCACGACTTCATGGTCCCGATGCGCTACCGTGGCGGGCCGGCCGGAACCAGCATAGTCTTTGGCACGCTTGCTACGGAGGCTGATCGATGACCGACGCCATCTCGGACCGCGCCCGGGCCATTCACGGCCGGGCTTTCGTCTGGGACGCCCACTGCGATTCGCTCCAACGGGTGATCGTGGAAGGCGCCGATCTTGGCTTGCCGAGCGATGCCCAGTGCGACCTCTCCTCCTGGCGGGCCGGCGGCGTCAAAGCCCAGGTCTTCGCCGTGTGGGTGGACACGATCTACGGTTCGGAACACGCCGCCCGGCGGGCGTTCGAGCAGATCGCGGCGTTCCATCAGTTCCTGGCCCGGTATCCCGATCAGGTCGGCCTCGCGGTCACCGGTGCCGATGTCCGCCGGCTGGCGCGGCAGGGGCGGCTGGCGGCGATTCTCGCCATGGAAGGCGGCCTCGCCATCCAGAACGATCTCGGGCTGCTCCGGACCTACGCCCGGCTCGGTGCTACGTCGATGACGCTCACCCACTCGGCGTCCCTCGACTGGGTCGACTCCTCGACCGACGTCG
>JANXXJ010000275.1 GCA_025350665.1 Gemmatimonadota bacterium | reverse complement strand
TGCCGGCGCGGAGCAGATAGGCCCGGCTGTCGCCCACCTGGCCGATCAGATATCGATTCGAGGTCAGTGCCAG
Organism: Gemmatimonadota bacterium; assembly: GCA_025350665.1. Classification (GTDB taxonomy): domain Bacteria; phylum Gemmatimonadota; class Gemmatimonadetes; order Gemmatimonadales; family GWC2-71-9; genus SHZU01. The sequence goes on along the minus strand of JANXXJ010000275.1, from coordinate 13,591 downwards.
TACGGTCGTCGTGGTACCCATGCCGCGTTTGTCCACCTCGGCCAGGGTCCGCTCGTAGATCGCCTGATTGGCAGTACGGATCGACGCCCGGAGCCGGTCGAAGGTTTCGGCATCGGTCAGACCTTTGAGGGTCCCGACTTCTCGCGCAATGATCTCGACGGCCATTTCACTCGCGACCTCACCGGCCGCGTGGCCTCCCATGCCGTCGGCCACGATGAATACGCCCCGGCGGAAGTCGAGGAGGAAGCTATCCTCGTTACCGCTGCGCACGACCCCGACGTGGGTGTCTCCGGCACACGAAATCAGCATCGGCTACACCAGGAAGATCAGAGCGGCGAGGCCCGCAAGCAGAATCAGAATCGCCAGCGGAAGGAAGAGGCGAAACCGGGGTGCGGTTTCCCGCCCGGTTTCGAGCATGATTGGCGCGGCGGGGGCCCGAGGCCGCTCGGCGGGCATCCGGATGGCGCGGATTGCCGTCGGAGGCGGCTCGTCGTGGGGCTCGAACGACAGGGCCACGGCGCCAAGTTCGATGGTGGCTCCCGGCGACAGGGGCACGTCTTCAGTCACCCGGATTCCATCGACGACGGTGCCGTTGGTGGACCCCAGATCCTGAAGAGTCCAGACGCCCTCGATCAACACCAGCCGCGCGTGGGACGCGCTGATGCTGGGATCATCGATCCGGACATCGTTGGTCTCGGCCCTTCCAAACGTGGCGATTGGGGCCCGGATGGCAAAACGGGCGCCCTTCGCCGGCCCGCGCTTTACCCGGATTGTGGCCAGTGACCGGGCCACGGGAATCGGCGATACGGCCAGGCCGAGCGATGGGAAGCCCGCCAGGGTGTTGTTGAGCCGGTGGGAAGGACTCGGGGCCAGGTCGGATCCGGGATAGTACCGAAACTCCTCGGACCCGATCCGGATGACGTCCAGGGGCTTGAGTGGCTGACGACCCTCGATGCGGACCCCGTTGACGAACGTCCCGTTGGCGGACCAGTCGATCAACACATCGCCGTCCGGGCGAGTGACGACCTCGGCATGCCGTCGCGACGCGTCCGGCGAACCGAGCACCACCTGCGCATTGACGTCCCGGCCCAGCACGAAGGGCACGACCACGATCCGGTGCTCACGGCCGTCGGTCAAACTGACCAGACGACCGGCGCCCTCGATCGGTTCGGCCGACGCGAGGGGGGGTCGCTGCGCGGTGGCAGGCTGAATCTTGGTCTGGTCGTTCACGAGCATGTCATGCGATCGATCGCGATTCCCCCAATGAGCGGCCCAAGGACGGACGTCTGCCCGCCCTTGCCGATATCCTGACGCCCGTCCGCCATTCGACCGTTCTCGACCCTGCGGCGTGGGCCACAAACGTAGGGCGACCCCGGCGGGTTAGCAAGAATTCAGGCCCCGCCGACCTGGAGCCGATATAGCCGCCGATAAATGCCATCCCCCTTGACGAGATTGTCGTGACACCCCCGCTCCACCACCCGCCCGTGGTGCATCACGAGGATCTGCCCGGCGCTCTGAATCGTGCTGAGCCGGTGGGCAACGACGACCGCGGTCCGGTCCTTCATCAGCTCGGCGATCCCCCGTTGAATCCGGGCCTCTGACTCGGAGTCGACCGAGCTGGTCGCCTCGTCGAGGAGCAGGATTCTCGGATCGCGCGCCAGGGCCCGGGCAAAGCTGAGCAGTTGGCGCTCGCCGACCGACAGGTTCCGGCCCCGTTCGGCCAGGACGTGCCTGAGCCCCCCGGGCAGGCGCCCGACCAGCCCGTCGACCCCGACTCGGGCCAGCGTCGCGCCGACTTGCGCCTCGCCGACCCCCGGATCGAGGGCCAGGTTCCTGAGGATGTCACCGGTGAACAGGAACAGGTCCTGCTGAACGAACCCGAACTGCCGGCGCAGCGTGGCCACGTCCAGATCGCGGATATCGACGCCGTCCAGCGTGATCCGGCCGCGGGTCACATCGTAGTACCGGAGCAGCAGGCTCACGACGGTCGTCTTCCCGGCACCCGTGTGACCGACCACCGCCGTTGTTTCCCCCGCCGGAGCCGTGAAGCTCACGTCCTCGAGCACCCAGGGGCCATGGTCGTCGTACCGGAACCACACCTGGTCGAATCGGATCTCACCGCGGAACGGCGTCGGGAGCACCACTGGGCGCTCGGCCGCGGGCCCGCCGACCGGGGTATCGAGCAGTCGGAAGATCCGCTCCGAGCTCGCCATGGCGTTCTGGAGCAGGTTGACCTTCTCCGACAGATCCTGAAGCGGCTGGAAGAATCGCCGGGTGAGCTGGATGAAGGCCGCGAGCACACCGACCGTCGCGGTCCCAGCCGCAATCCGGATCCCGCCGCTGGTCAGCAGCAAGCCCAGCGCCACAGCCGTGACCAGTTCGAACATCGGAAAGAACACCGCGTAGATCGTGATCGATCGCTGATGGGCCTCCAGATGCGCCTCGTTGACCGCGTCGAACTCGCCGGCCGCGTCCCGCTGCCTGGAGAACAGCTGGATGACGTGTACCCCCGCCAGATGTTCCTGCATGAAGCTGTTGAGCCGCGCCACCCGAGTCCGGATGTCCCGGAAGGCCTCCCGGATATGGCGCCGGAACACCGACACCACGAGCCACATGACCGGCATCACCAGAAATGACACCAGGGCCAGCCGCCAATCCGTCACCAGCATCATCGCGGCGATAGCCACCAGCGTGAACAGATCCCCGAATACGCTCACGACCCCGGAACTGAACAGCTCATTCAACGTCTCGACGTCCGAGGTGACCCGGGTCATCAGCCGGCCAACCGGATTGCGGTCGAAATAGCCGATCGGCAGGCGGTTCAGGTGATCGAAGATGGCCATCCGGAGGTCGAACATTGCCCGCTGCCCGATCCGGGTCGTGAGGATGACCTGGGCATAGTCCACCACCAGCGTCCCGAGCAGCGCCGCCACGTAGATCGCGGCGTAGCGGCCGAGCAGCCCGAGATCCCGGGCCGGAACGGCGCGATCGAGCGCGCGCTGAGTCATCGCGGGTCCGATGATTGCCAGAGCCGCGTGGATGGAGAGGAGACCGACCGCCAGGGCGACCGACCGGCGATAGGGCCTCAGATACCGCAGCAGCCGTCGAAGCAGCCGCCCGTCGATCAGATCGGCGGGAATCTCATCGGCATCCAGTTGACTCACGTCGCGATCGGATCCTCGTCGATCCCCTTGAGCCCCGCCCGGACCCACCGCCAGAAGATGATCGAGCCGAAGGCAACTGTGTACCAGCTGATCATGAGGCGCCACAGCAGGATGTACAGCGGAGAAATCGCCTGAGGTACGTAGATCGACATCACCGCGGTCGACAGCAGTTCACCGATGCCCGCGCCGCCCGGGGTGGGCGCAAAGAAATAAAGCACGAAGGTGATGAAGGTGTTGAGCAGCAGGACATCGAAGAACTGGGCTTCGATCCCGATCGCCCGGAGCGCGACATAACCGGCCAGGAGCTTGTTGGCGTGGGATGGTCCCGACAGGACCGTCGCCAGGAACAAGGCCAGCCAGCCCTTCGGTGAGTTGAACTTGGCGACCGCCGCGTGGGTCTGGTCGATGCCCCGCTCCAACGACTCGATGCGGGCCCCGATGCGCTTGCTCCGGCGGCCGAGCGACAGCGCCAGCCGGTGCACCAGATCCCGAACGAAGCCGGGGAAGAGGATCACGATGAGAAACAGTACGCCCAGGACGCAGAAGATCGACAGGCTGCCGATGAACAGGTCGTAGAGGGAGATCCCCAATGCCACCCCGTGGGTGCCAAGAGAATGCCCGGCCCCGGCTACGATGGCGATCGGACCGGCGATCGCGAAGAACGCCACCGTCGCGATGAAGCTCATGAACGTCAGCGTGAGCCCGACCGGCACCGGCACGCCGTGGCGTTTCATCGTATACACCATCATCGGCGCCGCCCCGGACTGCACCGGCGTGAGATACGCAGCCCAGGCGCTCATCCCGCCGGCCATGATCATCCCCTTGAGGGGCGGCCGGTCCATCACGTTGAGGGCGAGGATGTAGTTCCGGAGACCGCCGCCGATCCAGTCCAGCGACGCGAGCCCGATGCTCACCACGATCCAGCCCCACTTGATCGAGGGAATGGCCTGGAGAAAGGCCGTGGAGCTCTTGCTATAGACCAGCACCCCGGCAAAGCTCGCCACCGAGGCGAGCATGAACAGCTCGAGTCCCCGGAGCAGTACCCTGGGCGTGAGGAGTTTGGCCATGGTTCCGGCCGGAAGTTAACCCCTCGCAAGGTTATTTTCCCCGGTTGTGTCGGACTCTATGCTTCGCGTCGTCAACGCCCGCCAGCACAATCTGAAGGGCATCACCGTCGAACTGCCTCACCGGCGGCTCGTCGTCGTAACCGGCCCCTCCGGGTCGGGCAAGAGTTCCCTGGCCTTCGACACGATCTACGCCGAAGGCCAGCGCCGCTACATCGAATCCCTGTCGACCTACGCCAAACAGTTCCTTGAGCGAATGCCCAAGCCGCTGGTCGACACCATCACCGGGATTGCGCCGGCGGTGGCCATCGAGCAGCAGAACCCGGCGGTGTCGAGCCGTTCGACGGTCGGGACCGCGACCGAGGTTTACGACTACCTCCGCCTCCTCTGGGCCCGGGTCGGCCTGCAGTTCTGCCGGAAATGCGGCGCCCGAGTCGTTCGCGACACGACGACCACGGCCGGTGATCGGGTCCGGGCCGAGGCCGCCGGCCCGATCCAGGTCGCCTTTCCCCTCCCCGCGTCTGCCCGCCTGTCGCATCAGACCATCGTCGAGAACCTCCGGGCACTCGGGTTCCTCCGCTTGCTCGTCGATGGCGTGCCCATCCACCTCGATGACCTCCCCGAAAGCGCCGACCTCGGACACGCGACCGAGTTGCTCGTCGTCATCGACCGGCTGGCCGATCCCGCCAAGGCCGGGGCCCGCCTCGAAGAAGCGATCGGCCAGGCCTTCCAGGAGGGCGAGGGCATCGCGATCGTGCTCAGTGCCGCCGTCCGTCGGCGATTCACCGAGCAGCCGGCCTGCAGCACCTGCGACACCCCGGCACTGCCACTGTCTCCGGCGCTGTTCTCGTTCAACAACCCTCGTGGCGCCTGCGGAGGCTGCAAGGGATTCGGCGCCGTCCTCGAGTACGATGAGTCGCTGATCGTCCCCGACCCGTCTCGTTCCCTGACCGACGGCGCGATCGACCCCTGGACCAAACCGCGATACGAAGCCCGCCGTCGCCTCCTCGTGGACACCGGCCGGAAGCTCGGTGCCGACCCCGCCGCCCCATGGTCAAGCCTCAAAGCCACGGTCAAGCGCGAACTCCTCCACGGCAAGACCGGCCGTTTCACCGGCATCTTCCCGTTCCTGAAGGCGCTGGAAGAGAAACGCTACAAGCAGTACATCCGGGTTTTCCTCAGGCAGTACCAGCTGGCCCGGACCTGCCCGGCCTGCCAGGGCGCCCGGCTCAACGAGCACGCCCTGGCCGTCCGGATCGGCGGGCGGACCATCGCCGACGTCGCATCGCTCTCCCTCGCCGACCTCAGGCTCTGGCTGGCGGGCATCGACCTCGGGCCGACCGCCCGCCTGATCGCGGGCGATGTCTCGACCGAACTCGCCGCCCGGGTCAGCTTTCTGATCGACGTCGGGCTCGGATACCTGTCGCTCGAACGGCAGACCCGCACGCTGTCCGGCGGCGAAGCTCAGCGGATCGCCCTCGCCAACGCACTCGGCGCCAAGCTGGTGGATTCGCTCTACGTCCTCGACGAGCCATCGATCGGCCTGCACCCTCGCGACACCGACCGGCTCCTCGGCCTGCTGTGCCGCCTTCGGGACGCCGGGAACACGGTGATCGTCGTCGAACACGACCTCGCGGCCATCGAGCGAGCCGACTACATGATCGAACTCGGACCGGGATCCGGAGAACGGGGCGGCTTCCTGGTCCACGCCGGGCCGGTCCATGCCGCCAGGGACACCCTGACCGGCCAATACTTGCGGGGTGAGAAGCGGATCGGCGTACCCAGCGCCCGCCGGCCCACCGGCCCGCGATGGCTCAAGCTCGAGGGCGCCAGACTTCACAACCTCCAGAGCATCGACGTTCAACTGCCGCTCGGCACCCTGATCGCGGTCACGGGCGTCTCCGGGTCGGGCAAGAGCACGCTGGTTCACGACGTCATCTACCGGCAACTCGAAGCCCGCCTCCGGGGCGACGTTTCCATCAAGGCCCATCTCGGCGAAGTCATCGGGTCCGTCGATGCCATGACCGGCCACGAATGGCTCGAGGATGTCGTGCTGATCGATCAGTCACCGATCGGCCGCTCGCCGCGCTCCAATCCGATCACCTATGTCAAAGGCTTCGACGAGATCCGGGAACTCTTCTCCGAGCAACCGCTCTCCCGATCCCGCCGCTACACGCCGGCCACGTTTTCATTCAACACCGGCGGCGGCCGCTGCGAGCAGTGCGATGGCGCCGGCCAGGTCCAGGTCGAGATGGTGTTCCTCGCCGACGTCTTCGTGCCCTGCGAGGCGTGCAGCGGGACCCGGTTCAAGCGCGAAGTCCTCGACGTGAGGATCCGGGGCCAGTCGATTCACGACGTTCTCCAATGGACGGTCGATGACGCCATGGTTCGCTTCCGCCACCAGCCGAAACTGGGCGCCGCCCTGTGGCATCTCCAGCAGGTCGGCCTCGGCTATCTGCGGCTCGGGCAGCCGGCGACCACCCTCTCGGGCGGCGAAGCGCAACGGCTCAAGATCGCCCGCGAGCTGATTCAGGCCGGCAAGCGGTCCGGCCGCAAGCTCTACCTTCTCGACGAGCCGACCACCGGCCTTCACCTCGACGACGTCCGCCAACTCATCACCGTCATCGACCGCCTGGTGGACGCCGGCCACACCGTGGTCGTCATCGAGCATCATCTCGACGTGATCAAACGGGCGGACTGGGTCATCGACCTGGGCCCCGAAGCCGGTGACGGCGGCGGGCGCCTCGTGGCACAGGGACCACCCGAGTTGATCGCCGCGACGCCGGCATCGCACACCGGCCGATTCCTCAAGCCGCTGCTGGCCGGCGGCCCATGAGCCACCGCCGGGCCGTGGCGATCCTTCTGGGGTGCACCTTCATCTGGGGCGCCTCGTTCGTGCTCAACAAGATGGTCCTGGCGTACACCACACCGCTCCTGTTCATGTCCCTGCGGTTCGGATGCGCCATCGTGCTGGTATCAGGGGTCTACCGATCGACCACCCGGCGTGACTGGGTAGTCGGCCTCTCCCTCGGTGCGCTCTTCGGGCTGCAGCTGGCCCTGTTCTTCGTCGGCCTGGCAACGATCACCCCCGGGCGATCGGCCTTCCTCTTCAGTGTGCAAACCCCGCTCGTCCCGATTCTGGTGCTGGCCGCGCACCGCCGAGCCCCGACCGCGCGCAATGTGGTCACCATCACCGCCGCCATGATCGGTGCCTGGTGGCTCACTCGTCCCGCCGGCGGTGCCGTCGGCTTCGGCATCGGGGACCTCGCGACCCTCGGCAGCGGCGCGCTCGCCGCCGGCTACATTCTCCTGGCCAGCCACCTCGGCCCGCGCCACGACCCGCTCCGGCTCCTGGCGGTCCAGTTCGTCGCGATCGCCGGATTGGCGGCCCTCGCCACGCTCCTGTTCGAACACCCCCGGATCGAGCTCAACCTCACCACGATGACGCTCACGCCGTTCCTGGCGTTGTCGTCGGTGGCTTCGTTCGGCGGGCAGTTGACCGGCCAACGGCTGGTCCGGGCCACTGAAGCGGCGCTGATTTTCGCGCTCGAGCCGGTGGTCGCCGCTGGGGTGAGCATCCTGGCGTTCGGGGAACGGTTCACACCCGGGCAGTGGCTGGGCGGAACGGTGATTCTGGCCGCCTCGGTGGCGGCCCACCTGAAGCGGCGTTAGGCGAGGTCCCGCGCGGCCGTCCGCACTCGATCCCAGACGTGCCGCACCACGGACTCGGTTGTGGACTCGTGGCCCAGCGCCAGCCGGATCACGAAGCGTCCGCTCAGCACGGTATGGGTCAGAAACAGATCGCCCGGCGCGTTGATCCGCTCCAGCAGCAACCGGTTGGCATCATCGAGCGCTTCTCCCGTTGGGCCTCCGGCCCCGGGCGCCCACCGAAAGCACACCAGGCCCACCGGCGCGGGCGCCGCCAGCACGAAGTCCGGATCGGCGTCGACCCAGCCCGCAAACAAGGCCCCGAGCCGCACGTGCTCCCGGATCATCGCCTGGAGCCCGGCCACCCCGTAACTCCGGATCACGAACCAGAGCTTGAGGGCCCGAAAGCGCCGGCCGAGCGGGATGCCCCAATCCCGGTAGTTCACGACCGAGCTGTCGTACTGGGTCTTGAGATATTCCGCCGAGGAGCCGAACGACCGGAGCAGGCGTTCCGGATGCCGGACGAAATACACCGAACAGTCATGGTTGACGAGCAACCACTTGTGCGGATTGAACACCAGACTGTCCGCCTGCTCGATTCCGTCCAATATCCAGGCGAGCTCGGGCACGATCGCCGCGGAACCGGCGAAGGCCGCGTCGACATGAAGCCAGGCCCCGGCGTCGCGGGCGATCGGACCGATCGCCGGTAACGGATCGAACGCCGTCGACGATGTCGTTCCCAGTGTCGCCACCACCGCGGCGGGGACCAGACCCTCCACCCGATCGGCCGCGATCATCGCCGCGAGAGCGTCCGCCCGCAGTGCATACCGGTCATCGACCGGAACCACTCGGACCAGCTCGGGCCGGAATCCGGCCAAGCGGGCACCCTTCGCCACCGAGGAATGCGACTCCGGTGAGACGTAGACCGTCGCCCGGTCGATTGGACCGCGGATCTGGTCCCGCGCCGTGACCAACGCCACCAGCGTGGCCGTGGAGGCGTAGTCCTGAATCACCCCGGTGAAGCCCGCCGGCAAACCAAGCATCTGCCGGAGCCACTCCATCACCACCTGCTCCAGTTCCGTGGCGGCCGGCGAGGTCTGCCACGACATGCACTGCGCGCCCATCGCCGCCACGACCATCTCGGCCAGTATGGACGGCGGGCTGTGATTGGCCGGGAAATAGCCGAAGAATCCCGGATGGCCCCAATGGGTCATGCCGGGGAGGATGATCGCGTCCAGATCACTCCGGATCCGGTCGAACGGCACGCCCTCCCGCGGCGGTTCGTTCGGCAATTGACGGCGGACATCCCCCGGAGCCACGGAGGCGACCACCCGCCGCTCCCCGAGATCGCGGAGGTAGTCGGCCATCCAGTCGACCGTCGTGTGCGCCGCTCGGCGGAATGCATCGAGATCCATTGATTACTCCTCCTTGAGCCAGCCGTCGAACTCGTGCTGCCGCCGGGTCGCGTCTGCGGCACCGAGGCGGATGGTCGCCATCACCCGTTCCGGTCGGGTGTAGTCCCAGCGGTCGGCCGGGGGAACGATGCTCGGGCAGACATACCAGCGGCCGCGATGGTGTCCCATCACCTGATCCGGATACCGGCGCGTCAGCACCACCAGATGCCGGCGCCAGGCCCCGACCTCATCGGCGAGAAAAGCCGGCGCGTTGTCCACCAGCCCGCCATCCAGGACCCGGCGCCCATCCACGAGACCGACCGGCGTAAATGGCGGCGTCGCCGACGACGCCAGGACCCATGACGACAGTTCCTCGATGCTCTCACAGGCTCTGAGATCCTTCGTCACCGGCTCGAACCCGAGGCGGCGCCCCGAACCGGGGTGAAGCCGGCCGGGATGGCGCCATCGCTCCAGCGAGTACGCGCCGAGGCCAAGCGGCACCGCCAGCGGGATCGGCAACCCGTGCGGTGGCGCGGCGGCGAGCACCATGACCGGAAACGGCAGCGACCGCAAACGATCAAAGCCCCCGTCCGCGAGCGCGAACGCGAGCGTGTCGCGATAGACCGGGAAATGCGGCGTCGGCCGCTCACCAAAGAGCAGCCGGGACCAGTCAATGTTGCGGGTGACGTGGGCCCGGCGTTTGAGCCAGAAGTCGAGCGTCTCGCGCTGCCGGCCGCCGAAAAAGATCACCGCGACACAGGCGCCGGCGCTGCAGGTCGACAGCACGCCCACGTTCGGGCTCAGTGCGTCCCACCATCGATTGAGGAGGCCCAACTGGAAGAACGCCCGGTTGCCGCCGCCCGCCAGCGTCACGGCTACATCGCGCCCGGTCATGCGGCTCCGCCGTCGGCCGGATCAGGCCACTTTCCGCGGGAGTGATACCACGACGCCGAACCGCTCGCCGGTCGGCGTCGTGAAGCCGGCCTGGAACCCCGCGGGGCCAACCCCGCCGGGCAACATGGCAAGGACTGGCTCCTGGGCAAGCTTGATCGAGCGGGCATCAAAGGATGAACGGATCCGTCCGGCGAGGGTCTCCACCAACGCCCCGAACGCGTCGTTCCCCCCGGCCTCCCACCCCATGGTCTCACCGAGAATCGCCCCCGCCAGTTTTTCGCCGTCCGCCTTCGGCCCGTGGATCGCCACCGTCAGCTCGAGTGTTCCGTCGGTCGCTACGAACCGGACCGCCATGCCGACCTCGGCCGGCACCGCGGCATCGGTGTCCGGAAGCCGGGCGACCTCCTGCTGCGTCATGACGCCGAAGGTCTGCATCGTGGCCGTTGTCACTTCGCCGCCCAGCGCCGCAATCGCGTCCTCGATCGCCTTCGCGAGGTCGTTGCCCACGGTTACCGCCGCCCACCGCTCGGCCAGAACTTCGGGCACGAATGACTTGCGGACGAAGCCGTCAAAGCCCTCGCTGTGTCTGGGCTGGTCTTCGGCGTGCAAGAGATACACGGCCTCCGGAGGCGTCGCAAGTTGCCGGAGGTGACCGGCCAGCAACCGCTCGTTGAGCAGGCCGAGACCCTCGCTGAGGCAAACCACCGCCGGCAGCTGCTCCGACGCGAGCGAGAGTCCCTTGGGACCCGATGGCGCGTCGATGACGTCATAGGTACTGGCGAGCAGCCCCTTGAAGAGCTCGCGGAAGTTCGGGTCCGGTTCGACCAGCAGGAGCCGGGGACGCCCACCCGCCGCCAGTTCCCGCCGTCGCAGCGGCCTGGGCTTCGACCGGATATCAGCGATGACCCGGGAGAGACGCGTGGTGGTGGCGGCCAGGTCGAGCGGCTTGAGCAGGTATTCGGCAATGCCGAGGGCGATCAGCCGGGTCACGGCGGCCCGTTCAGTGGTCGCCGACACAGCCACCACCGGAACGTCGGCGTGGGTTTGCGACGCGCGGACGGCCTGAAGCAATCCGAAGCCGTCCATCACCGGCATGCTGACATCCGTGACGATCAGGTCCGGGATGTCCTGTTCGAGATACACCAGCGCTTCCATGCCGTTCGAGGCCTCGGCCACGTCCGCCCCGAACGAACTGGTGATCAAGCGGTTGAGGACCCGCCGGGCCGTCGCATCGTCCTCCACCACCAGGACTTTCATCGGATCGTCTCCGGGGTCGTGAGGCCGGCGGCGGCGAACACCCGTTCCAGCCGCTTCTGCACGGCAGCCAGGTTGAGCGGCTTGCGGAGATAGTCGAGGACGCCCAGGTCGATCATCCGCATCACGATCTCCCGCTCCCCCGCGGCCGAGATGGTCATGACCGGCAACTTGGCGAACCGCTCGTCCGCGCGCAGCTTCTCGAGCAACGCCGGCCCGTCGACGATCGGCATCGACACATCGAGCAGCATGAAGTCCGGCGGATCCGCCTCGACCGCCATGAACCCGGCATAGCCGTCCGGGGCCTCCCGGACCTCGGCGCCGAAACGCTTCTGGAGCAGCCGGCTCAAGAGCTTCCGTACCACCGGGTCATCGTCGACGATCAGTACCTTCACGGTCACTCGCCCGTCCCTCTCGCCGACGTTAGGTTTCCCACCATGACACCGCCCGGCCCCGCCCCGACCCCGCTGTTCTGGCGCGATGACTCCGGTCCCTGCGTGAACTGGGCCCAGGCCGTCGCCCATCTGTCCCGGGCCGACCCCGCCCTCGGCGGACTGATCAAACGGGCCGGTCCGCCGCGTCTCGAGCCGCCGGGCCCCATCAGTCCGTTTCACTACCTGCAACGAGCCATCATCTACCAGCAACTGTCGGGCAAGGCCGCTGGTACTATTTTCGGCCGCTTCCGGGCGATCTATAGCGGCAGCCGGCCGCCCTCACCCGCGGCGGTGTCCCAAACGCCGATCCCGGTCCTCCGATCGGCCGGGCTCTCCGAGGCTAAGGCCAAAGCCATCATTGACTTGGCCAGTCACGCCAAGCGGGGCACCGTTCCCTCGCGAACCGAACTCCCGCGCCTCGCTCCCGATCAGATCATCGAGCGGCTGACCCAGGTCCGCGGCGTCGGCCAGTGGACGGTCGAAATGCTGATGATCTTCTACCTGGGCCACCCCGACATCCTGCCGCTCGGTGACCTTGGGATCAGAAAGGGATTTGCGCTGACGTTCGGCATGAAACGGCTGCCGGCGCCGAGGACCATGACCACCCGGGCTGCCGCGTGGCGGCCCTATCGCTCGCTCGCCTGCTGGTATCTGTGGCGGGCCCTTGATCTCCCCAAGGAGTGATCAGGCCAGTCGGATCAGTACGATCGACGCGTCGTCGGGCAGCCGTCCCTGGGATCCGGCCGCCTGGCTGACCAGGGCCTCCAGTTCCGCCTCCCGGTTCCGCCAGATCGCGGCGAGTTCCCAGGTGTCGATCAACCCGTCGGCCGCGAGCGCCACCAGGTCGCCCGGTTGGTATCCCATGCCGATCGGCGCCGGCACCTTCGGCAACCCCAGGCCAAGGGTCCCGGGCTCGCTTACCAGGGTCTGGTCCTCCTGCCCGGCCACCACCCCGTAGACTCGCCCCAGTCCGAAGAACTCCAGGCGGCGGGGCGCTGATTGGATCCGGAGGATCCCGAGTGATACCCCGGAACAGCCTTCGAGCGCCCGGTGGACCTGCACGAAGGTCTCGGAAACGCCGGTCCGGAGTGATCGTCTGACCATGCCGAGGGCGCGGTCCACGGCCGCCGCCGCCGAACGTCCTTGCCCGTTGGCGTCGATCAGCGTGACATAGATCACCCGATCGAGTGCCTCGACCACGACCCGGTCAAGGGGTTCACGAACACCGGGAAGGGGCGTGCAGCTGGACCGGACCTCGAAGCGTACTTTGCTGGTTACCATACGGGGCAACTATCGGCGGAAACGCCGGAAGCTCAAGCCCTCGGGTGAACCAGCCGATCCCTGTAGGTATCTTGGGAGCGCCAGGATTGGGCCGATGGTCCTTGGGGAGATGCGATGCGGATTCTGCTGGTCGACGACGATGATCTGAGCCGGGGAACGATCCACCAGATGCTGGAGCGGGCCGGACATGCCGTGACCAGTACGGGGAGCGGCAGCGATGCCTTGCGCCTCTTCGGATCGACCAAGCCGGAACTCGTCGTGACCGATCTCATCATGCCCGACACCGACGGCCTCGAACTGATCCAGGAGCTGCGAAAGGTTGACCCAACCATTCGGATTCTGGCGATTTCGGGCGGCGGGCGGGTCAATGCGAATGAGTACTTGAGCGTGGCGCGGAAGTTCGGCGCGGCGGGAGTGCTCGCCAAGCCGTTTTCGAATCAGGAACTCAAGGAGGCGAT
>JANXXJ010000028.1 GCA_025350665.1 Gemmatimonadota bacterium | reverse complement strand
CTGCGTGAAATAGGCAGGCCAGGTTCAGCCCCTTACTGGATGCACGCTCGGCCAACAGGTCCACCGTTTTGTCCACTGCCGTGCGAAGGTCGAAATCGATGATCTCAAAAATCATCCTGCCGGCTTCAATTTTTGAAAAGTGAAGCCGGAACCGACGGTGCCAGGCATCTCGTTGACCGGATTGTTCACCGGTTCCAGGACGCGAGTACCAACGGCGATCGGGGTGCCCTTCGGATCGGTTACTGCGGCGTCGACGATCTGGGAGCCATCGGGAAGATCGATGCCTTGATCGGGGGTGCCCGGGAGGCGCTCAGGGCGGCGACGGCGGAGTCGCCGGTGAGGATGGCCATGGTTGGCTGAACGGCGCTGGTTGGGACGAGAAAACGGGGGCGGTCGCAATCGTGCGGCCGCCCCCGTCTTCGTGTCGCGCTCGGATCAGGTTACGGACCCGCTCTTCTGAAGCTCGCCAGCCGGTTCGGCCGCCGGTTCCTCCGAGTAGCCGTAGCTGTAGTTGTAGTACCGGTAGGCGCCCTTGCCGGCCTTGATGTCGTTCAGGACGCCTCCAAGGACGCGAATCGGAAGCCGTCGCAAGTTGTCGAGCTTGGCCAGCGTCAGATCCTTGTCCGTCTCGCCGACCCGAACCACGACCAGCATCGCCCCCGTCGCCATGCCCAGTACGAAAGGATCGATGCCGGCGCCCAACGGCGGGCTGTCGACGATGATGACCTCGAAGCGCGATCGGAGCTGGCTCATCAATTCCATCATGCGGGAAGAGCCGAGCAACTCGGGCGCCTGACGCAACCGGGTGCCGCCCGGAATGACGCTCAATCTGGGGTGGAAGGTCGGCCGTATGATCGAGGCAATACTGGCGTCTCCGTTCAGGTAGTCGAGCAGGCCGGGCTTGGCCTCGACATTGAACGTCCGGTGCTGGCCACCCCTTCGCGTATCTCCGTCAAGCAGGATCGTGTTGAAGCCGGCCTCCGCGAACGACAGTACCAGATTCGACGAGATCAACGACTTCCCGTCGCCGGGTGACGGGCTCGAGATCGTGATGGCGAGCGGCTCGCCGTTTGGCACCGCATGGGCCAGGTTCATCCGCAGGGTTCGGAAGGCCTCCATGACCTGGGCCCGGTCGTCGGATTCCCGGGAGCCTTCGGGCCCATGATTGATCGCGGGGATCGCCCCCATGATGGTCAGACCCATCGACTGGGAAACCTGATCCGGATACCGGACCCGCCGATCCATGAAGTCGATCAGCAGGGCCAGGCCGATACCCAGCATCAAGCCGGCGACCAGACCGAGGGCAATCAGCGTCGGGGCGAGGTTCTTCGACGCCCGGGTCGACGCGACGGCGGTATCGAGGATCCGGACTTCGGGAACCGCACTGGCCTCGGACATCCGCGCCTCCTGCCGGCTCCGGTCGAGCGTCCGGAACAGGATGTCGGCCTGGTCCACCTGCCGCTTCAAGCGGGCTTCGTTGATGGAGCGACTCGGAATGTCGTGCAGCTCCCGGGCGGAACTGCTCCCCCGGCCTTCGAAATCGGCCTCCTGCTGGCCCAGCTGGCGATCCAGGGCGCCAACGTAGGTGGGCAGGGTGATGTTCCTCAGGGTGGATACCTGATCGATCAGGTCCTTGACCGGCTTGTAATCGTCGGTGTACCGGGTCCGGGCAATCCGGAGTTCGATCTCGGCCTTGCCGATCTGATCCAGCACGGCAAGCAGCGCCGGCGCGGTCCGGACGGCGTTGATGGTCTGAAAGGCGTCAATGGTCGCCTCGCCAGAGTTCAGGCGCTTCATGGCGTCCTGGAGTTGGCGCCGGTCCCGCTTGACGTCGTCGATCTGCTTCCGGAGTTGGAAATAGTCACCGTAGGCGGTTCCCTGAGTCATCTGCAATCCGGGGGCGACGGCTACATCCTCCTTGGGGAGCGTCACGGTATTCACGCGAAACTGTTCCAATTCCCGCTCGGCCTCGTGGAGCCGTGTCTCTTGATCGGTTAGCTGCCCGTCCAGGGCGGTCCGCATCTGGGTCAGCCGTTCCTTCTTCTGGAGGGCGGCTTCGTCAACGAACCGGCGGACCACTGTATTGAGGGTTATTGCAGCGTTGGAGGCGCTGGCGTCGGCGAGCTTGAGCTCGAGGAAGTTCTCTTCCTTGAGCAGGATCTTCAGGCGCTTGATGAGGGCGGTCGACGCATCCCGCGGCGGGATCACCGTGAACTTGATGGTTCGCGCCTTCGGGGCGGGGTCGGGATGGGGAACCCATTTGTATCCAAGTTGGAGCCCAACCGAATCACCGACCGCGCCCGTCTGCACCGTGCGCCCGTCCTCCTCCGCAAACTCGAAGGTCTTGGCGGCCGCATCGACTTTGTAAACCAGAGAGCCGTAGTAGACCCGATCCCCAGTGGAAAAATTGCGAAACAGCGTGGAGTCCTGACCATTGGCCGCACTGATGTACAGCTTCCGTTCGACCACGACTGGATCCAGCACCTTGTACTTGGTCACCAGTTCACTCCAGGCCTGCGGCCGGAGCAGTTCGTCGCCCTGAACCGGGGCCCCCTTTCCACGATTCGGCGCCTCGATCCAGATGGTGGCAACCGATTCGTATTCGGGCGCCACCAGTCGGGTGGCCATCATGCCGCCGCCAAGGCCCAGGGCGGTCAGCCCGACGATCAGCCACTTGCTACGGAGTAGGGCCGCGATGATCCGGTTGGCGTTGACAGTACCCGCGTCCTGGCCCAGCCCGGAGGGGGGCGCGGCGAATTCGGTCGAGGGAAGTCCGGTCATGCTCCGGGGTACCGGCAAATGGGCCGGGTCTTGGTTGAAATCAACGCCGTTCATTAGGTCCTCAGATTCGCGGCCGTCCGTCGCAGGGGGCGATCGGGTTCTGAAAGCTCGGTCTGGTTGGCCCCTAGCGCAAATGTGGGACCGGATTCGGGGGCCGTAAAG
This sequence comes from Gemmatimonadota bacterium, assembly GCA_025350665.1. Taxonomy (GTDB): domain Bacteria; phylum Gemmatimonadota; class Gemmatimonadetes; order Gemmatimonadales; family GWC2-71-9; genus SHZU01. The sequence goes on along the minus strand of JANXXJ010000028.1, from coordinate 3,741 downwards.
GCTGGCCACAAACCGCACTTGATGGTAGCATGCATCACTAGTGTTGTATGCGTGCAACAAGCGAGTGATTCGGGCAATCTACAGGTATGGCGTTCGCCCGCGTTGGTGTCTCGCTGGCGCTACTGTTCGGGCATGCTTTTCGCCGATGGGGTGGGGGAACCTTCCGGTTCCAGTACCACCACTCGGAGTAGACGCAGCGATGGGGAGTTCCCTTGTGACGAGCTCTTTCGGGGGCGAAACACCGTCGACCAATGAGGCCTCAGCCCGGGATCCGCTGTCGATCCCGCCCGAGGTCAAGGCCAGCATTCGGATCCTGCTGGTGGACGACGAGCGAACCCTGCGGGAGAGTTGCGCGAGCGTCTTGCAGAGTGACGGATTCTCGGTCACCTTGGCCGGCCGAGGTGAGGAGGCGCTGGACCTGGTCAAGCAACGCCGGTTCGACATCATCCTCGTCGATCTGTACATGAGCGGGGTGCCTGGTCTCCAGATCCTCAAGGAGGCGCTGGCCGCCCATCCTGATACCATTGTTGTGGTCATGACCGGGAATCCCAGCGTCACGACCAGCATCGAAGCTCTTCGCGCCGGCGCTTGGGACTATCTCCCCAAACCGTTCTCGGCCACCCATCTCCAGGTCTTGATCGGCCGCGCCTCCCATGCCGTCCGCGGGAACCGGGAAGCGGATCGGCTGCGTCAGCAGATCCTTAAACAGGGGAGCCAGGACCTCGGCCCGGCGATTATCGGCATTTCGCCGCTGTTCCGCAAAGCGGTCGAACTGGCGCGAAAAGTCGCGCCGACCGATGCCTCCGTCTTCATCACGGGCGAAAGCGGCACCGGGAAAGAAGTCATCGCCCAGTTCGTTCACCAGCACAGCCGCCGGGCGCGGAAGGCCCTGGTCCCGCTGAATTGCGCGGCCCTGCCGGAGCCGCTCCTCGAATCGGAGATGTTCGGCCACCGGAAGGGCTCGTTCACCGGCGCGGATCGGGACAAACCCGGCCTGCTCGAGGTGGCGAACGGTGGGACGATGTTCCTCGATGAACTGTCCGAAATGCCGATGTCCCTTCAGGCAAAATTGCTGCGGGTGATTCAGGATGGGGTGGTTCGGCGGGTCGGTTCTGAATCGCAGGATGCCCAGGTCGACGTTCGATTCATTTCCGCGACGAACCGGGATCCGCAACAGGCCGTGGCGTCGGGCCTTCTCCGGGGGGATCTCTACTATCGCCTCCGGGTTGTGCCCGTCACGCTGCCGCCGCTCCGGAAGCGGCTGGAAGACATCCCCCTGCTGGCCAACCACTTCCTGATCCATTCGTGGGCCCGGCACCGGGATGTGCCCGGTCATCCGCCGAAACTGACCGAGGCGTCGATCGCGTTTCTTCGGTCCCGGCCCTGGCGGGGCAACGTTCGTGAACTGCAAAACGTCATTGAACACGTCGCGGTCCTGGCGGAGCCCGATCAGCTGATCGAGCCGAATGACATCCCGATCTACGACGAGCAATCCGAGCCCACTGGCAGCGCGTCGTCGTCGTTCATCTCGGTGTCGGACGAGCCGTATCACCCCGCCAAAGATCGGATCATTGCCCAGTTCGAGCAGGAATACCTCACCCGTCTCGTCGCGCGGGCCGGTGGCAACATGTCGAAGGCCGCCCGACTCGCCAGCGTCGACCGGACCACCTTGTACCGCTTGATGGACAAGCACAATCTGCTCCGCGGCGAAGGGTCGGGGCGGACCGAATAGCATGTCTGGTCATCCGAAGCCCCCGTCACCGATCGAGGCGCTGCCTCGGGTCGCCGAGGTGGTGTCTGGCCGCTGGGAAACCGTTCGGGATGATGCGACTTCCGCGGACGAGGTCGCCGGTCTGGCGCTGATCATCCAGGATGCGGTGGCTGGCGAACTCGAGGGGCGGCCCGCCCTTGAATTGCCGAACTCACCAGTCGCGCGACGGGTTCATGGTCTGTTCCGCACCGCACTGGTCGAGGAAATGACGCGCCTGGCTCCCGGGCTCGACGGTGCGGCGGTGGCCGGGGTGTTTGCCGCTCTCGAGCGGGTTGGGGCCGCAATGCAACCGGAGTGGCATCAGCGGCTGGCCAACCGACTGTCGGGGCCTGACGCATTCGATCTGGTGGTCGAGGTCGCCCACGATCTGCGGTCGCCACTCACGTCGATTCTCTTCCTGGCTGAAACCCTGCAACGAGGCCGCAGTGGCGCCGTGACGCCCCTCCAGGAGCGCCAGCTTGGTCTGGTCTACTCCGCCGCGTTCGGCCTCAGTTCGATCGCCAGCGACGTGATCGAACTGGCTCGTGGTGGTGATCGACTGGTTGGGAGCGACCCGTTGCCGTTCTCCCTTCGTGACACTCTGGAAGGGGTCCGGGATATCGTCTTCCCGATCGCCGAGGAGAAGGGACTGGCGCTGCGGCTGGTCCTGCCCGATCCCGATGCCCGGGTCGGTCATCCGGCCGCTCTAAGCCGGGTGTTGCTCAATTTGACGACCAACGCCCTCAAGTTCACGGATGAGGGCCATGTCGAGGTCGCGGCGCGCGACCTGGGCGATCACCGAGTGAGGTTCTCGGTCCAGGATACCGGCCGAGGGATTCCTCCGGTGGGACTCGCGATGCTCTACGAGCCCTTCCGCCGGCGGCAGCGCGACCGCGACTACGCCTTCTCAGGGTCTGGTTTGGGCCTCGCCATCTGCCGGAAGCTGGTGGAAGCGATGCGAGGTGAGCTCGAAGTCGCTACCGGCGGGGCCGCCGGCACCACCTTCTCGTTCGTGCTCGAGTTACCGCCGACCGGCGGTGCCAACTTCGGAATGGTCCCATGACCCGATTGCTCCACGTTGTCGGCGCGCGACCCAATTTCATGAAGGCCGCCGCGGTCATCGGGCCGGCACGGGCCTACGGTGGGGTTGAACAGATCCTGATTCACACGGGTCAGCACTACGACCCCGAAATGAGCGATACCCATTTCGCCGACCTCGGCCTCCCAGCGCCGGACGAGAACCTCGGGGTCGGATCGGGTTCCCAGGCGGGCCAGACGGCGGGGGTGATGTTGGCGTTCGAGCCCGTTGTCGCTCGCTACCGCCCCGATTGGGTAGTGGTGTATGGCGACGTGAACTCGACCGTGGCCTGCACCCTGGTGGCAGCGAAAATGGGCATTCGGGTGGCTCACGTTGAAGCCGGGTTGCGGTCGCGGGACCGAACGATGCCCGAGGAACTCAACCGGATCGTGACCGACCAGCTGGCGGATCTGCTGCTCACGCCGAGCCGGGATGCCAATGACAACCTCCGGCTCGAGGGTATTGCGGCCGACCGGATCCGGTTCACCGGCAATGTGATGGTAGATACACTTCTCCGGCTCCTCGGTCGGGCCCGTGATCGACAGGCGGCGGCCACCATGGGCCTGGCGAAGGGCCGCTACGCGTTCGTGACGATGCACCGGCCGAGCAACGTCGATGATCCGGACGTCCTCCGGGACATTCTGGCGTCGCTCGTGGCAACCACTCGTCATTTCCCGGTCGTGTTCGCGGCCCATCCGAGGACCTTGTCCCGGATCGAGCAATTCGGCCTTCAGGATGTCGTGCGCCGGGTCAAACTGATTGCGCCGTTGGGCTATCTCGATTCCATCAGCCTGGTCGATACGGCCGCGGTCGTGATTACGGATTCAGGTGGGCTGCAGGAGGAGACGACGGCGCTTGGCGTGCCGTGCCTTACCGTACGTCCGAATACCGAACGGCCGGTCACTGTCACCGA
>JANXXJ010000067.1 GCA_025350665.1 Gemmatimonadota bacterium | reverse complement strand
TCAACATCCGGATGATCGCCTACGATACGGCGCGGGCCGTGTTTCGGGCCGCGATGAAGGGGAACGCCGGGGCCATACTGCTCGAGATTGCCCGGTCGGAGATCGCTTACACGGACCAGCGGCCGGCCGAGTATGTGTCGGTGATGATCGGGGCGGCGCTTCGCGAGGGGTATTCGCTCCCGATTTTCATCCAGGGCGACCATTGCCAGGTGAATGCCAAGAAGTACGAGGGCGACGCGGAGGGTGAGGTCGGCGAGGTGAAGAAGCTGATCGCCGAGGAAGTCGGGGCCGGGTTCTTCAATATCGACGTCGACACCTCGACGCTGGTTGATCTCGCCCGCCCGACACTCGACGAGCAGCAGCGCGACAATTATGTCCGGGCGGCGGAGATCACGGCGTTCATTCGGGGCCTCGAACCCAGGGGTGTGACGGTGTCGGTCGGGGCCGAGATCGGGGAGGTCGGTCACAAGAACAGCACCGTCGAGGAGCTCGACGCCTTCATGGGCGGCTTCAACCGTTCACTGGCGTCGTTAGGCGGCGGCCGGGCCGGCATTTCCAAGATCTCGGTCCAGACGGGGACCAGCCACGGCGGCGTGGTGCTGCCGGACGGGACCATCGCCGACGTGAAGCTCGATCTGGTCGCCCTCGAAGCCCTGTCCAAGGTGGCGCGGAAGCCGTTCGGGATGGCGGGCGCGGTGCAGCACGGGGCCAGCACGTTGCCGTCGGGCGCGTTCGGAAACTTTCCACGAATCGAGACGGCCGAGATCCACCTGGCGACCAACTTCCAGAGTCTGGTCTTCGATCATCCGGCGCTGCCGGCCGACCTGCGGAACCGGGCCTACGCCTGGCTCGATCAGAACGCGCAGAGCGAAAAGAAGCCGAGCGACACGCCGGAGCAGTTCTATTACAAGGCAAGGAAGCGCGCGATCGGGCCGTTCAAGAAGGAATGCTGGTCGCTGCCCGAACCGGTGCGGGCCGCGATCAGCGCCGATCTGGAGAAAACCTTCGCGTTTCTCTTTGAGCAGCTCAAGGTCAACGGCACGGCCGACGTAGTGCGTCGTCACGTCACGGCGGCGCCGCTGGCGCATGCCGATCTTTCGAAGCCGGCAGTCCAGGCGGTCGACGACGCCGACGCCGGCGAGTAGGAGACAGTCATGGGACGGGACGAGCGGGAAGTGATCGTGGTGGAGCGCGAGGGCGGCGGCTCGGTCAAATGGCTGCTGCTGGGCGCGGCGGTCGGGGCGGGGCTGGCGCTGCTGTTTGCCCCGAAACCCGGGAAGGAATTCCGCCGGGATCTCGGGCAGCGGATCAAGGGCCTCAAGGATCTGGCCGACGAGACCCTGACCGAACTCAAGATGGAAATCGGGGCGGAGGACGACGAGGTGCCCGAGGCCGAAAGCGGCGCGAACGGAGAAGACGCCGAGCTGGTTCGTCGCCCGGCGAACCCGAAGGTGGCCGCCCGGCAGGAGCTCGAACGGCGGCTGGCCGCGGCGCGGGCGCGTCGTCGGCAGCCCGATCCGGTCGACGAGGAACCGGTCGCCTGAGCGAATACCGGGTCAGGGGCTGGTACCGGTCCGTCGGCGGGTTCCTCCGCCGAACGCTGCAGGCGGCTGACGAGAACCGGATTCCCTTTCTGGCGAGCGCCCTCACGTTCGACGCGCTGCTCGCCGCGGTGCCACTGTTTCTGCTGATTCTGGCCGGCTTGGGCTGGATCCTCGACCGGACCGGCGGCGACCCGGTTCGGGCCACGGATTTCATCGAGCGATTCTTCCCGCCCCACGACACGACGCCCGGCCTGGACCCATTCGCGGCCGTGGAGACCTTCCTCGGCAAACTGGTGGTCTCAGCCCGGCAATTCTCCCTGGTCGCGGTGCCGGCGTTTATCTGGTTCAGTACCCGCCTGTTCGCCTCGGCGCGGACGACACTGAACGAGATCTACGACGTCCACGTCCGCCCGGTGACCCAACATTTTCTGCTGCGGTACCTGCTGGGCAAGCTTCGGGACCTCGGGATGGTGGGGCTCACGCTGGCGCTGTTCCTGGCCAACGCGATCGCGACTACGGCGCTGGCGCTGCTGCAGGCTCGGAGTCGTTCGATGGTCCCGGGGGTCGAGTTCTTCTTCACCTGGGCGGGACGGCTGGTTGGGGAATTGGTGGCGTTTGGCTTTCTCCTCAGCCTGTTCTTCGTCGTTTACCACTTTGCGTCGCAACGACGGCCGCCGATCCGGGCCACGCTGGTCGCGTCGCTCTTCTCGTCCCTCCTCTTCGAACTCGCCAAACGGCTCTTCGGGCTATATGTGAAGAACAGGGTCGGACAGCAGGTCGCGGTGGATGTGAACGTCGGTGCGGCGGTGCTGTTCGTCTTGTGGATGTATTACTCGGCTTTGGTGTTCCTGCTGGGGGCCGTGGTCGCGGAAACGTGGGAGCTGCGGGAACTCCAGCGCGAGCAGCGGAGCGGGGCAGTGTGAGGAAAGAAAAATGCCCCAGGCGACCCGAAGCGATACCAGACATCGCTTAGCGCTGCTACCGGCAAGGTCCTGACGCAGTTCGCGCGCCGGCACCCTTCGGACCTGGGGCACCGCCAATATACTGAGAATGCGGGCATCCCTGAAGGGGCGGCGATGCGCCTATATTCCCCGCCTCTGCCATGCCGGATTCCCTGTGATCGCCCTCGCCCGCAAGTACCGCCCCCGCCGTTTCGCGGATCTGCTGGTCCAGGACCATGTCGCAGCCGCCCTTCGCGGCGCCGTGGCCCGGGGACGGGTTGGGCACGGGTATCTGCTTACAGGCCCGCGAGGAGTGGGAAAGACCACAGCCGCCCGGATCCTCGCCATGGCCTTGAATTGCGAACGGGTCGATCCCAAGAACCCCACCGGCGAGCCCTGCGGCGAGTGCGCCATCTGCGAGCGGGTCTGGAGCGGCTCGGCCAATCTCGATGTGGTCGAGATCGATGCGGCCAGCAACCGGAGCGTAGACGACGCCCGTGACCTTCGGGAACGGGCGATGTATGCGGCCTCGCAGGAGAACGGCTACAAAGTCTACATTGTGGATGAAGCCCACATGCTGACCCGCGAGGCCTGGAACGCGCTCCTCAAGATTCTGGAGGAGCCGCCGCCGCGGGTCGTGTTCGTCTTCGCCACGACCGAGCCGCAGAAGATCGCCAACACGGCCGCACCGGTGCTGTCGCGCCTCCAGCGATTCGACTTCAAGCGGATCGGTGCCGCTGCGATCCGGGACCGGGTTCGCTTTGTGCTGGCCGCGGAGAAGCTCGAGGCCGACGACGATGCGATCGCGGTGATCGCGCGGTACGCCGATGGCGGGATGCGCGACGCATTGTCGGTACTCGACCAGGCCCTGAGCCTGTCCGAAGGCCGGCTCACCGCGGACCGCGTTCGCCAGGCCCTTGGATTGATCGGCGACGAGGTCTACGCCCAGGTGCTTGACGCGGTGGCCCGGAAGGACGCCGGCGCCATCTTCCCGGTGGTCGACGCGCTGCTCGCGGCGGGGGCCGATCTCGTCGAATTCGTGAACGGGATGGCGGAACTGCTTCGGGCCGTGTTGATGACGGCGACCGGGGTTGAGCCGGAAGGGCTCACGTCCTCGCAGCGCGAGGTCATTGCCGCGGCGCGCGAGCATCTCTCGGCCGGGGACCTGCTCCGGATGCTCGGGCTGCTGACCCAAGTCGAGACGGCGATTCGCCGGAGCGCCAATCCGCGCCTCGTGGTGGAAACGTTATTGCTCCGTTGGACGATGATGGACCGGACCGTCGACATCGAAACTGTCCTTCGGGGAGCCGGGACCGCCGAGCGAGCCCCGAGCCGGCCGGAACCGCGCGTCGAGGCGCGGCCTCCCGCTCAGGCCCCACCGCGGTCTGAGCCCCGGGTTGAACCGCGGGCCGAGTCGCGACCGCGCCGGGCCGATGGCCCGGGGGAACCAGCGCCGGAGGTTCGGGAACTGATACGCGAGCCGGGGCCGATCAAGCTCGAAGCCCTGGCGGGGTCGTGGCCCGAGATCGTGGCCCGGGCGAGGGAACGGAGTCCGTTATTCGGGGCCGTGGTTGAGCACCTTCGGGTCGGGGCGATCGACGGGAGTCGGGTCAGCCTCTCGGCAGCGCCGGACGGCGAGCACATGCTGGAGGGGGCCAAGCGGCAACAGCCACTCCTCGAGGAACTGCTGTCGACGGCGGTCGGGAGCCGGGTAACGGTGACGATGACGGAGGGTCCCCAGCCGGTACCGACCGGGTCGGATCGCCCGAAGCGGTTGTCCGAAAAAGACATGAAGGCCGAACGCCTCAAGGAACTCCGGGGGAAAGATCGAGCCCTGGATGCGGCCGCCGACGCATTAGATTTGGAAATCGTGGACTAGGCATGGGCATGGCAGACCTTCAGCAGTTGTTCCAGTTGAGTCAGCAGGTCCAGGGCCGCTTGCAGCAGTTGCAGGCGGATCTGGCTGATCGGATGGTAGAGGCCTCGGCGGGCGGCGGCATGGTCCGGGTCCGGGTCGATGGGCGCGGGGTGGTTCGCGGTATCGACATCGACCAGACGGCGTTCCAGAGTCGCGACGCGGAGCTGCTGTCGGACCTGGTGCTGTCGGCGGTGGCCGAGGCCCAGCGACGTGCGGCAGACGCGGCCCGGGCCGAGATGCGGAAGATGGAGGGGCTTCCCTCCACCCCGGGGCTCTAGCCGGTGGCGGCGATCGAGGATCTGGTCGGTGAACTTTCGAAGTTGCCGGGGATCGGGCGAAAGACGGCGCAGCGCCTGACCTATCACCTCCTCCAGCAGCCGCGGGAACGGATGAACCGACTGGCCCGGGTGCTCGATACCGTGGCGGAGCGGGTCGCCAGTTGCCCGGAATGCGGCAATTTCTGTGAGGGGGAGCGGTGCGCGATCTGTTCCGATTCCCGCCGCGACGGTTCGGTGCTCTGCGTGGTCGAGGAGGCCTCGGCCGTCGGGCAAGTGGAGCGATCCACCACCTACAAGGGTCGGTACCTGGTTCTCGGTGGCCGATTATCGCCACTGGAAGGGGTCGGCCCGGAGCAGCTCAGGATCGGGCTGCTGCGGCATCGGGTCGGGGCGGGTGAGGTGCGGGAGGTGATTCTGGCTACCAACCCTTCGCTGGAGGGTGAGGCCACCGCTACATTCGTTCATCAATTGCTGGCCGGCATGGGTGTGCGGGTGAGTCGTCTGGCCCGTGGTTTGCCGGTTGGTGGAGATCTCGAATACATCGACGGCGTGACACTCAGTCACGCGTTGGAGGCCCGGCAGGAGGTACCGTGAAACCGACCCAGGCCGTTTCCTTTGCGCTGGCCCTGGTGGCGGGGTTCTCGGTGGGGTGGTTCGCTGCGAGCCGCCATGTCGAACGGCACCGGGCTGCCCTGTTCAGTCCCAGCCGCCTCAAGCGGATGGCGGCTTTGAGCCATCTGACGGGCCAAGTCCGGATCGAGACGGTCCGCCTGCTCGAAGACTATACGGCGTGGGAGCCATCGGCCCTGTTGCGGAAGCGGGCCCGGGAGATCGTGCGACGGATGAAGACCGAGCTCGAGGCACTTCCGGCATGAGCGGCGCGGCCAGTTGGTCGTTCCGGGAAGAAGACGCGAGCCGGATCCAGGTGATTCTGGACCAGTTGCTCGCCGAGGCCAACGCGCGGACGGCGCTGGTGGTGGATCGGGCGGGACAGATGCTGGCGACGGCGGGGGAGCAGCCCAACTTCGATCCGGTGGCGTTCGCATCCCTCACCGCGGCGGACTTCAGCGCCAACGATCAACTGGCGCGGATGTTGGGGGAGCCTGAGTTCGGGGCCCTGTTCCACCAGGGTGAGCGGGAATCACTCTATCTGGCGGACGTGGCCCGGCGGGTCATCCTGGTGGTACGATTCGACAATCGGACGACGCTCGGTCTGGTGAAGCTGCGGGTCCGCTCGGTGGTGGAGCGGCTGACGGTGCTGTTTACTGATATTTTCGACCGCAGGGATTCCCAGCCGCCGCCCAGGGTCGAAGCGGGGTTTCTGGGCGAAGCGGAAGACGAGATCGACAAACTGTTCGGGGCGTAAGCGGGGGCCATGTCGCTCATCAACTATGCGTCTCGCGAGATCAACTGCAAGTTGGTCTACTACGGGCCGGGGCTTGGTGGAAAGACCACCAATCTCGAGTACATCTACGAGAAGGTGTCGCCGTCGTCGAAGGGGAAGATGATCTCCCTTGCGACCGAGACGGAGCGTACCCTTTTCTTCGACTTCCTGCCGGTGGATCTCGGCACGATTCGGGGCTTCAAGACCCGGTTCCACCTCTACACGGTTCCGGGACAGGTGTATTACAACGCCTCCCGGAAGCTGATCCTGAAGGGTGTGGACGGCGTGGTCTTCGTGGCCGACAGCCAGATCGAGCGGATGGAGGCCAACGTCGAGTCGATGCAGAACCTCTATGACAATCTGCTGCAGCACGGCTACGATCTGACCAAGATCCCGTTCGCGATCCAGTACAACAAGCGGGATCTGCCGAACTCCTCCTCGCTCGAGGAGCTCCAGGAGAACCTCAATCCGGGATGGCCGGTCGAGGATCCCGCCCGGCAGAAGCCGCTCGCAAATCCGGACCGACCGAGCGACATGCTGGTCGAGCAGGTCGAGGGCACCTGGATTGAACGGGCGCCGTACTTCGAAGCCGTCGCGGTGCGCGGCGACGGCGTGTTCGACACCCTTCGCTCGATCAGCAAGCTCGTGCTGAAGACGCTGGGGTGACGACGGCGTGAACCGGCTGGCGATCTGGACCCTCCCCAATATTCTGACGATGGGTCGGATCGCCATCACGCCGGTGATCGCGTACCTGCCGTTTATGGCCGGGTATGCGCCGAAGCTGCTCCTCTTCGTGGTGTTCATCGTGGCCGCCGTGTCCGATGTGATCGACGGGCGGCTGGCCCGGTCCCGGAATCTGGTGACCGATCTGGGCAAGTGGCTGGATCCCCTCGCCGACAAGCTCCTCCTCCTCGCGACCGTGGTGCCGATCTATTTCGTGGCCCAGGCGCGGCACGATCTCTACGATATTCCCCTCTGGCGGAGCATTCCGCTCTGGGTCTGCGTCCTGATGCTCGGGCGCGAATTCGCCATGACGGCGTTCCGCTGGTGGGCGGACCGGCGCGGCGTGGTGATCGCGGCGCAGGGGCCGGGCAAGCTCAAGACCGTGATGCAGAACATCTTCGTGGGCGGGACGATTCTCTGGTTCGCGTTCCGGGACGCCTGGGACCCCCTGGCCCTGAACAAGAGCGCGTTCTGGCAGGGGTGGAGGAGTTTCCACGGGCATTTCGTCTCGATCAGCCTCGCCATCGCGACCGTTCTTACGGTCTATTCCTTTGTCGTCTATCTCTACCGGTATCGCCGGCTGCTGAAGTTCCCGTAGATCCCGGAGGGCGAATGGCCGCCGCGCGGCCGGGCGGCGATAGGGATCTGGACCCTGCTGGAACGCCCCCAAAGTGATCCGCGATCCATCCCAGTAGGTCTTATCTTTCGCCGATGGACATCGACCTCGTCACGATCGGTACCGAGCTCCTGCTCGGCTTTACCGTCGACACCAACAGCGCGTTCATGGGCCAGGTCCTCGGCGAGGCCGGGGTCCGAGTCGCCCGGCGGACCTCGGTGCGGGACGACCCGGCCGAGATCCGGGCGGCGATCCGGGAGGCTCTGGCGCGCTCCCGGTTCGTGATCACGACCGGCGGTCTGGGCCCGACCCGGGACGACATGACCAAGAAGGTGGTGGCCGAGTTGTTCGATGCCCCGCTGGAGTTCCAGGCGGCGATCTGGGACGAGCTGGTGGCCAAGTGGGCCCGGTTCGGCCGGAAGATCTCGGAGTCGAATCGTTGCCAGGCGGAAGTCCCGCGGGGCGCCACGGTCCTGGCGAACAATCGGGGGACCGCGCCCGGCCTCTGGCTCGCCGGCGCACCGGGCGAGGTGGTCATGCTGCCGGGCGTGCCTTCGGAGATGAAGGGGCTGCTCCGCGAGGAAGTCGTCCCGCGGCTCAGGACCCGGGCCAGTGGGGTCGCCATCTCGTCACGGGTGCTTCGCACCACCGGGATTCCGGAGTCGACGCTGGCCGAGCGTCTGGCGGAGGTGGAAGATGGCCTGGCACCCTTGACCCTGGCCTACTTGCCGGGGATTGAGGGCGTCGATCTCCGGCTGACCGCCTGGGACATGACATCGGAACAATCGGGGCCCCTGTTTGACCGGGCCGCAGCCGGGATCCGGGCGGTGACGGGCGATCATTGCTACGGAACGGGGGATGATGATCTGGCCGCCGTCCTTCTCGAGCGGCTCCGGGCCGCAGGACTGACGCTGGCGGTGGCCGAGTCGTGTACCGGCGGGATGATTGGGGAGCGGGTGACCCATGTGGCCGGGAGTTCCGATGTGTTTCTCGGGGGCGTCATTGCCTACGCCAACGAGCTCAAGACCGGCCTCATTGGCGTCAATCCGGAGACGGTGGCGGCCCATGGCTCGGTGAGTGCCGCCGTGGTGACCGAGATGGTGGCCGGCGTGGCGCTTCGGACCGGAGCCGATGTGGCGGTGGCGGTGACCGGGGTGGCCGGTCCCGGGGGCGGCAGCGACGACAAACCCATTGGGACGGTATGGTTCGGCTTCTCAATCCGGGGGGCCGTCGACGCCATCAAAGTGGGCTTCCCGGGCACGAGGGCTGATATCCGGGGCCGGGCGTCCCAATTCGCCTTGCACGGTCTGTGGCGCAGGGCGTCGGGCGTCTAAAGGAGGCTGTGCTTTACCCAGGCGTGGCCCGGTGCCAAATTGACAGGCGAAACCGGGAACGACTGTTGCCGTACAGGGCAGGAGTTAACTAACCATCGCGTCGGACCGTTGGGCCGCCTCAGCGGGCGGGCCGGGTCCGCCAATCGGTCAAAACGACGTAGCCATCGAGCCCAAAGCCGTGAACGACGAACGCCCGTTTGAAGAGAACGCCGAATTCGATCCGAGCCTGATCGAGGTCCATTCCAGCCTCGGTGGGGCGGCGGCTGCGGAGCCCGCGGACAGCGCGATCAGGCGGCTCCAGGATCAACTGGCCGAGGCCAACGACCGCTACGTCAGGCTGGCGGCGGATCACGATAACTTCCGGAAGCGGGCGGCCAGGGAACGGCTGGAGCTGGGGGACAAGGCCCAGGCTGCATTCGTGATTCGGCTCCTGGATGTGCTCGATGACCTCGACCGCCTGTCCGCGACCGATCCTGATGGCCCGGTGACGGCCGTCCGGCAGGCCGTAGACATGGTGGACCGCAAGCTCCGCAAGGAGCTGGAGACGGCGGGGCTCGAGCGGCTCGATCCGGCCGGACAGCGGTTCGATCCGGCGGTGGCGGAGGCCGTGTCGGTCGTGCCGGCCCCGGCGCCCGAGCAGGATCACTATGTCAGCGCGACCTTCCAGGTCGGCTACCGGTTCAAGGGATCGCTGGTTCGGCCCGCCAGGGTCCAGGTCTACTCGGTGGAAGGTCAGGCCTGACCGTGGCCTCGAAGGACTTCTACCAGGTCCTCGGCGTTCCGGAGAGCGCCACGCCGGAGGAGATCAAGAAGGCCTACCGGCGGCTCGCCAAGCTGCACCATCCCGATGCCAATCCCGGGAAGCCGCAAGCCTCGGAGATGTTCAAGCAGATTTCCGAAGCCCACGGTGTGCTCTCCGATCCCGAGAAGCGGAAGAAGTACGACCAGATGCGGAAGCTCGGCGCCTTTGATTTTCCGCAGCGCGGGAGCCGTCCGCCCGGGGGATCGCGGGGTGGGGGGGCCGGGGCGCAGCAGACTGGTCCCAGCGAGACCTTCGATTTCGGTGACTTCGGATCGATGGGCCTGGGCGACATCTTCTCGTCGATCTTCGGCCGCGGGGCGGGGGGCCGCAAGGAACAGCCCCGGGGCGACACGCTCGAGACGGTGGTGGAAATCCCGTTCCGGACGGCGGCGTTAGGCGGCAAGCTGCCGATCACGCTCCAGATGACGACGACGTGCGGGACCTGCGCGGGGAGCGGGGGCGCACCCGGCGCCACGATCTCCCAATGTCCGGAGTGCAAGGGCCGGGGCTCGATTTCGTTCGGTCAGGGCGGTTTTGCGGTCAACCGGCCCTGTCCGATGTGCCGGGGCCGGGGCAAGGTTCCGTCCCAGAAGTGCGGAACGTGCGGCGGCGCCGGCGACGTCCGGGGCGAAAAGACCATCAACCTGACGGTGGCGCCCGGGACGGATTCGGGCAGCAAGATCCGCCTCAAGGGCCAGGGCGAGGCGCAGGAAGGCGGCGAAGCGGGGGACCTGGTGGTGACGTTCGAGGTTCAGCCGGACCGGTTTTTCCGCCGTGACGGCCTCGACGTCCATTGCGAGGTGCCGATCAACCTGGCCCAGGCGGTGCTTGGGACCCGGATCAAAGTGCGGACGCTCGACGGGAAAAAAGTGGTGCTCAAGGTGCCCGCCGGGAGCGAGGCGGGGAAGAAATTCCGTCTCAAGGGGATGGGGATCACCAAGGGCGAGCGCCAGGGGGATCAGCTGGTCGAGATCGGGATCGCGATGCCCGAGACGCTCACGCCGGAGCAGGAAGCCCTCTTCAAACAGTTTGCCGATTCGGCCGGCTTGGCCTACTGACGGCCGGTCGTCAGCTCTCCCGCCGGGCCTCGAGGCGATATTGCTCCACCAGGGCCGTGTGGGTAGCCCATTCGGCTTCGCCGGCCGACGGGCTTCGCTGGTGCCATGAACCGTCGGCCCGCAGTTCCCACGCCTGCCGGTTGTCGTGCCACATCGCTTCGAGCACCTGGAAGACCGCCTGGCGATGAGCCGGGTCGCCGATCGGGGCCGCCGATTCGATCCGCCGATCGAGGTTTCGCGGCATCCAGTCCGCCGACGAAATGAAGACCTCGGGGTGGCCGTCGTTGTGGAAGTGCCACGCCCGAGAATGCTCGAGGAATCGGCCGACCACGCTGATCACCCGGATGTTGTCGCTGACCCCCGGGACTTCAGGCCGGAGGGCGCAAATCCCCCGGATGATCAAATCAACCTTCACGCCGGCCTGTGACGCCTCGTACAGCGCCACGATCACATCGGGGTGGTTGCAGGCGTTCATCTTGGCCAGAATGCGGGCCGGGCGCCCCAGACGGGCCGCGTCCGTCTCGCGAGCGATCATCTCGAGGAGCCGGGCCTTCATGCCGCCCGGTGCGACGAGCAGCTTGCGGTAGCCGGCCGGCGCGGCGAAACCGGTGAGGACGTTGAAGAGATCGGTGAGATCAGCGCCCAGGTCCGGCTCGCAGCTGAAGAGGCCGAAGTCGGTGTAGAGACGGGCGGTCTTCGGCTGATAATTCCCGGTGCCGACGTGGACATAGCGCCGGATGGTATCGCCCTCGCGACGGACGACGAGAATGACCTTGGCGTGGGTCTTGAGCCCGCTCACGCCGTAGCTCACGTGGACGCCGGCATCCTCGAACCGCTGGGCCCAGCGGATATTGTTCTCCTCGTCGAACCGGGCCTGCAGTTCGATCAGGACCGCGACCTGCTTGCCGCGTTCGGCGGCCGCGGTCAGCATCCGGGCGATGTGGGAGTCGCCGCCGGTCCGGTAGAGCGTCATCTTGATCGCGAGGACGTCCGGGTCCTCGGTCGCGGCCTGGAGGAAGCGTTCGACCGACGTCGCAAAGCTCTCGTAGGGATGATGCACGAAGACGTCGCCCTCGCGGATCACTTCGAAGAAGTTTCGCCCGTGAGCGAGGCGGGGCTGGGTGACCGGCGTGAACGACGGATCGTGGAGCTCGGTCAGATCGAGCGAGGCCAGCGACATCAGATCTCCGCCATCCAGCAGGCCCGCCACCTCATAGATGTCCTCGGCCGTCAGGGCCATACCGAGGACTTCCTGGTCGGCATTGAGCTCGGCGAGCAGCAATTGGCGGAGCGACCCCGGGGTCCGGGGATGGACCTCGAGGCGCACCACCTCCGCGAACCGGCGATTCCGGACTTCTTCCTGGATCAGCGACAGCAGGTCCTCGGCCTCTTCGAAGTCGATTTCGGTGTCGGTGTTGCGGGTGATCCGGAAGGGGTACGATCCGAGGATCTCGATGCCGGGGAACAGGGCGTCGAGATGGCTGGCGATCACCAGATCAAGCGGCACGAGCCGGTTGGCGCCAGGCAGGGGGACCCAGCGCGGCAGGATCTTCGGAACCTTGACCCGGGCGAACCGCTCCTCGCCGCCCGGTCCGCGGAGAATGACGGCCAGCGACAGGCTCAAGTTCGAGATGTGCGGAAACGGGTGGGCCGGGTCGACGGCGAGCGGCGTCAGGACGGGGAAGACCTGGTCGGCGAAGTAGCGGGCGATATGCGCCCGATCCGCGACGGTGAGCAGTTCCCAATCCTGGATCAGGTGGACATGGGCTTCGGCGAGGGCCGGCAGCACGTCGTCACTCAGGCACCGATCGTGAAGCCGCTGCAGTTCCCGGACGGCCACGGAGATCGCCGCAAGTTGCTCCTCCGGTGTCAGGGCATCCGATGGTGAGTCCTGAAACCGGGCGGCAACCTGGGTTCGGAGGCCGGCAACGCGGACCTGGAAAAATTCGTCGAGATTAGACGAGAAGATGGCGAGAAACTTGAGGCGCTCGAGGAGCGGCGTTCTCCGGTCGAGCGCCTCGTTCAGCACCCGCCGATTGAACTCGAGCCACGACAACTCGCGGTTGATGTAGAGCGAGGGATGGCGGAGGTCGCCGTTCGGGGGCGCCGACGGAGGCGTCATGAGCGGGAAATTACGCCCCGACCGGCGCTCGGAGTGTAACGAGCCCGTCACGGCTTCGACGGGCTCGTGGGCATCAGGGACTGGTCGAGCCAGTCGAGTACCACGCCCCACCAGAGCTTGCGGTTTCGCGGCTTGAGGACGAAGTGACCTTCGTCGGGGAAGTAGAGGAACTTGGCCGCGAGATTCTTCTGCTTGAGGGCGGTGAAGGCCTGGTATCCCTCCGAAACATCGACCCGGAAGTCCTGCTGGCTGTGCACCACCAGCATCGGCGTCTTCCAGTTCGAGGCGAACGGTGCGGGGGACCACTGGGCCATCAAGGCCCGCGCGTCGGGATTGGCGAGACCGCCTCCGAACTCCCACGCCGGGAACCATTGCTCTTCGGTGGTGCCCGCCATGCTCTCGGTGTTGAAGATGCCGTCATGGGCGACGAAGGTCTTGAATCGGTCGGTGTGGCCGGCCATCCAGTAGATCATGTAGCCGCCATACGACGCGCCCGCGGCGCCGATCCGGGCGCCGTCGACGAAAGGCAACTGGGCGACGGTCTCCACGCCTTTCATCAGGTCTTCGTAGGGCAGGTCGCCCCAGTGCTTCGAGATGCTGTTGGTGAAGGCCTGACCGTACCCGGTCGAGCCATGGAAGTTGACCACCGCCACGACGTACCCGCGGGAGGCGAAGAGCGCGTAATTCCAGCGCTGGTGCCAGCCATCGACCCAGGCGCTCTGAGGTCCGCCATGAATCAGGTACACCAGCGGATACTTCCTGGTGGAGTCGAAGGCCGGAGGCTTCACCAGGTAGCCGAACACACTGTCGCCCTTCGCACCGACAAACGAAAACTTCTCGGCCGGGGCGAGGTCGAATCCGGCCAGCGCCGCACCGTTGAGATGGGTCAGCTGCCGCATCACGGGAGGCAACTTCGGATCGAACCGCAGCGTGAAGAGCTCCGGCGGCTGGGTGGCGGTCTGGCGGAGGAAGATCAGGGCGTCGCCCCGGGGGGTCATCTGGGGGCTGGTATTCACGCCCCCCGAGACGAGAAGGGTCCGCGGGCCGGCCGGCACCGACAGGCGGTAGATGTTGTGCTCGCCCCGTTCTTCGACTTCGACGACCAGACTCTTCGAGTCGGCGGTCCAGAGCAGGGACTGGACGCTCACATCCCAGCCCGCGGTGAGCGAGGTCCGCTCTCCGGTGGCCCGGTCGTACAGGATCACTTCCTGACGGTCGGCTTCGAAGCCCGGCGTGGCCATGGCCAGGTAGGCCACCCAGCGCGCGCTGGGGGAGTAAATCGGACTGTGATCGTTGGCTGGATTCTGGGTCATCGGCACCATCCCGCTGCCGTCCGGCCCCATCAGGAAGATGTCGTTGTTGGTGCTGGTGGCGACGTTCGAATCCGGGTTGAAGACGATGGCCAGTTCGGTGCCGAGCGGCGAGACGGCGACGTCGGCGCCGCCTAACGCGAGGGTCGGAACATCCCGGTCGATCCTGGTCAAGTCGGTCGCCTTGCCGTCGGCGAGGTCGACCTTGAAGAGATGTTGGCGGGTGCCCGCCCGCCATTCGTTCCAGTGGCGATAGAAGAGGTCGGTCCAGATCTTCGCCTGGCTCTTCTGGTCCTTTTCGCGCCGGTCAAGCTCGTTCTGCTCGGGCCATTTCACGTCGGACGTTACGAAGATCGCGGTCGTGTCGGGGGACCACCAGAACTCGTTGACGCCGCCCGCGAGGCTCGTCATCGGGGCCGGTTCGCCGCCATCGGTCCGGATCCGCCAGACCTGAGGCGCTCCGCTCCGGGTCGAGACAAAGGCCAGTGTCCGGCCGTCCTTGGCCCAGCGGGGCAACTGGTCCGAGCCGGGGCCGCGGGTCAGCTCCCGGGTCACGCCGTCCGCCAGCGTGTGGAGGTAGATCCGCGATACGTTCCGGTTGTCGGCCAGCGACGGCGTCGTGATGGTGAATGCCGCGGTACCCCCGTCGGGCGAGAGTTGAATGTCACTGGCGATGCGCAGGGACAGGAAGTCGTCGATTCCCATCGGGCGTTTGTCCTGAGCGCCGAGGATGCCGGTGCCCAGGCCGGTTGCCGCCGCGATTGCCGCTACTAGACGTCTCATCCGATGACTCCGCCACCCAGAACTTGGTTGTGATCCGAATACAGGACGCCGGATTGTCCGGGGGTGATGGCCCGGGCCGGTATCTCAAGGTCAAGCACGACGCTGTCGGCAGCCGCCGACCGCACCACCGCGGGCACAGCGCGGCTCCGGTATCGCACCTGCACCAGGCAGCGTGCCCCTGGTCCAAGGGGCGGTGCGAGCCAGTTGAGCTCCTCGATCCGGACGGTATCACCATCGAGGTCTGCCGCCGTGCCGACGATGACGGCCCGGTCGTCGGGCCTGATGCCAATCACATACAGGGGCAGCGGCGACCCGCCGGGCAGCCCCTTCCGCTGGCCGATGGTGTAGCGCGCGAAGCCCTGATGCTCGCCCAGGTGCCGGCCGTCGGCGGCCAACAAGGGGCCCGGGGTAAGGGCCGGTGCATCGGCGGGGAGGTGCCGCTCGAGCACGCCGACATAGTTGTCGTCCGGCACGAAGCAGATCTCAACCGATTCGGGCTTCTCGGCTGTGACCAAACCCAGCTTTCGGGCGATCCCCCGGGTCTCGGCTTTGGTCAGTTCGCCGACCGGCGTGCGCATTCTCGAGACCACCTCGGGTGGGATACCCCAGAGGAAATAGCTCTGGTCCTTGGCCTGGTCCCGCCCCCGGTAGAGCGCACCGTTCCGGCTCACCGCGTAGTGTCCGGTCGCGATGGCGGTGCACCCGAGGGCGTCGGCGTGGGCCAGGAGATCGCGGAACTTCGTGAACGAATTGCAGCGGACGCAGGGAATCGGTGTCCGCCCGCGGCTGTACTCGTCGACGAAATTGGCGATGACCTGGCGGCTGAAGCGATCCTCGAGGTTCAGGACGTAGTGAGGAATCCCGAGCCGGTGGGCGACCGTGCGGGCGTCGTTGATCGAATCGAGCGAGCAGCAGGGACGATCAGGCACGTCGTCGCCGTGACAGAACAGTTTCATGGTCGCGCCGACCACGTCGTGGCCCTGTTCGACCAGCAGTGCCGCGGCAACGGAACTATCGACCCCGCCGGACATCGCAACCAGGATCTTCTCAGGCACGGCCGAGCACCGCCATCAGCTGTCGGACCTTCTCGACGATAGCCGGCAAGATGGCAATGGCACGGTCGACTTCCGCTTCGGTCGTCTCATGACCGAGGCTGAAGCGAACCGATGCGATCGCCAGAGAACGGGGGAGGCCCATTGCCATCAGGACATGAGACGGTTCTACCGACCCGGTGGAACACGCCGACCCACCCGAGGCGGCGATGCCGGCCAGATCGAGGTGCATGAGGAGGGCCTCGCTGTCGGTCCCCGGAATGGCCACATTGAGCACGTGAGGTGCCCTTGGCGCGCCCTCGCCGTTCACGACCACGTCTGGAACGCTGGCCCTCAAGCCTGCCAGGAGCCGGTCGCGGAGCGCGGCGAGGCGCACGGCTTCATGCTCGACTTCCCGTACCACGATGGTCGCCGCCCTTCCGAGCGCCACGGCGCCGGCCACGTTCTCGGTGCCGGGCCGGATCCCGAACTGCTGGCCGCCGCCGTGGATGACGGAATCCACCGTTTTTCGGTCCCGGACGATCAGGGCGCCGATGCCCTTGGGAGCTCCGATCTTGTGGCCGGAGAGGGTGAGGAAGGAGCACGGTACGGTGGCGAGGGAGATCGGGAACTTGCCGAAGGCCTGGACGGCGTCGGAGTGGAAGACGACTCCGACCCCTCGACAGCGCTCCGCGATGAGCTCGACCGGTTGCCTGACGCCGGTTTCGTTATTGACCCACATCACCGATACGACCGAGGGCGATCGCGTCATCGCGTGATCGAGGGCGCCGAGATCGACGACGCCGCTCGGTCCAACCGGGAGGATCTCTTCGCTGCCGCCGAGTTTGGCGACCTGATGCGCCGCCGCCAGAATCGCCTTGTGCTCGGTGGCCGTGGTGAGAACTCGGCCGGACTCGCCTCGGCCCCGGGCGGCCATGGCAGTGCCGATGATGGCGAGGTTGTCCGCCTCGGTTCCGCCGGAGGTGAAGATGACCTGATTGGGCTCGACGCCGACGGCGACCGCGACCTCCCGACGGGCCTGCTCGAGCCCGGCCTTGGCGGTCCGTCCAAATCGGTGACTGCTGGACGGGTTCCCGAACGCGGACGCGCCCAGGAACGGGAGCATCGCCTCAAGCACTTCCGGCCGCACCGGGGTGGTCGCGGCGTGATCGAAGTAGATGGTGGTCGCCATGCAAGGATTATAACCCCTTGTGGGGGGCTCGGTTAGGTCGAGCGCCCAAGCTGTGGACCGGCCGGGGTTTAGGGGCTTGGCCGCCGCTTGACGAGCCGCCAGCGGCCGATGAAGTGCGACGGCGTACCGGCGGCCTCCTAGTTCGGTCGATCCGATCTTTCCTTACATGCTCTGGGCGCCGAGCGTCGCGACGTCATCGACCAGCACGGTTTCGTGGGTGAAGAAGGGTTCCCCAAAGCGGGCCCGGACCAGCGACCCGTAGTGGGCGCTCTGGGTCTCGACGAGGCGGTAGAGGTCCTGGCCGGTCGGGAACAGCTCGCCGGCGGTGGTGGCCCCGTCGAACTGACTCGCGTAGCAGCGGATGGCCGCCATCTTCCGGTCGAACTGGGCCGAAATGTCGACGACCAGCGTGGGCTTGACCGGATCCTCACGGTAGGCCAGGGCGTACAGAATCTTGAAGGGGCGGTGGGGCGTGCCGTCGGCCGGATACCGGGTGAGGCCGGCCAGGAAGCAGGCGTCGCGACCGAGCTCGGAGGTGATGCGGTGGTCGGGATGGCGGCCGACCGGGAAGGGCAGGATGACGACTCGCGGCGCGAAGTGACGGATCGCTTCGACGAGCTTCTTCCGGGTGGCGTCGGTATTGGCGACGCCCGCGTCGGGCAGTCCGAGGTTCATGCGCTCCCTGGCCCCGATGATGGCGGCGGCCTTCGCCGCCTCCTCGCCCCGGATCGCGGCGGATCCACGGGTGCCGGTCTCGCCCGCGGTGAGGTCGAGAATCCCGACGGCGCGGCCCTGGTCGACGGCCCGGATCAGGGTGCCGGCACAGGTCAGCTCGACGTCGTCACGGTGCGCGGCGATGGCCAGAATGTCGACCGCCATGGTTTACTCCTCGTAGTTGGGACGGTTACTCGTGGCGGAGGGCATCGACGGGATCCATCCGGGCCGCCCGGTTGGCCGGATAGAGCCCGAAACCGAGGCCGATGGCGATCGATACGCCGACGGCGACGACGGCGCTCCAGAGTGGCGGCGTCGACTCGATCTTGAGCGCAAACTTGATGACGGCGCCGAAGAAGAGACCGGCTCCGACCCCGAGGATTCCGCCGAACATGGTGAGGGTCGCGGCTTCGACCAGAAACTGCCAGAGAATTTCACGCCGGGTGGCGCCAAGCGCCTTCCGGGTGCCGATCTCCCGCGTGCGGCTGGTGACCGACACCATCATGATCGCCATGACCCCGATGCCACCCACGAGCAGCGCCACGCCCAACAGTGCCACCATCACCAGGAAGA
>JANXXJ010000064.1 GCA_025350665.1 Gemmatimonadota bacterium | reverse complement strand
GCACGAGCTCGCTCCGCCGCATCACCTCGACGACGTCGCGGTAGCCGAGCGGGTCGAGCAGGACGATCCGCTCGGTCCGGCCCAGTTCGGGTACCACGACTTCGCGGACCTTGGGGTTCAGGTGCACCGGGAAGACCAACTGCAGGGTCGGGTGGCGCCGGACCAGTTCCTTGAGGGCCTGACAGACCCCGTGAAGCCGGTCGCCGAGCGTTTCCCGGCGATGGGCCGTGACCAGCACGGTCCGCCGCTCCCCCCACGGCAGGCCCCGGAGGATCGGGTCGGAGAATTCGCCGGCCGGGCCGAGCAGGGCGAGCGCGTCGACGATGGTATTGCCGGTCACGATCACGTCCTTCGCGGGAATCTGCTCGCTCGCGAGGTTGTGGCGGGCCCGCTCGGTCGGGGCAAAGTGGAGGTCGGTGACCGCGGTGGCCATCCGCCGATTGGCTTCTTCGGGAAACGGCCGGCGGAGATCGCCGGACCGAAGTCCGGCCTCCACGTGACCGATCGGGATGGAGGAGTAGAATGCCGCCAGCGCGGCGGCGACGACGGTGGACGTGTCGCCCTGAACCAGGAGCATGTCGGGCCGAGTCCGTCGAAAGGCGTCGGTCAGCGCCAGCAACGCCTGGGCGGTGAACTGGGCCAGCGTCCGGTTGGCGTGGGTCAGTCCCAGATCGATGTCGGGCACAATGCCGAACGCCTCACAGGCCTGGACCAGCATCTCGCGGTGCTGGGAGGTTGCGATAACAACGGGCGAAAAGGTGGCCGGACGCCGCTCCAACTCACGGATGACCGGCGCCATTTTGATGGCTTCCGGTCTGGTTCCAAGAACGACCGCAACTCGGTAAGGCTTTGACAAGAAGCTACTTACGCCTCCGTTACCAGACGCAAATGATTGCACGATCCCCACCCTGCGAAAGGCAAGTCCGGTGCCATCCACCGGCTCAGGCCTCGCCGGTGCCGTGGACTTCGGCTTCCCGATAGAGCGCGTCGATCTGGTCGCGGTAGTGGGCCTCCACGACCCGCCGCTTCACCGACAACTTGGGCGTCAGTTCTCCCGACTCGATCGAGAATTCGCGGGCCACCGCCAGGAAGCGTTTGGGGACCTCGAACCGGGCCAGGTCGCGGAGGTGCTTCTTGGCTTCGGATTCCAGGTGGGCGAGCACGGCGGGGAGCGCGACGAGTTCCTGGCGGGTGTGCCAGTCGAGCCCCGCAGCGCGAGCCCAGGCTTCGAGCGGCTCGAAGTTGGGCGCGATCAGCGCGATCGGGAATTTCCGCCGGTCGCCCAGGATGACGGCATTGGCAATGAACGGATTCTGCCGGAGCAGTCCCTCGATTGGCTGCGGCGCGATCTTCTTGCCGCCGGCGGTGGCGATCAGGTCCTTCTTGCGGTCGGTGATCCGGAGAAAGCCGTCGGGGTCGATCTCGCCGATGTCGCCGGTGTGGAACCAGCCATCCGGGTCGATCGCCTCCGCCGTCTCCGCCGGCTTGCCGAAGTAGCCCCGCATGACGTGCGGGCCCCGGGTCAGGATTTCCCCGTCGGGGGCGATCATCACTTCGACCCCTGGGACGGCGCGCCCCACGGTCCCGATCCGGTGATGAGTCGGGGTGTTCACGGTGATGACGGGCGACGTCTCGGTGAGGCCGTAGCCCTCGAGGATCGGCATGCCGGCGGCCAGGAAAAATCGGGCGATTTCCGGCGAGAGCGGGGCGCCGCCGGACAGGAAGTACCGGAGCCGGCCACCGACCCGGGCCCGGATCTTCCGGAACACCAGGCGGTCAGCGATGGCCCGCTGGACGGCGAGGGCCGCTGGAACCGGTTTCCCGGCAAGGCGGAGGTCGGCCCACTGTTCCCCGACCCGTTTGGCCCAGAAGAAGATGGTTCGGGTGAGCGGCGATCCCTGGACGGCGGATTCGAGCGCCCGGGCGTAGATCTTCTCGTAGAGTCGCGGGACGGCGGCGACTACGGTTGGCCTCATTGCCAGCAGGTCAGGCGGGACGGTGTCGATGCTCTGGGCGTAGTTGATCACGACGCCGGAGTGGAACATCGCGTAGTGTCCCGTCATCCGTTCGAAGATGTGCGAGAGCGGCAGGAGCGAGAGGCACTCGTCGGTGTCGGAGACCGGCAGCACCGCCACCCCGGCGCGAACGTTGGAGGCGATGTTCCCGTGGGTCAGCATGACGCCCTTGGGGTCACCGGTGGTGCCGGACGTATAGATGATGGTAGCGAGTTCATCGGGGCGGGCTTGGAGGGCCCGTCGGCGCCACGCCTCCCCGTCCAGAGCATGGGCGTGGCCGCTCCGCTCAAGGGCTTCGAGCGAGAGGAGATCCGGGCCGGCCAGATCGGTGTCGAAGCCGATGATCCATTCGAGCGCCGGGAGTTCGTGGCGGACCGAGGCCAGCTTGGCATACTGGGCCGCGGTGGACACGAACACCGCGCGGGCCCCCGAATCCTGGAGGATGAAGTGGATCTGCCTGGCCGTCAGGGTCGGGTAGACGGGGACGTCCACCGCGCGAGCGGCGAGGGCGGCGAAGTCGACGAAGGCCCACTCGGGCCGGTTTTCCGAGAGAATCGCCACCCGGTCCCCGGGGGCGATGCCTAACGAAAGGAGGCCGCGGGAGAGCCCTTCGACCCGGGCGGCGACGGTCGGGTACCCGAGGTCACGCCAGGCTCCGTCCCGCTTGGCCCGGAGCGCGACGGGCCGGGCGGCGTAGCGGTCGATCGCGGTGAAATAAAGGCCGGTGAGGGTCTGCGGCTCGCCGTTCATTGGTGCCGGAACCGGATCACCACCCGGCGGCCTGATCCGGGAATCGGCACCCCGGACGCCCGGTAGGCATTGATCTCGACGACGGCCCGGTCGGGGACGGGGCGGCCCTTCACCCCGCGGACGGTGGAACTCGTGACGCCGGTGCCGTCGGTGGAGAGCGAGTCTTTGACCCGGCCCGATGTGAAGGCGACGGCCGGCGTATCGGCGGGGGCGGGATCGATGACGCGGAAAGACACCGGTCGGCCGGTGACGCCCGTCCGGAGTACGCCTCCGGCAAGCTGAATTCGGATCGGCGTACCAGTCGTGTCTTTCGGGACGTCGACCGAGTCGGCCGAGACGAGGATCAGCGTGTCGGCGTGAGCGGTAAGCGTGAACGTGAGCCCGGCAAACGAAGTGGCGATGGTATCCTTGCCGAAGACGCCGAGTTGCACCCGAGCGGTCCCCGCGGCGAGGCGGGCGGTGATGATCCCCTGGAGGCTGTCGAGTGTGACGGTCGTGTCGGGCGTTCGCCAACGGAAGTCGGCGGCGACGGAGTCGCCGGCCTGGTTGAGGGCGACGGCCTTGAGTTGCGTGGGTGTGCCGATTTCGAGGAAGAAGTTGGCCGGCCCGACGATCTCGATCCGTTCGATCCCGTCGTTGTTGTTGGTGAGACCGCTGCAGGCGGCCCCGATGCCGACGAGAAAAGCGGCCGTCAGGCCGAGCTGACCGCCGACACTCGGGGTTCGGACGTTTCTTCGAGGTCTCTCAGGGCCGCTTCCGCGTGCTTGATCCACCGTTCTCCGTCAGCTCCTCTGGGGGGTCGGGCGAGGAAGGCGCGCAGGTGATCCGCGCCCCGCTCGGCGTCCCCCCGCTTGAGCAGCAGGAACGCGAGACCATAATGGGCGCCCGAGAGCCCGTCGTCCAGATCGAGCGCCCGCCGATAGTGGCGAATGGCTTCGTCGGGTTGGCCGGTCTTCGTGAAGGCGATGGCCATGTTCTGGAGAATTCGCGGATCGTTCGGATTGTCGCGCAGTCCGAGACGATAGGATGTGATGGCGGCCGTGTAGTCGCCCTGGCGTTCGAGTGCGAGCGCTTCGTTGAGATAGTCGAGTCGCCGAGGCTCGGCGTCGGGCCGGCCCAGTTTGTCGAAGACGCGTTGCCAAAAGGTCATGTCCGTCGGCACTCTTTGGAAAGGGCTCCACGGGACCGCTGCACCGTTGCTACAACATAAGAAAGTCGTTGATCCGGTGCAATACAAGTCGTTGTCAGGATTGGTCGATCGGGGGCACCTTGCGGCTGACTTTCGGACCGCCCCCAGGAGGCCTATACTACGGCCTTCCGAGTCACCCTTTCCCACCAGGAGGTACCCGATGCCGAGACGGCCGCTGGACACGACGCGCGGGGTCCTGGAGATCGATTGGCCGCTCTTCGGCGAACTGTGCCGGGCGCTCGCCCTGAAGGTGGCCGGGGCCTACCAGCCGGAGGTCATTCTGGGGATCGCCAAGGCGGGCGTGATCCCGGGGGCGGTGATCGCGGCGATTCTCGAGCGGGACTTCACGTCGATGACGGTCACCCGGAAGAAGGCCGGCGGAATGCCGGTTCTGGTCAGCGGTCCGCCGTCGCTGATCCGCGGCCGCCGGGTGCTGCTGGTCGATGAGACCTGCGATACGGGGCACACCCTCAAACTCGCCCTCAATGAGGTCCGGGCCCTTGAGCCGGCCGAGGTCCGGACGGCGGTGTCGTTCAAGACCGGGTCGTACCTGCCGGATTTTCACTCGTTCGAGACGGACAAGTCCATCATTCTTCCCTGGGACCGCGACGTCATGCGCGACGGGGAACTGGTCATGAGGCCCGATTGGAATCCCGGCCCGGGGCGCGATGCGTGAGGCGCTGAGCCGGGCTGTCGCGGCGACGACCGGCTACGTCGAAGTCCGGCTTCGGCGGCGCTGGTCCACTGCGGTGGTATTCCGGAAGCAGCGGGTGGAGGTCGCCACCGAGTACCACGCCTTCGGTGGCGTGGCGCGGTGCCTGGTGCCGGGCCACGGCTGGGGCGCGGTGGCCTTCACCGATCCGGACCGGGCCGTGGCCGCCGTCCATCGAGCCCACGAGCTTTCCCTCGAGACCCGCCCCGATCGTCCGATCATGCTGGCGCCGATTCCGATCCGCCAGATGGAGCAGGCCGACCAGCTGATCGGTGATCCCCGCCTGGTGCCGCTGTCGGAGAAGCGCGAACTGCTCGGCGCGCTGACCGGGGATCTCACCGGGCAGGACCGGCGGGTGGTCGACTCGCGAACCAGTTACGGCGATACGGTGCTCGAGACCTGGCTGCTGACCAGCGAGGGCTCATGGCTCCACGATCTCCGCTGCGAATCGACGTTAGGCGCCCTGGCGGTGGCGGGCGAGGACGGGGCCCAGGAGCGGGCCCTCGAGTCGCTCGTGGTTCCGGGAGGGTGGGGAGCCCTGGGGAATCGGAGCGGCCTGTTCCGGCAGGTGGCCGAGCGGGCCGTCTCCCGGCTGCATGCGCCGCCGGTCCGGGCCGGCCGTTATCCGGTGGTCTTCGATCCCCGGGCAACCGGCGCGTTGACGCTCCAGGGCGTGGTCAACTTCTGCCGGGCCCCGGCCCGCGGGCTCGAGCGCGAGATCTTTCCGCTGGGGACGCGGGTGGGGCCCGAATGCCTTTCGGTCGGGGACGATCCGACCGCGCCGGGGCTCCGCACCAGTCTCGCGCTGGACGACGAGGGAACGCCGACCAGTCAGGCGATGCTGGTTCAGAACGGCGTCGTGGTGGGGCATCTCCATACGCGCGAGACGGCCGCCCGGGCGGGCGCCGGCCCGACCGGGCACGCGCTGGCGCCGACGCTCCGGTCGATTCCGGCCGCTCGCCCGGCCAACAGTTACCTGGTGAAGGGGCAGGGCGATTTCGAAAGTCTGATCGCCGACGTTCCGTCAGGGATCTACGTGGCCGACGTGCTCGGACTGGCGATCGACGGGCGCCAGCTGTCGATCACGCCGGCGGTGACCCGGGTCATCCGGGACGGACAGCTCGCGGAGACGGTCCGTTGCGCGCCGATCACCTGCGACCTGTTCTCGCTCTTTGGCCGGCTTGACCGGGTCGCCGGCGACTTCACCTGGGATCCGAGCGCGGCCGGTCTGCACGAGGCCGGCCCGATCCGTCCGGTGACGACCGGCGCGCCCCACACGCGATTCCTCGATCTCGATGTTGGCCCGCTGTACGGATGATCGGCCCTCTCCTGATCGATCTGGCGCCGCGCGTGACCCATGCGGACGCCGCGCGGGTGCTCGACGACACCCTGTCCGTCACGGTGGACGGCGATGGGCCCGCCGGGGCCACGGCCGACGAGAGCGACACGCTCCAGGTCCGGATTGCCGCCGCCGGCCGGGTCGGCTGGGCCGGTGGTGCCACGGCGGCGGCGGCCGACGTGATCCGGGCCGCGCTTCGCTCAGCCGAATCGTCCGACGCAGCCGTGCTGCTTCCGCCGGCCCCCGCGCCACTCCCCACGGTCGTTACCCGGTCGCCGGCTGCGTCATCGCTCTCGGCCCGCGATCTCCTGGGGTTGGCGGGGGGCCTCATGGACCGGCTGCAGCGCCGCGGGCGGCGGGTCGAGGTCTGGGCCGAGCGATCGGCGGGATCGGTGGAGGTGGCGAACACTCGGGGGGTGTCCGTATCGTACGAGGTCACCCTCGCCGGGATCGGCGCGGCGGTCCGGGATGACCGAACCCGCGCGCTCTGCCGGGTGCACCTGGCCCAGGTGGGAGCGCCCGGCCTCTCGGAGGTGGAATCGATTGTGCGGGAGACGGAATTCCGGCTCGGGTTTCCGGTCCTCGAGGACGGGCGGCTCGGGCCGGCGGCCCGGGTCTGGTTCCGGCCCCGGGCGGTGCGGGCCCTCGTGGCGCCGCTGCTGGCGCGGTTGGCGGGTCAAACCTGGATCGAGGGCCGGCACCAGTGGCCGACCCTGGACCGCCGCCTAACGTTGATCGACGACCCGCTGGCCGATGGCCGGCCGGCCAGCCGGCCGATCTCGGACGATGGCGTGGTTGCCCGCCGGGTCACCCTGATCGAGGCCGGCGTCGCGCGAGCCGGGATTCTCGATCTTCGCCTGGCTTCGTCGACCCGTCTCCCGGCAACCGGCCACGGCCAGCAACGCGGGTACGCGGCGCCGAAAGTCGGGTTCTCGAACCTGGTGATGCTGCCCGGACCCACGCCGGTCGACCAGTTGGCGGCCGAGGTCGGCGACGGGCTGCTGGTGGCCGATCTGGCGCCTGGGTCGGCGCCGAATCCGGCCGCCGGGGTGTTCCGGGTCGAGGCGCCGTGGACCTATCTGGTGGAGAAGGGTCAGGTGGTGGGCCGGCTCGATGGGGCGGTGCTGTCGGGTGACGTTTTCGCGTTGCTCAACCGGGTGGTCGCGGTTGGCGCGGAACAGGACTGGATCGGGTCGTGGCGGCTGCCGTCGCTGGTGCTCGACGGTGTGGTCGTGGCGGTTCGTTAGGCAGGCCTGAGCCGCGCCACCAGTGCTTCGTACGGGGTGCCGGCCACCATGCCTTCGTAGAGCCAGGTCAGCAGGTCGGGGCTCGATACCAGAAACCGGCAGCGGGCGTCCCCGCGGCTCCGGCACTCCACTTCCATGACGGCGGCCTGATAGCCGCCCAGTCGGGTGAAGAAGTCCGACAGCAGACCGGTGCTGAAATGGCAACTGGGTACGTGGGCGCCCCGCGGCTCGGCTTCGGCCCACTCGGGGCTGTCGAGCGCCAGGAGACCGGGTGCCAGTGGCTCCGCTGTCAGTGATCCCCAGCCATCTTCCCGGAAGAATCCGCCAATGGCTTCGCCGAGATAGCGGGCGTCGAGCGCCTGGGGCGTTTCCACGCCGTACCGCGCCGCCACCGACTCCACGAAACCTTCGTAGGCCGCCTGTCCCGCGGCGAATCCCACTTCACGGAGGAGCGCCGCGGTCTGGGCCGGGACTTCGCGTTCGAGGACCGCGGTCAACTGCTGGAGGCTGGCGCGTCCGATGGCCAGCCGCGGGAGAGACAGTGTGGTCGCCATGTCCGCAAGCTAGGCTTTTCGGCCGACCCGGCGCAAGAGTTCGTCCTCGGTGATGATCTCGATGCCGAGTTCCCGGGCCCGGTCCGCTTTGGCGCCGGCATCGGCCCCGGCCACGACGGTGTCGGTCCTCCGGCTCACACTGCCCGCCACCCGGCCGCCGGCCTGCTCGACGAGGGCTGCCGCCTCGGTCCTCGACAGCGTAGGCAGGGCCCCCGTCAGGACGTAGGTCTTGCCGAGCAGCGCCCCACCGGTCTCCGGAGCGTTAGGCTCGTCCATCGCGAGACCGGCCGCGTCAAGTCGTGCGACCAGCCGGCGGTTGGCGGGGCTAGCGAAGAATTCCTCCACGGCCGCCGCGATCGTCGGGCCGATTCCCGGGATGTCGCCGATGGCCGCCGCGTCCGCCTCGGCGAGCGCGGACATGGTCCGGAAGCGGCGGGCGAGAAGCTGGGCGATGTTCTTGCCGACGTGGCGGATTCCGAGGCCGAACAGCAGCTGGGACAACGGCCTTGTCTTCGAGTCGGCGATCGCGGCGACGAGCAGGCCGGCTGACTGGTCGGCGAACCGGTCGAGCGTGACCAAGTCGGTCGTTTCGAGGCGATAGAGGTCCGCCACGTCGGCGATCAACTTGCTGTCGAGCAGTTGGCGGATCCGCTCGTACCCGAGGCCGCGGATGTCCATGGCCTCCCGCGACGCAAAGTGGACGATGCTCTCGAAGATGCGGCCGGGGCAGGCGACGTTCGGGCAATAGCGCATCGCTTCGTCGGGCGGCCGGACCGCCGGGGTCTGGCAGACGGGGCAGACCTCGGGCGGCGTGAACGGTCGCTCGTGGCCGGTGCGGCGGTCGCGGAGCGGGCCGATGACCTGCGGGATGACTTCGCCGGCCCGCATGATCTCGACCCAGTCCCCTTCGCGGATGTCCTTCTGGATGATCAAATCCTCGTTGTGGAGCGTGGCGCTCGACACCGTGACGCCGCCAACCTCGACCGGTTCGAGGACGGCGTAGGGATTGAGAGCCCCGGTCCGGCCGACATTCACCCGGATTTCGAGCAGCCGCGTCACCGCCACTTCGGGCGCGAATTTTCGGGCGATCGCCCAGCGCGGTTCCCGGCCGCCCACGACCCCGAGATCCTCCTGCAGGTCGCGACGGTTCACCTTGACGACGATGCCGTCGGCCTCGAACGGGAGTTCGGCCAGCAGTCGCTCGAACTCGGGCACCGCCGCCTGGGCCTCGGCCAGCGTGGCGACCGTGCGGTGGTGCGGCTCGACTTGGAAACCCCATTCCGCCAGCAGCGCCAGGACGCGGTCATGCGTGGGGATGGCGATGGTGCCTTCGATCACCTCGATCTGGAAGGCGAACATCCGGAGGCGGCGCGATCGCGTGGTCGCGGCATCGAGCTGGCGGAGGCTCCCGGCGGCCGCATTTCTGGGGTTCGCGAACGGCGGCTCGCCGGCCGCTTCACGTCGCCGATTGAGCCCGGCGAACGAGGCCAGCGGGAAGTAGACCTCGCCGCGGATCTCCATCAGAGCGGGGTGGTGGCGGCCTTTGAGGACCAGAGGTACGTCGGGGATGGTGCGGAGATTGGCGGTGATGTCTTCACCGACGATTCCGTTGCCGCGGCTGGCGCCCGTCGTCAGCCGACCGGCGGTGTACGTCAGGTTGATGGCCGCCCCGTCGATCTTCACCTCAATCGCATAGCCGCCGGTCCGGACCTCCGGATTGATCTTGGCATTGCGGTCCTCCCAGCCGGCCAGTTCGTCCGGATCGAAGGCATTGGCCAGTGAGAGCATCGGGCGACGATGGGTGTGCTTGGTCAGGGCCGAGGCCGGCTCGTTGCCGACCCGCCGGGTCGGGCTCTCGGGCAGGGCCAGGTCGGCATGGTCGCGTTCGATCGCCTGCAGCTCCCGGAACAGGCGGTCGTACTCGGGGTCGCTCAGTTCGGGCGCGTCGTCGACGTAGTACAGGAAGTTGGCCCGGTCGAGCAGGGTGCGGAGCTCCGCGGCGCGCCGGGCGAGCTGGGCCGGCGCCGGTGTCATTGTGAGGTCTCTCGGGTCAGGACCGTCAGGGCCACACCGGCGAGCCGGTCGAGCTCGGCCTGGCCCGCCTGGGGCACCAGTTCGTCGAGCGCGGCCTGATCGTGGTCAGTGAACGCGGTGAGCAGCCGTTTGAGGAACGAGATCATCGCGGCCCGCTCGCGATCCTTGGCAAGGGCGGTTTCGCTGCCGCGATTCCTGGCCTGCAGGCGCTCGAAGCGATGGGCCGTCCGGAGGGAGCGGGCCGTCACGTCGGCGACCAGGCGGGCCCATTGGATGTCGGCCGGCGAGAGCGGTGGCCGGGTGCGGTCGGTCCGGAGGAAGATCGCGCCGATGGTGACCTTCTTCCATGCGACCGGTACCACGGTGATCGACTGGACCCGCCGGCTGCTGAGCATGTCCTGCACCGGCTCCAGGGCCGGCTCGTGGATCACGTCAGGAATATTGACGATCTCGCCGCTGTCGAGCGCCTGGCGGAGCTCAGGATACAAGGAGAGGTCGACCGTCTGGCTGCGGAGGGCCGGGTCCTCATAGCTCGCGACCAGATGGACGTTGCCGCCGCCTTTTTCGGTCAGGAACACCGAACAGCGGTCGAGTTCGAGCGCGTAGCCGATCCGCCGTGCCACCGCCTGGACGATGTCCCGGTAGTTGAGTGATCCGGCCAGCTCCCGCAGCAGCTCGATGACCGTGAGGAGGCGGCGGCGTTCGTGCTCGAGTTCTTCGATCCGGGCCCGGAGCCGCTCGGGGTCGGCGGCGGGAAACCGGGGGTTGGTCAGGGTCATGGAAGGAAATTGACGGGGCCGGGATGCCGGGGCAAGCGAAGTTGGCCCGGCGCCAGTGCCCCGGCTACGTTCCGGCATGGACACGCACGAAGACGAGCCGGCGCCGGTCGAGGCCGGCGGCAAGGGCGGAGGCTTCGGTCTGGGCCTCCTGGTGGGGGCGGTGGTCGGCGCGGCCGTGGCGCTTCTCCTGGCCCCGGGGTCGGGCCACGAGACCCGGCGTCGCCTGCGGAAGAAACTTCGATCGGCGCGGGACGATATCGGCGACCGGCTGGAGGACGTGGACGAGCGGGTCCGAGACGAGATCCGCCGCCGGCGTCGTTAGGCTTCCGGCGTTCCGTTGCCGGGCCGGCCCGCGATGGCGCGGGCCAGACCGGCCGCTTCGGCCCGGTATCGGGGATCGAGCCGGAAGCGATCAGGCAGTCCGGCGATCGCGTCCAACTCCCGGCGGGCGTCGGCGTATCGCTTCCGTTCGGCGAAGACCCGGGCCAGGTCGAGACGGTGGAAGATCCGGTCCGGGTCGAGGCGCACCGCGGACTCCAGATGGTCGATCGCCCCGGCCCAGCTGGCCTGGCCCAGCACCTTCCCGCCTAACAGATTCCGGGCCATGAACCGGGCGAATCCTGAAATGCGCATGACTTCGGCGTTCCAGAGGCCGAGCACGTGGTGGGCTCCGTCGTGCCGTGGATCGAGGGCCAGGGTTCGGGTCGCTTCGGCGCGGACCTCGACCGCAAATTTCACCCGGTCCTTCTTCGACCGGGTCAGCGCGACACGTCCGAGCGCCATGGCGAGGGCAAAATGGCCTTCGGCCTGGAGGCTGTCGACCCGCACCGCCCGCCGGGCGAGCCGTTCGGCCTCCGCATATGACGCATCGCGGGCCGGGCTTGGGACCGAGTCGGGAGTCTCCTGGCCGATGTTCACCAGCGCGACCGCGGCCCGCCAGTTGGCCTCGAAATTCAGCGAGTCGCGGGTCAGGGCCTGTTCGAACAGAGCGAGCGCTTCCCGGGGAAGCCGGTCGAGGATGGCGCGGCCGCGGGCCACCAGCGAATCGGGTTCGGCGGCGCCGAGCACGAGCAACATCAGGGGTCCGAGCATCGGGGAATGATATGGACGACGGCACCATCGTGGTACCACGGCTGATCGAGCGGAAACGGGACGGCGGGGCGCTGGCGCCGGCCGAGTGGCGGGCGCTGATCGCGGCGTACGTCGCCGACCGGGTTCCCGACTACCAGATGGCCGCCCTGGCGATGGCGGTGGTGTTTCGGGGACTCAGCGAGGAGGAACTCGTGGCCCTGACGGCCGCGATGCGAACCTCCGGCGATCAGTTCCACCTCGAGGACCTCCGGGTCGCCGGGATCGGCCCGATGGCAAGGGTGGACAAGCACTCGATCGGCGGCGTGGGCGACAAGACGTC
This sequence comes from Gemmatimonadota bacterium, assembly GCA_025350665.1. Classification (GTDB taxonomy): domain Bacteria; phylum Gemmatimonadota; class Gemmatimonadetes; order Gemmatimonadales; family GWC2-71-9; genus SHZU01. Next base: position 6,966 of record JANXXJ010000064.1, on the reverse strand, counting down.
GTTGTTGCTGGCCCCGATGCTGGCCTGCCTCGGGGTCGCGGTGCCGATGATCTCGGGCCGCGGCCTTGGCCACACCGGCGGGACGCTCGACAAACTCGAGGCGATTCCCGGGTTCAACACCCGGCTCTCCCTGGCCGCCGCGCGCCGCCAGCTGGAACGGATCGGTGTCGTGATGGTCGGGCAGACACCCGAACTGGTCCCCGCCGACCGAAAACTCTATGCCCTCCGGGACGTCACGGGCACGGTGGAGTCGATTCCACTCATCGCGGCCAGCATCATGTCCAAGAAGCTGGCGGAGTCCCTCACCGGGCTGGTGCTCGACATCAAGACCGGAAGCGGCGCCTTCATTCAGGATCCGGCGCAGTCGCTGGTGCTCGGCCAGACCATGATCGGGCTCGGGGAGGCGAGCGGCTGCCGGACGATTGCGCTCTGCACCGCGATGGACCGCCCGCTCGGGTCCGCCTGCGGAAACGCGCTCGAAGTGAGGGAAGCCATCGCCGGGCTCAGGGGCGGGGGCCCGGCCGATCTGATGGAAGTGACCTTCGCGCTTGGTGCCGACATGCTGGTCGCGGCCGGAATCACCGCAGACCGGGCGGTAGCGCGGGGTGCCGTGGAGGGGGTGATCCGGTCGGGCGCGGCGCTCGATCGATTCCGGCTGATGGTGGAAGCCCAGGGGGGCGATCCCCGCGCCGTGGACGATCCCGAGCGGCTGCCGAGGGCGCCGGTGAGTCGACCTGTCACGACGGCGTCCGCGGGGGTCGTTGTCGCGGTGCCGCCCAGGCCGATCGGCCACGCGATCGTGTCGTTAGGCGGCGGCCGGATGCAGGCGGACCAGGCCGTCGACTGGTCGGTCGGCGTTGAGCTCAGCTGCGTTCCGGGCCAGCGGGTCGCGGCAGGGGACCGGCTGGCCACCGTCCATGCGCGCACCGAGGCCGACGCCGCCTCGGCCGTGGCCGCCATTGGCCGGGCGATCATCATCGGGGAACGAGCGGCGCCGCTCGCCCTGATCAGTCACCGGATCACTCGCGAAGGCATCGACGTTCTCACCTGACCGATCTTCGGCCACGCAAACGATTGCGCGTCAAACCGACCCGGAAACCGGGCGGCAGTTGGCGTGTCCCTTGCCTCCGTCATCCGGAAGGGGGACGCCGTCGCCCCATCCGAGGTCGTTGGGGCCTCGGGGTTTGAAGGCTCGAGGGTCCGGGCTTCAGTGCCGGACCGTCAGGGCAATTCGCCAAGGAGTCGTCATGCTGGTTTCGCGGGCGCTGCCAGGGTTTGCAGGTGGACAACGGGAGGCGGCGACATGTCGGCGCCCGTGACCACGGCCGGCTGGCTCTCGGAGCCCAAGAAACGAGAGCCGGGCCAGAGCCCCCGGGCGCTGGACGCCAGGGGCCTGGCCACGCTACACCACATTCTGGTGCAGCTTTCCGACGTCGGGAGCCGCCCTCGATTCGCAGAAGTGTGTCGGGCGTTCGGGGACATCGTGTGGTGCGATGATCTGGACGATCTCGTCTCCCGGTCCTCCGCCCGAGAGGCGCTGGCCGTGGTGGTCGATCTCGAAGACCGGCACGGTGTATCCTCGGCCCGGGCGGTGGCGGCGATCCGGTCCCGCCGCCCCGATCTCCCGATCCTGCTCTGGTGCGATCGGCAGGAGGCGGCTCACCAGATCATTCCGTTCCTGGCCAGCGGCGTGTCGACGGTGGTCTTTCGCGAGGAGTCGGAGCTCGAACGCCGCCTGCTGTCGAACCTCACCCGGGCCAGCGACGTCGCCTTCCAGCAGTTGACCGACCAGGCGCTGTACCGCCGGGTGCCGAGCCCGTTCATTCCGGTGGTGCGGTTCTGCCTCGATCACGCGAGCAATCAGCCGCGGGCCGAGGTGATCGCCCGATCGGCGGGCATGTCGCCCAAGAGCCTGGCGACCCAGCTGCGGCGGGCCGGGATGCCACCGGTGAGCGTGCTGGTCACCTGGAGCAAGGCGCTGACGGCGGCCTACCGGCTGGAGAAGAGCACCGAGTCGGTGGCGGTCATCGCGCGGTCGCTCGGGTTCTCGTCGGGGTCGGCGTTGCGGCGGCTCCTCAAACGGTGCGCGAACGAGTCTCCGCAGGTCCTGCGGTCCCCGGGCGGGTTCGGCTGGGTGCTGCGCTGCTTCGAACGGTTTCTCTCCAAGGGCCGGCGGTAGGGCAGGGCAGGGCAGGGTCTCACCGCCGGGGCTTGTGCCGGAACCCGGCGCGGTTTTGCTTGGACCCGATGCAGGTCTACGCTATCGGTGAACTCGGTGCCGCGCTGCTCCAGACCACGGTCACGCTGGGGCTGGCGTGGCTTTTCTTCTATTTGTACCGGCGCCACCGCAAGGCTCACTTCTTCTGGTGGGCGATGGCGCTGATGGGCTACGCGGTCGGCCTCGCCGCGATCGGGTCGTTCCTGGTGACGGGTCGCTGGGCCTTTCTCTACTGGCACCAGGTCCTGCTCGGCTGGACCGCGCTCGGACTGCTCTATGCGGCCCAGGTGTTTTCTCGCCAGCTCGCCTGGCGGCCCTGGTACCTCTGGTTGCTGGCGTTCCCGGTGATCTGGTCGTACATCGCGATCTTCGTGCTCGATCAGTTCGGCCTCGCGGCCGGCCCGGCAGTCGGGTTCCTCAGTCTGACCACGGCATGGACCGGGATCGTGTTCTGGCGCTACCGCCAGCGGACCGGGTCGTTCGCCGGCGGCTTTCTGGCCGTGACGCTGCTGCTCTGGGGCCTCCATCACCTCGACTACCCGATTCTCCGGGCCCGGGGCGCCTGGAATCCATGGGGCTACTACGTCGATACCCTCTTCATCCTGGCGATGGGCGGCGGCATGCTGCTGCTCGTGGTGGAGGAGTTCAAGGCCGGCCTGCTGACCCTGGCCGCGTTGAGCGGCGATGTCCGGCGCCCCGACACGACGGACGCCCGCGATGTCCTGCTCCGGCGTCCACTGGGGCTGCGAGGCGTCACCGGATCGGCGTTGGTGGGGGTCGACCACGCCCGAACCCGGGTCGACGCGGCCGTCGGGGCCTGCGCTGAATGGACTCGCGACGGGCTGCCCGCCTGGCTGGGCGAACTGGTCCGGGACGCGGCCGCGACTGGCCACTCCCGGCTCGAGGGCCGGCCCCGGCCGCCGGCCGGGACACCGCCGTTCGCCGCGGTGCTGCCGTTGGGCGCCCGCACCGGCGGCCCGGCCGCGGTGCTGGTGATCGTGGGCGACGTGGCGGCGCCGTTCGCCGCGCTGGACGACAGCATTCTCACCGCGGTTGGCGAACAGGTTGGTTCGGGGCTCGAGCAGGCCGAACTCTATCGGGCGCTGGCGGCTCGAACCGCCGACCTCGAGCGGCTCAGCGCCCGGATGATCACCGATCACGAGGAGCAGCGCCGCCGGCTTGGTCGGGAACTGCACGACGAGACCGCCCAGGTCTTCTCGGCCTTGAAGCTCCAGATCGGATCCCTCAGGGAGGCGGCGCCGGCGACCCTCGGCGGCCGCTTCGACCGGCTGGTGGATCTGGTCGACGTCGGCACCCGGAGTATCCGCAGCGTAACGGAGGACCTGCAACCTGCGGTGCTCGAGGATCTCGGGCTCGGGCCGGCCCTCCGCGCGATGACCGGCGATTTCAGCGACCGGAGCGGGTTGGCGGTCGATTTCTCGACCGATCTCAGTGCCGAGCGGTGGCAACCGGACACGGAACTGGCGCTGTTCCGGGCGGTGCAGGAGGGCCTGTCGAATGTGGCGCGGCACGCCCGGAACCCGCATCGGGTGGAGGTCCGGCTGTCACGGGACGGGGAATGGCTCATGCTTCGGCTCGTTGATGACGGCGCGCCCCTGGCCGCGGACGACCGAATTCGCCTGGGGACGGGTCCGGGCCGGTCCGGTCTGTTCGGGCTCCGGGAACGGATCGGATCGCTGGGCGGGACGGTGGACATCGGTGTGGCGGAGTCGGGCGGCGTGACGATGCTGATTAGGGTACCGGCGGCCCGGGGGGAATCATGAGCGAACCGATTCGGATTCTGATCGTCGATGACCACCCGCTCGTTCGAGAAGGGCTCCGGCAGGTGCTGGCGGGGCCCGAGTTCGAGGTCGTGGGCGAGGCCGGCAACGCGTCGGATGCGGTGGCGGGCGTCACCAGCGCGTCGCCGCACGTCGTGGTCCTGGATATCAACCTGCCGGGCGAGAACGGGATCGTGGTCGCCGCTCAGCTCCGGTCGCGATATCCCGAGGTTCGCATTCTCATGCTGTCGGTCCACGATCACCACGAATACGTCCTCGAGAGCGCTCGCGCCGGCGCTCACGGCTATCTGAGGAAGGACTCGCTCCCCGAGGCCCTGCGGGAAGCGATTCGCACCGTCCGGAGTGGTCGCACGGCCTTTTCGCCGACCCACAGTTCGGGCGGCCCGGTCCCACCGGTCGTGACGGCGGCGGGCCAACGGCTCGAACTGCTGACCCGCCGTGAGCGGGATGTGTTGATCGGTGTGGCCAGTGGACAGCTCAACAAGGAGATCGCCGCCTCGCTCGGGCTCAGCGTTCGGACCGTCGAGTCCTATCGCGAGAGCCTGATGCGAAAGCTGGGTATCGCCAACGCGGCCGGGCTCACCCGGTTCGCGATCGAGGCGAATGTTCTGGGCCGGCAGGGGCCCTAGATCGGGGCCGTAGAACTACGGAGGCCCCGACCCCGTAGCCTTGCGGTGCCCGGCCCTCGGGCCATGCGCCAGGTTTCTTCAGAATCACTCCTGGAGGAACTGTGCGGACATCGTGGATCATCGGGCTCGCCGTTGCCGTCGGCGCCCTCAATGCCGGCATCGCGACTGCTCAGGCCGACTCGGCGCGGCGCCGCTCCGCCGACTCGACGGTCCAGGTCACGAAGCTGGCGCCCCTCACCGTCACCGCCACGCGCTCGGAGACCCCGGTCTTTCGAACCGCAACGCCCGTGCTGGTGATCGACTCTCAGGTCGTGCGCCGAGAGGTCCCGAACGGCATCGGCGATCTGTTCCGGAATCTGCCGGGCGTCGATGTGACCGGCGTCGGCCCGAACCAGGGACGACTGATCATCCGGGGCCAGCGAGGCCAGCGCATCCTGCTCGCCGAGGACGGCCTCCGACTCAACAATGCCCGTCGCCAGCAGGACTTCGGTGAGTTGCCGTCACTGACCGACGTCAATGACCTGTCTCGGGTGGAGATCGTCCGCGGTCCGGCCTCGGTGCTCTACGGAACCGATGCGATCGGCGGCGTCGTGAACCAGATTACGCTCGAGACACCGGCCCGCGGGCGCGACGGGGCCTTCGGTTCGTTGCTCCTGCGCCGATCGAGCGCTGACGATCAGAGCTTCGGCCATGCCCGGTTCGCCGTCCGCTCCGGGCGGTTCGGCATCGCTGCCTCGGCCAGTCTGCGGGACGCCGGCGACTATTTCGCGCCGACCGGCACCTTTGGTCGGCTGGCATTCAGCACCCCGGAACGGGTCAACGATGTCGGCGTGCGCGATCGGAACTACGGCGCCCGGCTGAGCTACGATGTCGGGGACCACGGCAAGATCGGGCTCCGGATCAGCCGCTACGAGGTCCGCGATGCCGGGTTCGGGTACGTCAACCCGAAGTCGCTGGGTGACACCAGCGGCGTTCTGGTGCGACTACTCTACCCGAACCAGAATGTGAATCGCCTGACCGCCAGCTTCCAGCAGATGAGTCTCGGGTGGGGTATCGCGGACCGCCTTTCGCTGTCGGCGGTGACGGCGTCCAACCGTCGCGACTTCGACCAACAGATCGATATCCCGTTTGGAGCGCCGCTCCCGCCCACGGCCGGCATCGGGATCCGGAGCCACAACTACACCGATATCGGCAGCTATGGCACTCGACTCGAGTTGACCAAAGTCGTGGCCGCGCGCCATACCATCGTCTACGGCGCCGACTGGTACCTGGATCGCTCAGCCAACACCGACTCGAGCAGCACGACGACCACGGTTTTCGGTCCGCCGACGGTCCGGACGTCGACGACGACGTCGATTCCGAACGCGAACTACGCCACGGCCGGGGCCTTCGTTCAAGGCCAGTTTGCCGCAGCCTCCCGTTTGACGCTGACTGCCGGTCTCCGGGCCCAGACGATCCACTCATCAACGCGGGCCACCCCTGGTCTGCCGGCCAGCCGCGCCGGCATCACGGCGTCGAATGGCACGGTGGTCGGGAATGTCAGTGCCCAGCTGCAGGCCTCCTCGAAGCTCAATCTCGTCGCGACGGTCGGGCGAGGTTTCCGGGCCCCGAACCTGATCGAGCGTTACTTCGACGGCGCCACGCCCGAGGGCAACGGCTATCAGGTCGCGAGCCCGGGTCTCAAGCCGGAAACCAATCTCAACGTGGATGTCGGCTTCAAGTACCGGAGCGACCGGGTCTATGCCGAGGCCACCTATTTCACCAACACGATTCATGACGGCATCCGGATCGTGCCGCTCGGAACCAGGGTGGGCAATTTCCCGGCCTACCAGAACCAGAACATCGAGAACCTGCGGGACCACGGGGTGGAGGCGCTGGCGGAGGTGCGGGTCGGTTCCGGTTTTGCGGTGCTCGGCCACTACACCACGCTGACCTCGAAGAACGTCGACCAGAAGAATCCGATCGGGGACAGCTACGGCAGCAAGGTTGGCGGTGAGCTGTCGTGGCGGGAGGCACGGGGGCGGGTGCGGCTCAGTTACGACGTGCGGCACCAGGGCGAGCGGAAGGATATCGACCTCGGTACCAGCCCCGTCGGTGCCGTCCTGCCACCATTCACCGTCCATGCCGTCCGGGGTGCGTTTCGGCTGCCCGAGTTCGGGCGGATGCGCCCCGAACTGGATGTGGTGATCAACAATCTCACCAACCAGCTCTATGCCGAGGCGTCCAATACCTCGTTCTTCCGCCCGGAGCTGCCGCGGAATCTGGTGACGGCCATCCGGCTCGAGTTCTGAGGTTGCCGGAAACACAGGGGGCCGGG
>JANXXJ010000040.1 GCA_025350665.1 Gemmatimonadota bacterium | reverse complement strand
CCGAGTGACCGGACCTTGGCGATGTCATGGGGGTCGGTGATCCCGGCGGCACGCATCGTCTCGCAGGTCTTCTGGATGATCCGGCCGACGCCCGTCTCCCCTACGAACATGTGGTGGGCTTCCTCGGTCAGCATGAACCGGCAGGTGCGGGAGAGCGGATCGAAGCCCGACTGCGCCAGGGCCTCGAGTTGCATCTTCCCGTCCCGATCAGTAAAGAACGTGAACATGAAGAACGAGAGCCAGTCTGGCGTCTGTTCATTGAAGGCGCCGAGCATCCGCGGCGTGTCGGCATCGCCGGACCGGCGGCGCAGCAACTCCTCGGCCTCTTCCCGGCCGTCGGTGCCGAAATACTTCTGGAGCAGGTAGACCATGGCCCAGAGGTGGCGGCCTTCCTCCACGTTCACCTGGAAGAGATTCCGCATGTCGTAGAGCGAGGGCGCCGTCTTGCCGAGGTGGCGCTGCTGTTCGACCGAGGCCGGCTCGGTGTCACCCTGGATCACGATCAGGCGGCGGAGCATGGCGCGGTGTTCGCCGGGCACTTCCTGCCAGGCGGGTTCGCCCTTGCTGGTGCCGAACGGCACGGTCCGGCCCTCGACCTGCGGGGCGAGGAGGATGCCCCATTTGTACTCGGGCATCTTCACGTAGTCGAACTTGGCCCAGCCGTTGGCGCCGACGCCGACGGCGGTGCGGAGATAGACCAGCGACTCCTGGAACCCCACCGGGCCCATGTCCATCCACCAGTCGATGTAGCCCGGATGCCAGGTCTCCAGCGCCTTCTTGACCCGGGGGTCGTCGTTCAATCCGACGTTGTTGGGGATGAGGCCGTCGTAGTTGACGTTCATGTAGTCGGTCATGATCAGACTCGCTTCCGATCGAAGGTCGGCTGGATGCCGCTGCCGTACCGTTTGAGTGCGCCGTCGTCGCCGGCCGCGTTAGGTCGCTGGAAGATCCAGTTTTGCCAGGCGGTGAGACGGCCGAAGATCTTGGTTTCCATCGTTTCCGGCCCGGCGAAGCGGAGATTGGCCTCCATGCCGGTCAGCGCGTCGGGCGAGAAGCTGGCGCGTTCTTCCAGCATGATCCGGATTTCGTCGAGCCAGTCGGTGTCGTCATAGGTGAACGTGACCAGACCAAGCTCGGCCGCGGCCTTCGCGTCGAGTGCCGTACCGATCGTGGCTCGGGCACGCGTGACCGTCTCCGGCTCGCCCAGGAACCGGGTCGCAAGGCGGGTGAGGCCGTTGCTCATCGGATAGGCGCCGAAGTTCATCGGGCTCAACTGGATCGTGGCGGCTGGCCCGGCGTTGCCGCTCAGGGCACCGTCCACCATCGCCGAGCGATCGGCGGTGAACGCCAACTCGGCCAGGGTGCCGGCGAAGCAGCTCCCCGGTTCGATGAGGGCGATCAGGGTGCGGGAGGTGAGGTCCACCCGCTTCAGGACCCGCTTCCAGAGGAGCCGGACCTCGCGGATGAACCAGTCGGAGGCCGCTGATTCGAGCAGGGCGTCGTAGCTCAGGGCCAGCGCCGGATTGCCCTCAGTCCGGATCACGATTTGACCGATCTCGGTCTCATTGAGCCGGAGATGGAGGATCGCGTCATCCAGCTCCCGCGCGGCGGCGAGCGGCCAGAACTGATCCCCTTGGGCCAGGGCCGCCGCGGCGGTGGCAGGCGCCGGCGTGGTGGGGCCAAGCACGGTGAGATTCGCCACTCGCCCGCCGCGGTCGATGGTCACGCTCACCCGGGGATAGCTGATGGTGTTCTCGGTGATCGTCCGGGCCAGGGGCGTGAGCCGGACGCCGGTGGCGCCATCGGGCCGGTCGGAGCGGGCCGCCAGCTCGAGGGCGCGGGCTTTCACAGTTTCGTTCCACGAGGACTTCGGCACGACTTCGTCCACCAGCCGCCATTCGACGGCTCGCCTGCCCCGGATGCCTTCTTCGAGTGTCGAGAACACGTCGGCCCGATCGCGGCGGACTTTGCGCTTGTCGACGATCCGGGTCAGGCCGCCGGTTCCGGGCAACACGGCCAGAAGCGGCGTTTCCGGGAACGACACCGAGGAGCTCCGGTCGTCCACCAGCATGATGTGCTCGGCCGCGAGGGCCAGTTCATAACCACCGCCCGCGGCACTCCCGCTCACGGCTGCGATGTAACGCTGGCCGCTGGTTTCGCCGGCTTCTTCGATGGCGTTCCTGGTTTCGTTGGTGAACTTGCAGAAATTCACCTTGTGCGCGTGGGTCGACTGCGAGAGCATGCGGATGTTGGCGCCGGCGCAGAAGACCCGCTCCTGGCCGGACCGGATGACCACCGCCTTGACGCCGGGATGTTCGAACCGGAGCCGCTGGGTGGCGTCGGCGAGTTCGATGTCTACGCCTAAGTCGTACGAATTCAGTTTGAGCTCGTAGCCGGGGAAGAGCCCGCCCGATTCCTTGACCCGCATGGTCAGGAAAGCGATCGGGCCCTCGATGTCGATCGTCCAGTGGCGGTAGTGCTCCGGGGCCGTCTGGAAATCGACTGGCGGGTTGGCCGTGAGCGTTTCAGCTGCCATGATGGGCTTTCTCGCCGAAGGTGTCGAACAACGTGGCGGCGAACCCGCTGACCGCGGCGAGCGTCTGCTCGGGCTGGTCAAACTGCGGGGCGTGGCCGGCGCCTTCGATCAGGGCGACGTCCACCGGGCAGTAGGCTTCGTCACGGGCGACGTCGAGCTGGGCGGTGGTACCGTACTCGTCGTCGGCGCCCTGCATGATCAGAATCGGAACCCGGATGTAGCCGATGGTTTCGCGGATGTCCCAGCGACGGAATGCGGGGTCGAGCCACGCGTCGTTCCAGCCCCGGAAGGCGCAGTCGACGTTGGCGCCATGGTACCGAGCCAGGCGAGCTCGAAGGTCGCCAGTCTCGTACGCCACCTTGAACTGCTCGATGCTTCGAACGCTCGGGTCTTCGACGAAGAAATGCGGCGCGATCAGCACCAGGCCCCGGACCCGGAAATCCTCGATGCTGCCGGCATAGATCGTGGCAATCGAGGCGCCGTCGCTGTGGCCGAGGAGCAGGCCGTGTTCGAAGCCGATCCGGTCGAGGAGTTTTGGGAGGACCTCGATGGCTTCGTCGTGCATATAGGTCAGGGGCCGAGGTAACGAAATCGGATCCGACCCGCCATAGCCGGCGCGGGAGTAGACGAATACACCGCACCCGGTGGCGCGAGCCACCCGGTCGGGCCAGTCCTTCCACTGGGCCACCGAACCGAGGCCCTCGTGGAGCATGACGATGGTCGGGGCGGTCTTCGGCCCGGGGCCGATCCACCGTGACTCGAGGTGGACGCCATCGATCTCAATCCGTTCCATCTCACCAGGCTCGGTCATCGGGCATCCCGCCGTTTCCGCGCTCCGTGGAGCAGCAGGTCCATCATCTCGGCTGCGACAGCCTCCACCGGGCCGTCCTTGCCGGACTTGTACCACATGAAGGCCCAGTTGAGCATGCCGAAGACGAACAGCGTCACGTGCCGGGTGCGATCGGCGTCCTTCGTGCGCCGGTCCCGGCTTCCGGTCAGTTCGCCGATGGCGTCTTCCATCAGCCGGTAATACTTGCGGCGGATGGTCAGGACCCGGTCGTAGAAGTCGCCCTTGAGCGACTCGAGCTCAAAGGTGCAGATCTTCATCTCGTTCGGGTGCTCGGCGAAAAACGCGAGGTGCCCGACCAGGAGTCCGCGCAGCCGGTCCTCGGCGCTTCCCGGGAGGTTCGCGGCCCGCTCCTGCTCGGCGAGCAGCGCCCCGAAGGTCCGGAACTGGATCTGAAAGAGGAGATCGTCCTTGCTGGCGAAGTAGTAGTACATCCCGCCGAGGCTCACTTCGAGCCGGCGGCCCACGTCGCGGATGGCGGTCGCTTCGAATCCCTTTTCAGCGATGATGGCCGCGGCCGCCTCGAGCAGCTGGTCCGCCTTCTGGCGGGTGGCCACGCGGCTTCGCTGCCGCGGTCTGATGAGGGTTCCAGCGCCCATGTCACTCCTCGGCCGTGAATTTCGAACAAACGTTCGAAATCCATCTTACCGGTCTGGAGGCTCGCGGTCAAGCGTGGCGCCGGGGCAGTAGCCAGCCAGCCCAGGCCGGCGGGCGCGGGGCTCGTCACCCGGGTCAGGCGATCCCGCCGTCGTTCGTTTTCTAGAGTTCCAGCGATCGAGCCAGCGTCACAACCTCGGCCACCGGCGTGTCCCAGCCGAGGGGGAGGCGGGCCAGCAGTGGCTCCTTGTCGCGGGCGGAGTGGCTGGACCCGGGGCCGGTCTGGGCTCGGGCGGGCACGCGGCCGTCGCGGAGGTCGGGCCAGGTTCGAGCGAACAGGGCTTCGATGGCGCTCTTGAGTGTCGCGTAGCTCGAGGCCAGCGTCTCGGAGGGTCCGAAGGTCACCGGTTCCTGCAGCAGGATGTCGCCGGTATCGAGGCCGGCGTCGATCTGGTGGATGGTGACCCCTTTCGGGGTGTCGTCGATCCAGGACCAGAGATTGGGATCGGCGCCGCGGTTCGTCGGCAGCCAGGAGATGTGGAGGTTGATGATCCGGTTCGGGAGCCGGGCCAGGACCGGCTCCCTGATCAGGTGCCGGTATCCGTAGGAGACGATGAAGTCGATCCCGTCCCGTTCGAGCGATTCGGCCGAGATCCGGTCGGTAGTGACGAGGACCGAGTCCCCGGCCCGCTCGATCGTGGAGCGGAGCGATTCCGGGGCCGACGACAGGATCAGAACCTTCACCCTCGGGTTTCCCGCAGCTTGAACCGCTGGATCTTGCCGGTGGCCGTCTTGGGAAGCTCGTCGATCACTTCAATCCACCGCGGGTATTTCCACGGGCCGGCCTTGTCCTTCACATGCTGGCGGAGTTCCTCGAACAGCGCTTCGGAGCCGCTGAACCCGGGCCTCAGCACCAGGAACGCCTTTGGCTTGGTGAGACCGTCGGTGTCGTCGTGGCCGACCACGGCTGCCTCGAGCACGGCGGGGTGTGTTACCAGGGCTGATTCCACTTCGAACGGCGAGACCCAGATACCACTCGACTTGAACATGTCGTCGGTGCGGCCGCAGTAGTAGTAGAAGCCGTCGGCGTCCATCCGGTATTTGTCACCGGTGTGGGTCCACTCACCGGCGAAGGTGCGGCGCGACTTGTCCCGCTGGTTCCAGTACCCCTCGGCCGCGGTCGGGCCCTTCACCACGAGTTCCCCGATCTCACCGACCGCGGCGAGATGGCCGTGCTCGTCGATGATCCGGGCTTCGTACCCCGGCACCGGGCGGCCGGTCGAGCCGTAGCGGACCTCGCCGGGCCGGTTGCAGAGGAAGATGTGGAGCATTTCGGTCGAGCCGATGCCGTCGAGAATGTCGATCCCCACCTTGGCGCGCCACCGCTTGCCGATGTCCTCGGGCAGTGCCTCGCCGGCGGAGATGCAGGCCCGGAGCCGGCGGGAGCCCGCGCCAGGGCCTAACGCTGGCGCGGCAAGGAGGCCGGCGTAGAGAGTCGGAACGCCGCCGAAGATGGTCGGCTGGTATCGGGCGATGGTCGCCAGCACCACCTCGGGTGTCGGGCGGTCGGGCAGGAGGATCGTGGTGGCCCCCACCGCCATGGGAAACGACATCCCGTTCCCAAGCCCGTAGGCAAAGAACAGCTTGGCGGCGGAGAACATCACGTCGTCCGGGCCGATCGCGAGAATCCGGCGGCCGTAGAGTTCGGCGGTGACCGCGGGGCTCGCATGGACATGGCGGGCCCCTTTGGGCTGGCCGGTCGAGCCCGAGGTGTAGAGCCAGAAGGCGACTTCGTCGGCGTGGGTGTCGGCCGGTGCGGCTTCCGGGGGAGTGCCTTCGAGCAGGGCGTCGAGCCCGATCGTGCCGCCCGGGGCCGTACCTCCGGCCACGATCACGTGCAGGGGCCGAGCGGCGCGAATCTTCTCGAACACCGGCGCGGCGCGGTCGAGGAGAGCCGCCGACACCACTACCGCCGCGGCCCGGCTGTCCTCGATCATGAACTCCCATTGATCGGCAGTCAGCAGGGTGTTGAGCGGGACCGCGACGATCCCGGTCCGGATGGCACCCCAGAACGCCACGGGGAAGTCCACCGTGTCCAGCATGATGAGCACGACCCGCTGCTCGCGGCGAACGCCCAGGAGATGGAGCGCCGCGGCGAAGCGGGCCGAGCGATCGTGGAGGTCGCGATAGGTCAGGGTCGCGGAGGGGTCGATGAACGCGGGATGGTCGCCCCGGGTCCGGAGGTGGCGATCGACCAGATCGGCGGCCGCGTTGTAGCGGCCGGTCGGGAGCGCCCAGCGGTCAGGCGAGTCAGCCATCGGGCTCAGGCGATTTCCTTGTACCAGGCCTTGAAGGCGGTCTCGATGAAGCTCTTCTGGAACAGGGTCCACTCGCCGAGGGAGGCGGGAACGGTGTAGCCCTCGGCCAGAGTCTTCGGGTCGAGTCCCTTCTGCTTGCCTTCGCGCGCGGCGCGCTCGATCTCGTTCAGGAACGCCACGTACCGGTCGAACTCGGCCGTCTTGGCGATCGGGCCGTGTCCGGGGATGTAGGTGGCGTCGGCGGAGCGGCGGAGGCTGGCGACCGATTTGGCGAGGGTCGAGGGCGCGGCATCGACGTAGTTCGGGAACATCGCATTCCAGATGAGGTCGCCGCCGAAAACCAGGTCGAGCTCGTCGATCACCACCGCCACGTCGCTGGCAGTGTGGCCCGATTTCGGGATGAGCCGCACGGTGCGGCCGCCGATGTCGAGCTTGGCCGCGGACGCGGCGTCCACCATCATGGCGTCGGCGAGGGCGTGTTCGCGCGATGGGTCGGCGGGGAGGTTCCGGTCTTTCACCTGGGACTGGGTGGCGGCGGTGCTGTGGATCTTCGGGGTCATGCCGCCGTCGAAGTAGCCCGCGACGCCGTTGGTGTGGTCGGAGTGATAGTGGGTGACCAGCACGTGGGTGGGCCAGGAGCCGGTCAACTCCTTCGCCCGGGTGGCGAGCCACCTGGCGCCGGCCGGTTGCATGAAGCCTTCGATCGCGAGAACTCCGTGCTTGCCGGCGATCAGGCCGCCGTTGCAGACGGTGGTGAAATCGCCCGAGAGCGGGGTCGAGATCAGGGCCCAGACGTCCTTGCCCACGTTTTCGAGCCGGGCGAACGGTTCCGCGGCCACCACGCGGCCTGTCGGCAAGGTCCAACGGCGCCGGATGGCCGGCGGGAGGATGGCGCCGGCCAGAGCGAGATGCGCGGCGCAGGTGCCGGTGGTGGCGAGGAAGTCGCGGCGGGAGATCGTCATGGTCTGGTCCTCGTGTCGTTGGCGATGCCGAATGGACCCGCAACCGGTGCGGATCCGGCAAACCGAAGATGCCCTCGCCGTTCGCGTGGAGCCAGTCCCCGACCTCCAATCAACAACAGCCAGGCCGGGCGGGGCGGATCGGCCCGGGGGTTGGTGATCCCGATCACGATCCCTCAGGCGGCCGGCGGGTATCTTGCTCAGGCGCCTGGAGGTGCCATGATGGGTCGATTCCGAATCACCGGCTTGCCGGTTCTGACGTTGCTGGCGGCGTGTACGGAAGCGGGTGGCCCGATCATCAACGGTGTCGTTGCGCAGCCGCCGGCCCGATATGCCAGCATGGGGCTCGACATTCTGGTCCCCGATCCCCGGGACTCCGCGCCGCCAGGACCGCTGGGGGTGACGATCAGCGGCTACCTGAATCCCGGCATTCTGGCGAATGGTGCCTTCAGGCGGATCGCCAACGATACCCTGACCGTCGGGTCCATCGTGTTGACCAATCCGTCGACCTTCTCGGCGGCGCAGTTCCAGTATGTGAGCCGCGAGCCGATTGCGGCGGGATCGCGGCCGCTCGCCATTCGCCTTCCGGCGGTGGAGAAGCTGCCGGCGATTGGGCCGTTCAATTGGGGGCTCCGGGGCCGGCTCGATCCGGATACGGTCGACGTGGCGGCCGGTGCTGATCCGATACTCCACATCACGCCTGAACTGTCCTTCACGCCAGTGGCCACCTTCCACGGGTGGAGCGCCGAGTTCACCTCCGATCACGGCACGACGACGGCCGACGGGACGACCGAATTGACGTTTCCCTGGGCGCTGTCCCGGTCAGCGCTGCCGAACAACAACGGGACGGTGACTGTCCGGGTGACATTGTGGGTGAACCGGGCGGATCCGGTGGACCCACCTGCCGACACCTACAACAGCTATGTCCGGATCGGGCAGTCCTTCCGCTGGGTGCTCCGCCTCCATTGAGAGGGTCGGTTCAGCGATTGCGGGTTTGACAACCCGCCCCGCCGGTTGGAGTTTGGAACCATGTTCCGATCCAGCCGAGTTGTTCTGTTCGCCGCGGCCGCCGCGGCCGCCGCGGCGGTCTCGGGGTGTACGCCGAAGCCAGCGGCTGCCCCGCCGTCGGCCACCCCTCCCGCCATCGCCGCGCTGCAGGGCTGGTGCGCCGACGTGCCACGTCCGGCCAACAAGGCCTTGCCGGTCGCACCGGTCGCGTCCGACTGGTTCGAGGTCGTGGAGGCCGCGACGGGGGTGTATGCCTTCGTCGAGCCCTACCAGTTCCAGGAAGCCGTCTCCTATCTCATCGTGGGGTCGAAGCAGGCCTTGATGTTCGACACCGGGATCGGCATGATGCCGCTCCGGCCGCTGGTGGAGCAGCTGACCAGGCTTCCCGTCACCGTCATCAACTCCCACACTCACTACGATCACGTTGGCGGGAACTGGGAGTTCGACCGGATCCTCGCGATCGATTCGCCGTACACGCGGGCGAACCTGGCGGGCTTCCCGCACGAGAATCTGGCGACCGAGGTGGCGCCGAGTGCCTTCTGCAAAGGGGCGCCCGCGGGGCTCGACACGGCCGCGTTCCGGACCAGGCCGTGGAAGGCCACCGGTGTCATCAAGGACGGCGACGTCATCGATCTGGGCGGCCGGACCATCGAGGTACTCCAGGTGCCCGGTCACACCCCGGACGCCACGGCGCTGCTCGACCGCACCAACGGTCTCCTCTGGACCGGAGACACCTACTACAAGGGCGCGCTCTGGCTCTATGTTCCCGAAACCGACCCTCGACGCCTACGAGCACTCGATGGCGCGGCTGGTGGCGCTGACGCCGAGTCTCAAGCAGCTTCTTCCCGCCCACAACACGGCCAATGTCGAGCCGGCACGGCTGGCCGTGGCACTTGGCGCGGTGCAGAAGATGCGGACGGGCAAATTTGCGCCCCGCGCGGAAGAGTCCGGCGGGCGGCTCATCTTCACCATTGACAGTGTGGAGATTCTCACGTCCAGGGCCCTGCTGGCCCACCGGACGGGAGAACGGGGCAAGGGCGGGTCCGGACTGACGGTCTGGCCCTGATTCATCAAGGAGACACCATGCGGATTCGATCATTGGCGGGCGCCGTGGCGCTCGGCCTCGGCGCGGCGGCGTCTGCCGGCGCCCAGAACTATCAGCGGGCCGAGCAGTTCCTGACCTGGAACGCGCTCCGGAATATCTATCACGACCAAGTGGCCCCCACGTGGTATCGGGACAGCACCCGGTTCTGGTATCGAGTGCAGACCCGCGAGGGCTTCCAGTTTCTGACAGTGAATCCGGCCACCGGCGCCAAGGCGACGCTGTTCGACAACAGCCGGCTGGCCGCGGCGCTCTCGATGGCGGCGGACACGGCGCTCAATCCGGCCAAGCTCCCGTTCCAGACCCTGGCGTTCGACCAGGAGGGGCGCGACGAGAGCGCGGTCCGGTTCCGGATCGGGACCCGCGGGTTTCGGTGCGAGCTCGGCTCCTATCGTTGCGCCAAGGCGGACACGCTGCCGAACCTGACGCGGTATGTCCGGTCGCCGGACGACAAGTGGGACGCGTTCAGCTCGGGCGGGAACCTCTGGGTCCGGCCTGCGGCCGGCGGTGACTCGATCAAACTCACCACCGATGGCAGCGACGGGTACGCATACGGGGTGACGTCGCCGTTGCCGAGTCAGGTCCGGTTCAAGCTGCCGAGCCGGGCGGTGGCGGTGTGGTCGCCGGACTCGAAGCGGATTGCAGTGGCGCGGTATGACGAGCGGAAGGTCGAGAAATTTCACCTGATCAGCATGACCTCGGCCCGGCCGGTCGAGTACAGCTATCCCTACGGCCTGCCGGGCGACAGCACGGTCACGACCACCGAGTGGTACGTCGCGGATGTCGGGGCTCGCAGCGTCACGAAGGTGAAGGCGGATCCCGAACCGCAAATGTCGATCTACTCGTTTTCGGCCACGGGCGCCGGCGAACTGCAGTGGTCGGCCTCGGGAGACCGGGTGTTCTTCACCCACGTGAACCGAGGACCGAAGAAGGTGCATCTGATGAGCGCGGACGCCGCGACCGGCGACGCCAGGGTCGTGCTTGGTGACAGTGCCGCGTCCTATGTCGTGGGGGTGATCGACCTGTTCGGGGCGGCCGGCCCCAACTGGAAGGTCCTGGCCAACGGCGACATCGTCTGGTTCTCGGAGCGGGACGGCTTCGGCCACTACTACCGGTTCGGTCCGGACGGGAAGCTCAAGAACCAGATCACCGCGGGCCCCTGGACCGTGAGCAAGCTGCTCTGGGTCGACGAGAAGCTGGGCCGGATCTTCTTCACCGCCAAGGGTCACGAGGCGGGCCGTCATCCGGACTACAACTTCCTCTACTCGGCCGGGCTCGACGGCGCCGGGCTCGCCCTGCTCTCGCCGGAGGACGGGAACCACGAGGTGATGCCGGTCCCGTCGGGCCGGTACTTCATCGACACCTACTCGACGGTGTCGCGGCCGCCGGTGGTGATGCTCCGGAATGTGGGGAGCACGCCGCCGGTGGAACTCGAACGGGCCGACATCAAGGACCTCCTCGCCACCGGCTGGAAGCCCGGTGAAATCTTCATGGCCAAGGCGCGGGACGGCGTCACCGAAGTCTGGGGGGTGATCTGGAAGCCCAGCACCTTCGACACCACGAAGAAGTATCCCGTCATCGATCACATCTACCCCGGTCCGCTGATCACGCCGGCCATCAAGAGCTTCTATCCCCAGCGGGGCGGGTTCAACTATCCGATGAGCGGTCAGGTCCAGGCGCTGGCCGAACTCGGTTTCGTAATCGTGTCGATCGACGCGTTAGGCAACACCGGTCGCGCCAAGGCCCTCTATGCCTCCTGGTACGGGAACCTGGGGGACAACGGCATTCCCGATCATCTCGCCGTGATCAAGCAGCTGGGTGTCCGGATCCCGCAGCTCGACCTCGACCGGGTGGGGATCTACGGCCACTCGGGTGGCGGCTTCTCCTCGACCGACGCCCTGCTCCGGTATCCGGGCTTCTACAAGGTGGCGGTGTCGACCTCGGGCAATCACGACAACCGGACCTACTACCATGGCTGGGGTGAGCGGTTCCAGGGGCTGCTGGTGCGTGACACCGTGAGCAAGACCGATAACTACACCGCGGCCGCAAACAAGACCTACGCCAACCAACTCGAGGGCAAGCTGTTCCTGCTGCATGGGGACATGGACGACAACGTCCATCCGGCGCACACGATTGCCCTGGTGGACGCGTTGATCAAGGCGAACAAGACTTTCGACCTGCTGATCGTGCCCGACGCGAACCACCAGTTGACCGACAATCCGTACGTGATCCGGCGGACCTGGGATTATTTCGTCCAGAATCTGATGGGCGGGGTGGCGCCGAAGAACTACGCGATTACGCCGGCGACGCCGTGACAGGCAGGCGGTGGGTGTGAGAGGCGGCCGATCCGAAGCCCGAGACCAAACCACCGTATGGTCCGGTGCTGGTCGCCGCTACCGGCGAGGTCTGGGTCCAGGAGTACGGCGAACCGGGTCAGCGGAACCGACCGGGGCTCTACTCGGTATTCGATCGGGCCAGTGGCTTTCGCGGGTTTCGGTGCCGGCTGGCGTCGAACCGAAGGCGATCGGGCTGGACGACATGCTGGCCACCTGGCGCGACCAGGACGACGTGATCCATGTTCGGGTCTACCCCATACGACGAACCGGGAGGCAAGCGCCACCATGATGTTCATGCCACTCCTGGCGGCTGGCGGCGCCTGCTGGTGCCGGCCTGGTCCGCGAGGTGGATCGGATGATCCTGCTGGCGTTGCTGCAGGGAGCGGTGGTGACGCCGCTCCACGAAGTGAATCGCTTGACCGTCCCGCCTCCGGCCGTCATCGCGATTGCCGGCGCCACGATCATTGATGGTCGCGGTGGCGCGCCGATCACCAACGGCGTGGTAATCGTTCGAGCCGGCCGGATCGTCGCGGTGGGCCCGCGCGCCAACGTGACGATTCCGCGCGGCGCCGAGATGGTGGACGGGGCTGGCCTTTCGGTCGTACCCGGTCTGATCGACGCCCATTTCCATCTCGACGGCGACCAAGGTCTTCCCTCGCTCTACCTGAGCCACGGAATCACCTCGGTACGGGACCCGGGTGCCTGGATCGAGAATTACGACGGCGTCCGGGCATCCGGCCAGACCATTCCCCGGCTGTTTCTCGCCGGGCCCCACCTCGATCAGGCGCCGCCCGCCTACCCCGAGGATTCCTATCTGGTCAGAGACGCCGCGGAGACCAGGGCCGGCGTGGATCGGCTGATCGACCAGGGTGCGTCGGTCATCAAGGTCTACTTCCGCCTTCCGCCCAGCCTGATCGCCGAGGCGGTCAGCGCCGCACACCGTCGGGGCGTGCCGGTGACCGCGCATCTCGAGACGGTCGATGCGTTGACCGCGATGGCGGCGGGCGTGGACGGGATCGAGCACATCACGTCGTTCGGCACCGCGCTGCTTCCGCCCCTGGCGGCCGAGCGGTACCGCCAGTCGGTGCTGGCCGACAACAACGCGAGGCGGGACGGGCGCTACCAGGTGTGGAGCGGCGTTGATCTCGTGTCAGCCCGGGCCCGGATGGTCGTCGACGCGATCGTCCGGCGTCGGGTGTTCGTTTCGCCGACGCTGGCGGTGTTCGAGGTCCAGGCCGGGGACCGCGGCGCGACGCCGGTTCAGGTCGAGGGATTCCGCCGAATGGTGGCGTTCACGGGCCAGGTTCGGCGGGCCGGGGCTCGGGTGGTGGTCGGCTCTCATTCGTCGGTTCCGCACGCCGAGCGCGGCTGGGCGTATCAGCGGGAGATGGAACTACTGGTCGAGGCGGGGCTGTCGCCGATGGAGGCGATCGTGGCCGGCACGATGGAGAACGCCCGGTTCTTCCGGGTCAGCGCCCGCCTCGGCAGCGTCGAAGCCGGCAAGATGGCGGACCTGGTGCTGGTGGAAGGCCGGCCGGACCAGGACATCACCGCCATGCGCCGGATCCGCCGGGTCATGCTCAACGGGGCCTGGGTCGGGAACTGACGACTTGGGCCCGCGCCTCGGCCGGGCCGGTGGTCAGGAGAGCAGAGCAGCGATCCAGTCGGAGTGAAGCCTCCACCCCACCAGCCCGGCGAGGCCCATCACCAAGCCGATGGCGGTCGGGACCAGGGCAATGGCGAAGAGCCACCGTTTGTGGGTCAGCGAGGTGATGGCGAGAAGCGAAATGGCGATGGCCAGCATCGCATCGGCGAGGTCGAATTGGTCGTCGTGGTAATTGAGCTCGTCGTAGCGCTTCTGGGCGCCCTCGGCCTCCGCCTTGACCGCATCTTTCTTTTTCGCTTGTTCCTCCGCCAGAAGCCGGTAGCGTGCCGCGACCGTGTCGAGCGCCGCGCGGCTCTTGACCGGCACCGCGGCCGAGAGGGCGCTGAGTTCCGCGGCGGTGGCGTGCATGACCTCTTCCCGGATGTTCCGGCTCTGGTAGAAGTTCCAGTTGTCGATCTTGTCGGCCTGGGCCTGCTGCATCGCCTGGACGATGTTGCCGTCCTTCACATTGCAGATCCCCATGAAGGTGGCGATGATGGCGACGGCCACCGCCACCATGGCGTTGAGCCGGCCGTGAGGGCCGGCGGCCGGGTCGGCGTCGTCAGGCTTGGCAGCTTCCATCGGATCCACGTCCATCGTCGTATTCCTCTAGTGCGGGTCCACCCTGAAGTTAGCGGGCCTGGGCGCGGTCGATGATCCGGAGCCAGTCGTCGCCATACTTGGCGGCCTTGGCGGGGCCGATCCCGTAGATATCCTCGAGGGCGGCGAGGCTCCTGGGTCTGAGCTCGGCCAGTTCCCGCAAGGTCCGGTCGTTGGCCACGACATAGGGCGGCAGCCCGGCACCGCGGGCGAGTTCGAGACGCCGGGCCCGCAAGGCCTCGAACAGCGCCTCTGTGGCTGGATCGGCGGAGTGTTCCGACTCGACGCGAGCTCGTTTGCCGTGGGCCCTCGGGCGCGGAGTCGCGGTGCGGTCAGGCGGCAGCAGGAGGCGAACCGGTCCGTCGGCGAAGAGAACCGCTTTCCCCGCCCGGGTGAGCAGCACCAGGGGGCGTTCGTCGGCGGTGAAATCGACCCACCCGGCCGTGACGCAGCGGCGGAGCAATGCCGTAATCCAATCTTCGGTCTTGCCCTCGAGGGCGCCGAACGTCTTCGAGGCCGCGAGCCCCGAGCGCTCGAGTCGAGGATCCGCCTGACCGGCGAGCAGCTTGACGGCGGCCTGGAGGCCGAAACGCCGGTGGGTCCGCGCAACGGCGCTGAGTGCTTTCCGGACCATGATGGCGGTTTCCGCCGGGTCGTTGTCGGCGGCGCCATCGAGGGCGGTGCAGTTGTCGCACCGGCCGCAGCCCGCCAGGGTTTCGGCTTCGTCACCGAAGTACCGGAGGATCGCGTCATGGCGGCAGGTGCCGCCCTCGGCCCAGCGCATCAATTCGAGGAAGAGCGACCAGCGGTACTGGACCCGGACCGGATCGGGGGCGATGCCGTCACTCGGCATCTCGAGGAGCCGGCGGCGGAGCGGCAGATCGGCCGGACTGGTGCAGAGGACCCCGACGGCGTCGGCCCCGTCGCGGCCGGCGCGCCCGACTTCCTGATAGTAGGCCTCGATCGATCCCGGCGCCGCCAGGTGAATCACCGCCCGGACGTCACTCCGATCGATACCCATGCAGAACGCGTTGGTGGCCACGATGACATCGAGTTTGCCGTCGCGAAACCGCGCCTGGGCCCGTTCCCGAGTCGCACCGTCCAGGCCG
The DNA here is from genome assembly GCA_025350665.1 of Gemmatimonadota bacterium. GTDB lineage: Bacteria > Gemmatimonadota > Gemmatimonadetes > Gemmatimonadales > GWC2-71-9 > SHZU01. Next base: position 9,576 of record JANXXJ010000040.1, on the reverse strand, counting down.
GCATGGTAGGCGGCGGAGCGCCAGCCGGCGTCGGCCAGGCGACCGGCCTCTTCCTCGGTCTGGCGACGAGTAGGTGCGTAGACGATGGCGGTGCCGCGGCCCTGCTTCGGGCCTCCGATCGCGTCGGCCAGGGCTTGATCGACCACGCGGGTGGTCTCAGCGGCGCTCCGAACATCACGGACCCGGAGGCCCAGATTCGGGCGGGCGAACCCGCGGACCAGCTGCGGCGTGTCGGCCGGCAGGCCGAGGCGGACCAGGATCTCGTCCCGGACCACCGGGGTGGCGGTGGCGGTGCAGGCCAGGACCCGGGCGCCGTTCAGGTCGGAAAGGAGGTCGCCGATCTGCAGGTAGTCGGGCCGGAAGTCGTGGCCCCACTCGGAGATGCAATGCGCTTCGTCGATCGCGATGAGCGGGCAGGCCACGTCGCGCGCGAGACCCCGGAACCCCGGGAAGGCCAACCGTTCCGGCGCGACGTAGGCGATGGAATATTCGCCTCGGGCCAGGGCCGCCATCCGACGGCGCATCTCGTCACCGGGGAGGGTGGCCGCGAGGAAGGTGGCCGCGACACCCCGTTCGGTGAGCGCGGAAACCTGGTCATTCATGAGGGAAACCAGCGGGGAGATGACCAGCGATGTGCCGCCCAGGACTGTGGCCGGCAGCTGATAGATGAGGCTCTTGCCTCCGCCCGTGGGCGCGACGAGCAACAGCCGCCCGAGCGAGATGATCGTCTCCACGGCTTCCCGCTGACCGGGCCGAAACGCCTGATAGCCCAGGCGAACCAGGGCATGATCGAGGTCGTAAGTCGTGGTTTCAGTCATGGGCTATCTAACCGGGCCCAAGGATACTAGAGTGGGGGTCCAGAGTCACCGATCCAATTACCGCGAAAGCAGCCGATGCGCGACGATGAAGAAGATCTGCCCGAGGTTGAGGAAACCGGGGATGGGGAATTCCAGACCGCGGCCGAGGTCGTCTGTCCGTACTGTGGCGAGACGGTGGAGATTGTCCTCGATCCGGCCGGCGGCACGCAGCAGGATTATGTCGAGGATTGCGAAGTCTGTTGCCGGCCGTGGAAAGTCGTCGTGAACTACGACGATGATGGCGCCGCCGAGGTCACCCTGGCCGAGGCCCAGTAACAGGGCCCGCGCCGTCCGATCCGGGCAGCGGTCTCAGAATTCGATCAACTCCGCCATCGTGGCGGCGATGTCGTCCACCTTCGGCAGCACGGCATTCATCAGCGTCACGTTGTACGGCGTGGGCACGTCGGGAATCGCCATCCGCTTGACCGGCGCGTCCAGCGACAGGAACGCGTCCTCCGCCACCCTCGCGCTGACCTCGGCGCCGAACCCGGCGGTGAGGGTGTCTTCGTGCACGATCAGGCAGCGCCGGGTCTTCCTGACCGACGCGAGGACCGCGGCCTTGTCCCACGGCGCAATGGTGCGCAGGTCGAGCACGTGGACGGCATAGCCGCTCTTCTTCGCCGCGGCCTCACACCGCTCCACCATCGCGCCCCAGGTGACGCAGGTGAGCTTGTCGCCGTCGACGATGGTCCGGGCCTCGCCGAACGGAACCACGAACTCGTCGCCGGGATAGGGCCGCCGGGACCAGGTACCGTCCAGCAACGCCCGGTGTTCGAAGAAAATGGTGGGCTCGTTGCTTCGCATGGCGGTCCGGATCAGCCCAACCGCATCTTCGGCGTTCGACGGCAGCGCCACTTGCCAGCCGGTGGCGTGCGCCCAGATGACCTCGCCACAGACGCTGTGCCAGGGGTCGCCGCACTTGGGGGCGTAGCCGCCGGGCATCCGGACCACGATCGGAGCCGCGAACCGGTTGTTGGTGCGCCAGCGAATGGTGCCGCAGTTGTTGAGCTGCTCGGTGGCCGGGTCGGCGTATTTGCGGAACTGGATCTCGGCCACCGGCATGAGCCCGGCGATCGCCATGCCCACCGCCCGGCCGATGATCCCTTCTTCCGAGAGACTGGTGTCGAAAACCCGCCGGTCACCGAAAGCGTCCTGAAGACCTAACGTGGCGGCGTGGACGCCGCCCTTTGGACCGACATCCTCGCCGAAGAGCAGGAGCCTGGGATTGGTGCGGAGTTCCGACTCGAGCGCTTTCCGCACGGCGGTCAGCAGGTTGATCCGAGGCCCCTCCGGCTTCGGTTCGCTGCTCGAGGTGGGGAATCGATGGCCGGACGGCAGGAGTCCGCCCCGGATCTGCACCTCGAGCGACCCGTCCGCCCGATGCTCGGTGAATCGGTGGCGGAGAACATTGGCGCTGTCCGGTTCCGGCCGGGCGAGTGCCTCGGCGAGTCCCTGGTCGACATCAGCCGCGGCCCGGGCTTCGATCCGGAGGAGTTCGGCTTCGGAGAGAATGCCCGCCGCAAGGAAGGCCCGAAGCTTGGGCAACGGATCGTTGGCCCGTTCGCGATCGAGGAGATCGGCCGGCTTGTACGCCTGGGTGTCCTGGCCGGAATGGCCCGAGAGCCGGGGCACCGTCAGGCGGACCATCGCGGTGCCATGGCCGGCGCGGACGTACGCTACCGCCTCGGCGAACAGGGTCGAGGCTTCGGCCGGGCTGGTGCCGTCGCCCTGGGAGAGCCGGAGATTCTTGAACGAGGCCAGGTTGTCGACGATGTTGGCGCCCGGCGTCTGCAGCGTGGAGGGGACCGAGATGCCGTACCCGTTGTCCTCGATGTAGAACAGCATTGGCAGCTTGAGCGTGGTGGCGATGGTGAGGGCCGACCAGAAACCGCTGGTCGCGACACTGGCGTCGCCGCCGAGAACGCAGCCGATGGCGCCCTGGTAGCTGGCATCGCCGAGCACGTCGCGATGATAGGTGATCGCCTGGGCCCAGCCGGCGCAGGGCGTGTATTGAGAGCCGACATCGCCCGACATCGGGAGGACGGCGGGGCCCTGTACGCCCGGGAGGTTGCAGACCACCCCGATGTCCCGCCCGTCGCTGAAGCCGCCGGATCTTCCCATCGAGCCGGCGAAGGCGTCGGAAATCGAGAGGCCGAGGGTCAGCAGCAGCGGCCGGGAGCGATAGTAGGCGCTGATGCCGTCGTGGGCGTGATTCAGGAACTGGCCCAGGATGACCTGGGGGACGTCATGGCCCCGGGCGCTGAACTGGTAGGCGACCTTCTTCTCGGGGACGAGCCGGGTCTCCTCGATGTGATCGAGCAGCCGCGAAACGTTCGCGAGGTGGTAGATCCTCCCCCAATCGAGATCTTGCGTCATTGCAGCAATCCCCGTAATTCGACGACCCCCGTAAGGGCGGCCTTACGGCCGCCCTTACGAAATCCGGTCCTGGTCCGGAATCCGGTCCGGTTCGTCGGTGATGGCGTGAGGCTTCTCGGTCCGGAAAGCGGTGCCCCGGAAGAGGCCCACCACCGCGCCGGCGTCGTTGGTGATGGTGACGTGGTAATAGAGGACCCGGTTGCTTCGGACCGCCTCGACCGCGGTCGCGGTGAGGACGTCCCCCGGCCGGATCGGCGCCGGGTAGGTCATGTTGTTGTCGATGCTGACCGCCAGGTTGCCCTGGGTGTTGCAGGCAAAGGCGAAGGCGCTGTCAGCAAACGCGAAACTCACGCCGCCGTGGCAGACCCCGAAGCCGTTGCACATCTCCTTCCGCACGGTCATCCGGAGTACGCAGCGGCCCGGCGCAATCTCGAGGAACTCGGCGCCGAGCCAATGAGTGAACTCATCCGTCTTCATCATGCTCGCGGCCACCCGTTCGGCCAGGTCCTGCGGGGAGAGTGGGCTCATGGGTGGAAGGGCCGGTTCTCGGCCGCGACCTGGCGGAGCAGGGGCGATGCTCGATAGCGTTCCTCCCCGTACTCGGCGAAGAGCCGGTCGAGCCGGGAGAGAACGGTGGCCGGCCCCAGTTGGTCGGCCCACGCGAGCAGGCCTTTCGGGTAGTTCACGCCCTTGGTCATCGCCAGGTCGATGTCCCGCGCCGAGGCCACCCGCCAGAAGAGGGCGTCGGCGGCGGCGTTGATGAGCACGGCGATCACCCGTGGAGCGATGGCTTCCGCGAGCTCGGGATCGCGAGTCGGTTCGGGATTCGTGGCGCCCGGGCGGTAGTCAAAGTGGCCTCGGCCCGTCTTCCGGCCGAAGAGCCCGCCGTCAACCAGGCGCCTCTGCGAGAGGAACGGCCGGTACTTCGGATCGTAGCCGAAGGCTTCGAACACGGAGGTAGACACGGCGTAGTTCACGTCGTTGCCGATCAGGTCCATGAGTTCGAACGGCCCCATCTTGAAGCCGGCCTCCTTCATGGCCCAGTCGATCGTCGCCTTGTCCGCGAGGCCTTCCTCGAAGATCCGGAGTGCTTCGCCGTAGAACGGCCGGGCGATCCGGTTCACGATGAACCCGGGAGTGTCGGAGGCAAGTACGGTGGTCTTGCCCCAGGCGTCCACCAGTGTCCTCGATCTCGCGGTCACATCCGGATCGGTGATGACGCCGGGGACGATCTCCACCAGCGGCAGCACCGGCGCCGGATTGAAGAAGTGGATGCCGACGACCCGCTCGGGCCGACGGCAGGCCGCGGCGATGGCGGTGATCGAGAGCGACGAGGTGTTGCTCGCGAGGATCGCGCGGTCGGTCGTCGCCGCTTCGAGGCCCTTGAACGTGGACTTCTTGATGCCAAGGTCTTCGATGATCGCTTCGATCACGAGGCCCGCGGGCGCAAAGGCCGAGTAGTCGTCCCTGCCCGGCGTGAGATATTGGATCCGGGCCAGGAGGTGGTCGGCCTGGTCCCTGGATAGCCGGCCTTTCTCGACTTCTCTGGCCATGGTCTTGGCGTGGGCATCCCGGGCCCGGTCCGCGGCGCCCGCGAACGGGTCAGCCAGGATCACCTGGTGCCCGGCGGCCGCGGCCACCTGCGCGATCCCGCTGCCCATGGTGCCGGCGCCGAGGACGCCGACGATCAGATCGGTCATCCGGTCATTGCCCCGTGAAGGCGGGTTTCCGCTTTTCCTTGAAGGCCGCGATCCCTTCGGCATGATCCCGGCTCTTGCCGGCGATCGTCTGGAGCTCGCCTTCGAGTGAGAGCTGGGCGCTGAAGGTGTTGCCGGGCGCCGCGTTGATCAGGCGCTTGGTAAGTCCGAGGGCCAGGGTCGGCATCGAGGCGAGCTTGCTTGCCAGCGCCCAGGCCTCCGGTTCGAGGCTCGCCAGCGGCACCGCCTTGAGGATCATTCCCCACTCCGCGGCCTGCCTGGCGGGAATTTTTTCACCCAGCATCAGGGCGGCGGTGGCGCGAGCCCGGCCCACCAGGAACGGCAGCGACCATGAGCCCCCGCTGTCCGGCACCAGTCCGATGTTGATGAAGGCCTGGATGAACGACGCCTCCTCGGCCGCCATCACGAAGTCGCAGGCCAGGGCGAGATTGGCGCCTGCCCCCGCGGCGACCCCGTTGACGGCGCAGACGACCGGCAGATCGAGGGCCCGGACGGCCCGGACGACCGGGTTCCAGGACGTCTCAAGGTGGCTCCCGTAGTCGCCGGCCGACGCCGGCCCGCCGATATCCTGGCCGGCGCAGAAGCCCCGGCCCGCGCCGGTGAGATAGACGGCCCGGCAGGTCCGGTCCGCCGCGATGTCCGCCAGCAGTCCTTGCAACCGGCCGAACATCCCGTGGTTGAAGCTGTTGAGGACGTCGGGACGGTTCAGGGTCAGTCGGGCCACGCCGTCCCGGCGTTCGAGGAGGACGGTGTCTTGGGACATGGGGGACCTGTACGTTAGTGAAAACGGGGGTGGGACCGCGCCCCAATTTAGCACCGGCCCCGCGCATACGCCCGCCGACTCGACGTTATCTTCCGCCCGACACCATGACTATCTCAGACCCCCGTCCCGCCCGCGGCGACCTCGCCGGCCACTGGTCCCTCGACCCTACCGTCGCCGTCTTGAACCACGGCTCGTTTGGCGCCTGCCCCACTGCGGTCCTGGCCGAGCAGACCCGGCTCCGGGGCCTGATCGAGGCCAACCCGACCGGCTTCTACTTCAACGAACGTCCCGGTCTGTGGCGCCAGGCCATCGAGGCCATTGCCCGGTTCATCAACGCCGACCCCGCCGGGGTCGCCTTCCAGGCCAACGCCACCGCCGCGGTCAATACGGTGCTCAAGAGCCTGACCTTCCGGCCCGGCGACGAAATCCTGGTCCTCGACCACGCCTACCAGGCCTGTCGCAACACGGTCGAAGCCGTGGCCGCTCGGCAGGGGGCCAGGGTGGTGCCCGTGGCGCTCCCGTTCCCGCCCGAGAGCGAGGAGCAGATCGTCGAGCTGGTGCTCGCCGCGGCGACCGACCGGACCCGGGTTGCCATGATCGACGCGGTGACGAGCCCCACCGCGCTCCGGCTCCCGTTCGAGCGCCTCACCCGGGAACTCGAAGCCCGCGGGATCGACGTGCTGCTCGACGCGGCCCACGGCGCCGGGATCGTGCCGCTCGACGTCTTGGCGTTAGGCGCGGCGTACGTAGCCACCAACTGCCATAAGTGGCTCTGCACCCCGAAGGCGGCCGGCGTGCTGGCGGTGCGGGCCGACCGGCGCCATCTGATCCACCCGCTGGTCACCAGTCACGGGCACACCGCCGGGCCGGACGGGCCGGAACGGTTTCGCGCCGAGCACGACTGGCCCGGCACCATCGATCCCACCCCGTGGCTCTGCATCCCGAAAGCCATCGAGTATCTGGGCGGGCTCCTCCCCCGTGGCTGGCCCGCGATCATGGAGCGGAACCGCGCCCTTGCCGTCGGCGCCCGCGACGTCCTGGCCGATGCGATCGGCGCGCCGCGCCGCGTGCCGGCGTCGATGCTGGCCTCGATGGCCACGCTCGCCATCGAGCCGGACACTGATCCGCGTCGCCCCACCCTCACGGCCGACCCGCTGATGACGAGGCTCCTCGAGGAATACCGGATCCAGGTGGTGGTGTTTTCGTGGCCGATGCACCGGGCCCGCTACCTCCGGGTGTCCGCGGCGCTCTACAACGGGGGCGAGGAATATCAGTTCCTGGCCAGGGCGCTGGGCCAACTCGGTGTTCGTGCGCCGTAATCCGGTGGCGCTGCCACTGCGCCGGTTGATCCGCTTCCGGGCCTGGTTCGCGTTCGTGGCGCTCCTGGGCGCGGCGCCCGGCGTTCTCGCTGCGCAACCTGAGTCCGCCCCGCGCCCCAAAGTTCTCGTCATCGCCACCGGCGGGACCATCGCGGGAGTGCAGGATGTCCCCGGGACGCTCGGTGCCTACCGGGCCGGGACGCTGACCGCCGAGCAGATTCTCGCCTCCGTCCCTCAACTCGCGGCGGTCGCGCAGGTCGAGACTGAGCAGTTCTCGAACGTCGCGAGCCCGCTGATTTCACCCGATCAATGGATTGCGCTGGCCCGCCGCATCGATGGGGTGCTGCGCTCCCGGCCTGACCTTGCCGGTGTGGTCGTGACGCATGGCACGGACCGGCTCGAGGAGACCGCGTTCTTCCTATATCTCACCGTGCGCTCGGAGAAGCCGGTGGTCCTGGTCGGCGCCCAGCGTCCGGCCACCGGCATCAGCGCCGACGGTCCGATCAACCTGCTGGCGGCAGTGCGGACCGCCGTTGCGCCGCAGGCGGTGGGCAAGGGTGTGATGGTCGTCATGGACGACCGGATCATCTCCGCTCGTGAGGTCCGGAAGCACTACCAGCGGGTCGGCGGCTTCGACGGCGGGGACATGGGGATGCTCGGCGTGGTGGCGCGGAACGGGCCCGAGTTCTTCTATGCGCCCGCCCGGCGCCGGGGGCCGGCGAGCGAGTTCGATCTGGCCGGCGTAACCGCGCTGCCGGACGTGGACCTGGTGTTCGCCTACCCCGGGAGCACCGGGCGCACCTATCAGCGCGCCCCCGCGGGCGTCGTGGTGTCGGTGACCGGCTTCACCTGTGCCGAGTCGGCGACCTATCAGGCGCTCGTGCGGACGGGCGTGCCGGTGGTGGCGGCTTTCCCGAGCGGTGAGAATGTGTCGGGGAACGATCCGTCCGACAGTTCGCGGGCCCGAATCCATGACGAGTGTCCCGGGATGGACAGCACCTTCGTGTTCCGCACGCCCTGGCTGCCGATGATCAGCGTGCACCATCTCACGCCCCAGAAGGTCCGGATTCTGTTGATGCTCGCCCTCACCAGGACCCGCGACCCCCGCGAGATTCAGCGATTCTTCGACACGTACTGAAGCGAGCGGAGCCCAAGTCGCCCCGGCGGACGGGGCCGTTATCTTGGTCACCATGAACCCAGCCTACATCATCGACGGCGTCCGCACCCCCATCGGCAGTCTGACCGGCGCGCTGTCGCCGGTCCGCGCCGACGACCTCGCCGCCCATGCCATCGCCGCGCTGATGGCCCGCCACCCATCGCTCGACCCCGCGCTGATCGGCGACGTGATCCTCGGCTGCGCCAACCAGGCCGGCGAGGACAACCGGAACGTCGCCCGGATGGCGGGCCTCCTGGCCGGCTTGCCGCCGTCGGTCGCCGGCGAAACCGTGAACCGTCTGTGCGCGTCGGGCCTGGCCGCGGTCGGCAATGCGGCCCGGGCGATCATGACCGGCGACGGTGATTTCTATGTTGCCGGCGGCGTCGAGCAGATGACGCGGGCGCCGTTCGTCCTGGGCAAGGCGGCCAAGGCGTTCGCCCGGGACATCGAAATGTTCGACACCAGCCTGGGCTGGCGGTTCGTGAACCCGAGGATGAAGGAGAAGTACGGGGTCGACCCCATGGGGCAGACCGCGGAGAATCTCCTCGAAACCCGATCGATTTCGCGGGAGGACCAGGATCGTTTCGCGGCCGCGTCCCAGCAAAAAGCCGCCGCCGCCCGGAAGGCGGGCCGGTTCACGACGGAGATCGTACCGGTGACTATTCCCGCCGCGGGCAAGGGCAAGGAGCCGACGGTGGTTGATCAGGATGAGTTCATCCGGCCTGATACGACCGTCGAGGGTCTGGCCAAGTTGAAGCCCGCCTTTCGGACCGACGGCAAAGGCTCGGTCACGGCCGGCAACGCGTCGGGGTTGAACGACGGGGCCTGCGCGCTGCTGCTGGCCTCGGAGGCCGGCATCAAATTGACCGGCCTGACGCCGGCGGCCCGGATTCTCGGTACCGCGGTCGCGGGGGTCGAGCCTCGGATCATGGGCATCGGACCGGTGTTCGCGATCCGGAAGTTGCTCACCCGTCTGGGGCTCACGCTGGAGCAGATGGACCTGATCGAAATCAACGAGGCCTTCGCGGCCCAGGTGCTGTCGTGTACCCGGGAACTGGGCCTGGCCGATGACGATCCCCGGCTCAATGTCAACGGCGGGGCGATCGCGCTTGGTCACCCGTTAGGCATGTCCGGGGCCCGCCTGGCGCTGACCGCCACGCGCGAACTGCAGGCGCGGAAGGGCCGCTACGCGCTGGTCAGCCTGTGCATCGGGGTCGGCCAGGGCATGGCGGGGGTGCTGGAACGCTGCTGAGGAACCGGACTACGCTCCCGCGCTGGCGCGAACGTAGTCCACCATCCGGCCCAGCGTCACCGGACCACTGCCGGTCCAGAACTCGTCCGGAAATTCGATGTCGAACGTCGCCTCGGTCGAGGTGACGAACTCCAC
>JANXXJ010000036.1 GCA_025350665.1 Gemmatimonadota bacterium | reverse complement strand
GTGCCCAGGAGCACGCCGGTCCGCTGGTCGCGGACCCCGGGGCAAAGCCGCCGATAAATGGTATTGGCCGACGGGGTGGCCAGCGTGACGACGATGTCCAGGCCGGCGGTGAGATCGAAGGAGCGGTCGGGCGGTGTGAATCCAGTGCTGACGAGCGACGGGTGACTGAACGAAAGGGTGTACCGCCCTCCCGGCAGACTGTCGAACCGGAAGGTGCCCCGCGAGTCGGTGGTGACCACGCGGCCAAGTTCCAGCAACTCCACGGTGGCGCCGTTCAGCGGCCCGGAAGCGACTAGGCTGTCGTAGACGAGCCCTCGGATCGAACCCTTGACGGCCGGCGTCTGCGCGGCCGCCGGCACCGCAGCCAGCATGGCGACCAGCAAAACACGGCGAAGCAAGGTGCTGCCCACGCGCGCTACTTCACCTTGTCGAGGAACGTTCGGATCCGGGGGAAGGCGTCCGCGATGTCCTTGAGCGACACGGCCCCGACGGACATCCGGAACCAGCCGCTCTCCTCCTTGAGGCCGAAGGCCTGGAAGGGGACGACGCCGAGGCCCGCCTGCTCCAGCATGATCTGCCGAATGTCCTCGTTGGAACGGATCGGTTTTCCGTCGATCGTTCGGCCGACCAGATCGAGCTGAAGCGAGAGATAGATGGCGCCCTGCGGATCGACGCAATCGACCGGGAACCCGGCGGCCCTGAGCGCCATGAAGCCCTGGTAGAGGGCATCGAGCCGGGCCTTGGCCTTGGCGTGGATTTCCCCGCGGTACTGCTGCACCGCTTCGTGATCGTTGAGGAATTCGGCCGTCGCCACCTGTTCGGGCCGAGGAGCCCAGGCCCCAACGTGGCCGAGGAAGTCTTTCATCCGGCTGATGAGCGCCGGGGCCGCGCAGACCCAGCCGACCCGGAGCCCGGTGGAGGCAAACGCCTTGGAGATGCCGTCGAGCGTCATGAGGTACGGCGCCACCTCGGGCACCAGCGTGAGCGGATGAACGTGCTGGCTCGGCGCATAGGCGAGCGCGCTGTAGATCTGATCGAAGAACACGAACAACGCCCGCCGGCCGGTCTGGTGCCGGGCCGAATTCTCCCGTACGACGGCCTCGAGGATCTCTCGCAGAGTCTCGGCTGCCATCATCGTGCCGGTCGGATTGCCGGGCGAGCACAGACAGAGCAGAGCGGCCGAGCCGAGGTGAGGGGCAATCTGGGCCGCGGTGGGCTGGAACCCGTTTTCCCGGGTGGCCACGATCTCGACCTTGTGGGCCTCGATGATCTCGCTGTAATAGTCGTTGTTCCACGAAGGCACGCCGTATACGACCGTGTCACCCGGGTTGAGGACGGCGCGGTAGGCGGCATAGACGATCGGCCGCCCGCCGCCCGCCACCAGCACCGACTCCACCGGATAGCGGACGCCCAGATCCCGCTCGGTGTGGTCCACGATCGCCTTCCGGAGCTGGGCCATGCCTTCGGACGGCGGATAATTGGTCTCGCCCCGCTCCAGGGCCCGGCGGATGCCGTCGAGCAGCGGCGCCGGGATCGGGAACTGCTTCGGATCGAAATCGCCGGCGGTCAGGTTGCAGACCGGCTTCCCGGCCGCAATCATCGCGCGGACGTCCGCGGCGATCTTGAGGATGACAGAGCCCCGAAGCCGATGAGTCATCAAGGCGAGCGAACGGTCGAGCTCGGCCTGATTGCCGAAGTCGAGGACGGGAGGCAGGGTCGTAGTCATGGCCGAAATCTATGCCACTCGGGGCCGTCGCGAGAGGGGGCCGGGCCTTGGGAAACCCGGCCCCGGGTTTAGGTTTGTGGGCCCCCTTTTTCCGGGCCGTTTCCCGTCCAATCTGCCCTGTGGAGGTCGTGTGCCGCGATCGTTCGCCTTGAGCGCCTTGTTGCTTGCCGTTGCCGTTCCGGTCGCCGCCCAGCGCAAGGATGCTGGGGACGAACTGGGCCGTGAGATCGACGCCCGGATGGAGCTGGTCATGCCGAAGGTGGTGGCGTGGCGCCGGGATATTCACCAGCATCCCGAACTCGGCAACCGGGAAGTCCGGACCTCCAAGCTCGTCGCGGACCATTTGAGGTCGCTCGGCCTGGAGGTCCAGACCGGCATCGCCCACACCGGTGTCGTGGGCATCCTGCGCGGCGGGAAGCCGGGCGGTGTGGTCGCCCTCCGGGCCGACATGGACGCCCTGCCGGTCACCGAGCAGGTCGACCTCCCCTTCAAGAGCACGGTCCGGACCCAGTACAACGGGATGGATGTCGGCGTCATGCACGCCTGCGGCCACGACAACCATGTCGCGATCATGATGGGCGTGGCCGAGGTCCTCGCCGGCATGAAGGCCAAAATCCCGGGCACGGTCAAGTTCATCTTCCAGCCGGCCGAGGAGGGACCGCCGGCGGGGGAAGATGGCGGTGCCCCCATGATGGTCAAGGAGGGCGTCCTCGAGAACCCGCGGCCCAGTGCCATCTTCGGCCTCCATGTCTGGCCCGGGCCGCTCGGCTCGTTGAACTATCGGGCCGGCGGTGCGATGGCCGCAGCCGATGGTCTCGAGATCATCGTGAAAGGGCGCCAGACCCACGGCGCCATTCCGTGGGGCGGCGTCGATCCGATCGTCGTGGCGGCGCAGATCGTTCTCGGGCTCCAGACCATCGCGAGTCGTCAGATTGACCTGACGGCCGCGCCCGCCATCATCACGGTCGGAATGATCCAGGGCGGCAATCGCGGCAACATCATTCCCGACAGCGTCGTCATGGTGGGCACGATTCGGACCTTCGACGAGAAGATGCGCAAGGAAATTCATGAGCGGGTCACCCGGACCGCCGAAGAAATCGCCAAGTCGGCCGGCGCCACCGCCAGGGTGACGATTCCGTCGAGCGCAGCCTCCTTCGTGACCTACAATGATCCAGCCCTTACCGAAAAGATGGCGCCGACGCTCAAGCGAACCGCGGGCGAGGGCGGCCTCATCGTGATCAATCCGGTGACCGGGTCCGAGGATTTCCCCTCCTACACCCAGACCATTCCCGGGCTCTTCTACTTCCTGGGTGGATTGCCGAAAGGTGCGGATCCCACCACGGCGGCCCGGAATCATTCGCCCTACTTCTTCGTCGACGAGGCCGCGTTGCCCGTCGGCGTCCGATCGATGGCCAATCTGGCCCTCGACTACCTCAAGTCGCTCGGGACCGGAAAGACGGCAGACCGATAGGCGCCCGGTGACGGCGAAGCCAGCCCTGGTCCGGGCGATCGGCCGGTGGTCCCTGGCCGGTCTGCTGCTGAATGGCGTGATCGGCAGCGGGATCTACCGGCTCCCGGCCGAAGTTGGCGGCAAACTCGGGTCCCAGGCCTGGATCGCCTGGGTCATCGCGGCGGTGGCCATTGCCACGATCGTGGCGTGCTACGCCGAGGTTTCCTCGCGCTTCGGTGAGGCGGGCGGGCAGTATCTCTATGCCCGCGTCGCCTTCGGGTCCTATCTCGGCCTTCAGATGGGCTGGATCTCCTATCTGGTTCGGCTCACCTCCGCCGCGGTCAATGTCAACCTGTTCGCGGTGTATCTCGCCGAGTTCCTGCCTGCCGCCGGCCGAGGGGCCATGCCGGCGGTGGTCGCGGCGGCGTATTTCACCTTCGTGGCCGCCGTCAACGTCCGCGGCGTGAAACAGGCGACCGCTCTCAGCGATGTATTCATTCTTGCCAAACTCTTGCCCTTGGTCCTGTTCGTCGCGGGCGGGGCGTGGCTCGCGCTGTCCCATGGGCCGGTGGTCGCCGATCCGATTCCCGCGGTCACCGGGACGACCTGGCTCGAGGCGGTCATGTTGCTGATCTACGCCTACGGAGGCTTTGAGTCGTCGCTGGTGCCGCTCGGGGAAGCGCGGGAGCCGGAGCGGGATGCGCCCTTCGCCCTGTTCGTGGGCCTTGGCACCACGATGCTGCTGTTCGTGCTGGTCCAGGTGGTAACGACTTGGTCGCTGGCGGCTCCGGGCACCCATGCCCGTCCCCTGGCGGATGCGGCCCGGGCCCTCGCCGGCTCGACCGGCGCCACCGTGATGACGCTGGGTGCGCTGGTGTCGCTGGTCGGATGGGGACTCGCGGCCATGGTCCACATCCCGCGTCTGACCTATGCGATGGCGGAGCAGGGCGACCTCCCCGCCGCATTCGGCTGGGTTCACCCGGTGTATCGGACCCCCGCCGTGTCGATTGTCGTTTACGCCGTGATATCGTTTGCCCTGACGTTGTCAGGCACGCTGCTGCAGAACCTGTCGATCGCCGTGATCGCGCGGCTGGTCACCTACGGGTTGGTGTGTCTTGCGTTGCCGGTACTTCGTCGGCGTGACGGCCGCGATCCCCGACTCCCGGCCGCCCGATTCACTCTCCCGGGCGGACTGGCGTTCCCGGCGCTTGGGTTGGGTGTCGCTGCCGTGCTTGCCACGAGGCTGGGGATCCGCGACGTGGTCGTCATGAGCGGCGTCGTTGCCCTGGGCACCATCCACTGGTTGGCCAACCGGCGTCGGCTGGTACCGGCATGAGCGGCGCCGCGTTCCAGATCATGATCCGGGTCCAGCCGTCCGACATCGACGATCTCGGCCACGTCAACAACGTCAACTATCTCCGCTGGATGCTCGAGGCGGCGGAGGGCCATTGGGTGCTCTACCGCCGCCATGCGTCGCCCGACGTGGTGGACGCCATCGCCTGGGTCGTCATGCGCCATGAACTCGACTACTTCCTGCCGACGTTCGCCGGCGATGACCTTGAGGTCTACACCTGGGTTCCCACCTGCACCGGGCTGACCTGCGATCGTTATTACGAGGTGGTGCGGGCCCGGGACGGGGCGCTCGTGGCGCGTGGGACGTCGAGTTACTGCGTGGTCGACCGGGCGAGCGGGAAGCCGCGGCGGATGTCGGAGGAACTGCGGCGGGCGATCGGCAGCCCGGAGCTGCAGAAACGGCAGCGGACCGAGCGGTGGTTCCCTGAGCGCCCCATCGAGATCTGGCGCGATCCTGCCGCGGACTAGAAGAGTTCGCCGAGCAGGCACCGGGCTGAGCCACCGCCCAGGATCTCGAAGGCGGAAAGCTCCGTGTGGAGCATGCGGGCCCGTCGGCTGATCTGGGCCCGTTGGTCCGGATTGAATCCCCGGTACGCCGCGCTGGACATGACGAGCAGCCGCTCGCCCAGGTCGTTGGTAAGCGGCAGGCAGTTTCCACAGAATGAGAGGACCTGCGCCCGGCTGATCGGCACCAGCTCGAGCCGCCCGCCGGCCAGCGCCGACTCGACCTCCGACCGGGTCATCTCGCCCGGCAGAGCCCGCTCCGCGATCGATTCGAGACAGATGCCCGCCAGTCCGTGGCCGATGAACATCATCACATTGGTGTGATAGTAGGCCTGCCCGTGGGCGTCGGTGGCCGTGAACGCCACCAGCCGATAGCCCATCCTGGCCGCCCATTCCTCCGTGAGGTTCCGGTCAGTTCGGGGTGAGATCGCCGCGTAGGCCATCCGCCCTTCGTCATCCAGACAGAGACTGCCGGTGCTTTCGAGGAAGACCCCGTGCTGTTCCCGGTCCGACAGATCGATGACCTCGGCGTAGCTTGCTTTGAGCATCGACACCAAGTCGGGTCGCCGCTCAATCCGGCGACTGGGGGCCAGCATCGGATACAGCACGAGCCGGCTGCCCGATGGACCCGGATGCGTGGAGAACCAGTTGTTGCAGAACGGCGCGTCGGGCGTTTCCCTGAGGCTCCGGGCGACGGTGATCCGGACTCCGTGCTCGATCAGGAGGTCGCGCAGGGCCTGTGCTGGAGGATCGCGTCCGCCGCGAGCCGTTCGGCTTCGGCCTCCCCCACGGCCCGCTGAAACACGTTCGACTCCGCCGTCTCCGCGTTGGTCCGGTACTCATGGGGCGCGACCAACAGCACATGGGAGGCGGCGCGTGCCGTCATGGGGACGCCTTCGAGTCGGCGCTCCGGTGATCATTGGCGCCGAAGGCGATTCCCGTCTTCGGGTCGATCCAGATCGAATGCCCGTCGCCGATCTTGGTACCCGGCCGGACGTTATGGCCCAGAGCCTTGAGGGCGGCGGCGGTCGAGTCTGCCAGCGTTCCGGCCTCGAAATACACCATGTCGGGCAACCATTGGGAATGGAATCGGGGCGCGTCCACCGCCTGCCGGACGTCCATGCCGAACGCCGTGACGTTCAGGATGATCTCGTTGACCGTATTGATGATCGTCCGGCCGCCCGGCGAGCCGGTCACCAGCAGCAGCTTGCCGTTCCGGGTCACGATGGTCGGGCTCATCGACGACAGCATTCGCTTACCGGGTGCGATCTCGTTCGGCTTGGTGCCGATGTCGCCCTCGGTCGTGGTCACGCCGGGGTTCTTGTTGAAGTCCCCCATTTCGTTGTTGAGCAGGAACCCGGCTCCGGACACCACCACCCGCGAACCGTAGGCCTGTTCCAGCGTAAAGGTGTTCGATACCGCATTGCCGGCGCCGTCGACGATGCTGAAATGGGTGGTTTGGTCGGACTCGTGGGCCGGCTGGACCGGAACCCGCCCGCCGGCCAGGGCTACGCTGGGCGAGGCCCGGGTGGTGTCGATCGTGCCGGCCAACTCGGCGCCGTGGGCTTTCGAGGTCAGGCGGGCCACGGGGACAGGGGTGAAGTCGGCGTCGCCCAGATACTCAGCCCGGTCGAGAAAGGCCCGTCGCTGCGCTTCGATGATCAGGTGCAAGGTCCTGGCGGCGGTTGGCGACCGGTGGGCGATGTCGAAGCGTTCGAGAATGTTGAGCATCGTCAGGATGGATGTCCCGCCGGAGCTCGGAGGGCCCATCGCGATGATTTCGTTGCCGAGGAACGATCCCCGCACCGGGGCCCGCTCGACCGCCCGGTAGGCCACGAGGTCGGCTTTGGTCATGATTCCGCCGTGGGCTGCCATGTCAGCGGCCAGGGAATCGGCAATCCATCCGGAGTAGAACGCGTCGGGACCCTGGTTGGCAATGGCCTCGAGGGTCCGGGCCAGTTCCGGTAGCCGCAGGGTGTCGCCGGCCGACCAGGGCTTCCGATCGGGCCGCCCATAGCTTCGCACGGTAGCCGGATATTTGTCGGCGGTCGCCTTGACCAGCCAGTTGAGCTCGTCGGCCAGGTTCTTCGGAATCGGGAACCCGCTTCGCGCCAGTCCGATCGCCGGCTGAACCAGCTGCTTCCAGGGGAGTTTGCCGTATTGCGAGTGAGCCAGCGCCAGGCCTCGGACGGTGCCGGGTACGCCGGGCGCCAGATACCCTTCGGCGGTCAGCGAGCGGTCGATCGCCCCGCTCGCGTCGAGGTACATCTTGGCCGTCGACCGGAGCGGCGCCCGCTCGCGGTAGTCGATCGTGGTGGCCGTGCCGTTGGCCAGCCGGATCACCATGAAACCGCCGCCGCCGATGTTGCCGGCGATGGGGTAGGTGACCGCCATGGCCAGCGCAGTGGCGACGGCGGCGTCGATGGCATTGCCGCCGGCTCGCAGGATGGCGGCACCTGCGTCCGACGCCGCCGCAGACGCCGTGACCACGAGGCCGGTCCGGGACTCCACGACCTGAGCGGCCAGGGGGCCTGCGATGGCTGCCAGGACCGTGATGTTCGACCACACTCGATGATTTCGCATCCGCCAATGTTAGACGCCGCCCCGGTCTACGTCGAGTCGGCTCAGCGCCTTCGTTTCAGGTTGGGGTCCTTTTTCAGGACGGAGTCCTTCATCACGGACCACCGCTCCCAGTGAGGACAATTGGATTCGCCGGGTTTGAGACGGCCGAGCCAGTGGCCGTGGGGGCAGCCACAGTTGCCGATCGTGGCGTGGCGGGGCGTGTACACCCGGCCTTCATCAGGCTCCGGCCGCCGGTCACCGGTCCAATAGTGGCAGGTGGCGCAGAATTGCGAGAAGCAAACGTAGTCCATCATGGGCTCGGGCTCCCGGAAGAAGGCGCCACCAGGGTACAGCCGCACGATCAACGGAGAATCAACTGCGCTCAAATACCGGCACCGCAACTGGTTGCGCCAGGGCTCTGGCGGTTTGGGGCCTGGGAGGTAGTTTAAAGACACCCCAACAGAAAAACTAAATGCTGAGAGAGCGTCGCCGTGGGCCCCCGCCCGCGCTTGGTGCAGCGCATCCGATTACCGCCCGGCTCCGCCGCTTGGTCGATGACGTCCATGACGGCGACCTGCTCGAGGCCTCGGCCCATGCGGGGCTGCCGTATGCGGTGCTCCGCGACATCCACGCCGGTCGGACCCGTCGTCTCGGACCGGGAACGATGCAGCGCCTCGCCGATGTGTACGGACTGCCGGTTGCGTGGTTCGGCGGAACGGACGAGGCGGACGATGGAACCGTCCCGGTCGCCGGCTGGGCCGGTTTCCTGCCGGACCAGTGCGATCCCGCCGGATTTTCCGGATGCCGGTTCATCATCCCGACCTCCGCCTGGCCGCTGATCAAGGTCCTGGTTCAGCTCGAGATCCGGCTTCGGGACCTGCCGGCCGAGCCCGCTCGACCGATCATTGGCGCCGCGACCTGCCCTCGCGAGATCCGCCGCCGGCTCTCTGCGTTCATCCTCCAGCCCCTGATGGCGGCGGGCTCGATCAGTGCCGCCGGCCTCCGGTCCGAGCGGCAGTCGGAGCGGTGGGCCGCCATGCTGGCCGACCTCGGGCGATTCTGGGAACGCGCCCTGATCACTCTGCTCCCGGCGACCGCGGCGGTTCCGGGGGCCCGGTTGGGCGAGGTCGCGTGACGGAGTAGATTCCGTTGGTGCAGCGACCCGACCTCGCCGTTTCGCCCTATCAGCGGTTTCTCAATGTCGAATGGGTCCGGTTCGAACCGGGCCTGGCCGAACTCCGCCTCCCGTTCCGGGAGGAGTTCCTCCGTGCCGACGGTTCCGATTGGTACCACGGCGGGGTGGTCGCCGCATTGATCGACATTGCCGGTGACTATGCGCTCGTGTCCCAGGTTGGGGACGGGCTGCCCACGATCGATCTCCGGGTCGACTGGTTGCGGCCGGCCCGCCGCGGGCCCCTCCTCGCCATTGGCCGATCGGTCAAGGTCGGGCGGACCGTCTGCTGCGCCGATATCGAGGTCAGGGACGAGACCGGAACCTTGGTGGCGGTCGGCCGAGGTACCTACGCCACGCCGAAGTAGTACATCCCCTCTCGAAAGCTGATGGCCTATGGCTGACCTCAAGAAGACCCTGGGACCGGTCCAGTTCTTCTCTCTCGGTTTCGGTTCGATTGTCGGGGTCGGCTGGATCGTCTACATGGGCCTGTGGTTCAATCAGGCCGGTCCGGTCGGGACCATGCTCGCCTTTCTGATCGGCGGGCTCCTGATGGCGCTCATCGGCCTCTGCTATGCCGAACTCGGTTCCATGTACCCGGTGGCGGGTGGCGAGGCGGTGTACGGCTACCGGGCCTTCGGCCAGTTGGCGTCCTTCGCGGTCGGCTGGGCCATGGTATTGATGATGACCGCCGTGGTACCCTATGTATCGATTTCGCTGGCCTGGCTCCTGGACGTGCTGGTGCCCGGCATCGGCGGGCCGGTTCTCTACCGGTGGCGGGGTCAGCCCATCCAGGCGCTTGGATTGGCGATTACGCTGGCCTGGACCATGTGGCTTGGCGTCCTGAACTATCGCGGCATTCAGGGCGCGGCCCGGTTTCAGGACTGGCTCACCTACGGCAAAGTGCTGATCTCCGTCCTGTTCATCGGGGCCGCCGTGTTCGGGGGGTCGATGGCGAATCTCCAGCCGATGTTCCAGCACGGGGCGGACGGGTCGGTGGTTGGAGGGATGTTGGCCGTGCTGGCCACGACGCCATGGTTCTTTGGCGGCTTCAATATGATTCCGCAGATGTTCGAGGAGCGGGCCGAAGGCACCTCATCCCGGATTCTGGGCCTGGTGGTGGTGTTCTCCATTCTGGCGGCGGCCGCCTACTACGCCATCGCGGCCCTCTCGGTTGGCGCCGTCGCGCCGTGGCAGCAGATCGTCAAGGCGGATTTGCCGGCGGTGGCCGCTTTCCGCACGGCGTTTGCGTCCGGCTGGATGGCGCGAGTGATTCTGGTGGTCGGGCTCTGCGGTGTCGTGACGGTCGGTAACGCGGCCTCGATTGGGGCCACCCGGCTGTTGTTCGCGCTCGGCCGCGCCCGGATGCTTCCGCCCGGCTTTACGGAACTTCATCCGGTATACGGCTCGCCGGTCAAGGCGATCTGGTTTGTCATCGGTTTCGGGCTCCTCGGTGCGTTCCTCGGCAAGGGTGGGATTGCGCCGATCGTGAATGTGGGTTCCGCTGCCGCGTGCCTCGCCTATTTCTTCAGTTCGCTCGCGGTCTGGCGGCTCCGCGCCGTAGAGGCCGGGCATGCTCGGCCCTATCGGCTTCCGTTTGCGGTCGTGATCTCTCCGGTGGCGGCATTGGGGAGTCTGTTCCTGTTCTGGACCGCGCTCCGCCAACACTGGGTCGACGCGGGGGGTCGGTTGCCCCTCGAGTGGGTGGTGATCATGGTCTGGGCCGTTCTGGGCGGAGTGCTGTGGAGCCGAGCCCGTGCCGCCCGGGCGGTGCTGGCGCCGGGCGAACAGCGCAAGATCGTGCTTGGAGAGCTGTGATGGATCCTGGTCGTTGGCTGGAGGCTGCCATGCGCACCGCGCTGTCGTTCCTCGTTCTGCTCGCGGCCGCCTGCGGGACGCCGCGCGCGTCCTACGATCTCGTCGTGTCGAACGGACGAGTGATGGATCCGGAATCCGGCCTGGACCAGGTTCGCTCGATTGGCGTCATCGCGGACCGAATTGCCGTGATTTCCGAACAGCCGCTCGCGGGCAAAGACACCATCGATGCCAGCGGCCTCATTGTGGCGCCCGGATTCATCGATCTCCATAGTCATTCGATTCCGGGCGGTGGGCAGCCGTGGCAGGTCCGGGATGGCGTCACGACCGCGTTGGAGCTGGAGGAAGGCGCCTACCCGGTCGCGGAATGGCTGACGGCGCTCGAGGGCAAGTCGCTGATCAATTACGGCGTGTCGGCGGGTCACATTCCAGCTCGCATTGCCGTGATTCAGGGCGCCCGGACCGTGGCCGAGGAGGGGGCCTGGCGGGAAAAGGGCGAGGAGGCCCAGCCCCCGGCCTGGTCGCACCATGCCGCGACGCCCGACCAGCGGAGCCAGATCGGCAAGACCCTCGAGGATGGGCTCGATCATGGCGGCCTCGGGATCGGCTTCGAGTTGAACGAGGCCCCGGGGTCCACTCGCGAAGAAGTGCTGTCGCTGTTCAAGATCGCCCAGGCGAAGGGTGTCCCGATCTACGCCCATCTCAGACTGATGGGGCTCGATCCGATCACCGGGAGCCTGGCGGGTGTCCAGGAAGTGCTGTCTGACGCGCTGGTCTCGGGCGCATCGACCCATTTCGTTCATCTCGGCAGCAGCACTGGGACCTTTGCGAAGCCCGTCGTCGAGATGATCGAGGCCGCCCGGACTCATGGACTCGATGTGACCGGCGAGGTGTATCCCTACACGGCCGCCTCGACGGGGATCCAGACCGGCATGTTCGACGGCGATTGGCAATCCCGCCTCGGCATCGGCTTCGGCGAGATCGAGTGGCCGCCGACCGGCGAGCGGCTGACGGCCGCGACGTTTCCCCGCTATCGGAAACAGGGCGGCGCCGTCATCATCCATTCGATGAAGGACGAGCACGTCGATTTCCTGGTTGGGCATCCCGGCATCATCATCGCGAGCGACGCGATGCCCCTGATCGACGGGAGGGGGCATCCGCGCGGCGTGGGCACGTTCGCCCGCGTTCTGGGGCGCTATGTGAGAGAGAAGAACACCTTGCCCCTGATGGAGGCGATCCGGAAGATGACGCTGCTCCCGGCCGAGCGGGTTCGCGGCGCGGCGCCAAGGATGGCGCGCAAAGGCCGGATCGCGGTTGGCGCCGATGCGGATCTGGCCATCTTCGACCCAGCCACGGTCATCGACCGGGCCACGTTCGCGGACCCGCAGCAGGCCTCGGCCGGCATCCCATACGTGGTCGTCAACGGCACGGTGGTGGTCCGCAAGGGTGACCTCGTGACGGGCGTCCATCCCGGACGGGCCATCAAGCGGGGCGACCAGTAGGCGGATGGGCGCCCCGCCGGCCACCCCGCCAACCTACTATCAGCAGGGCTTCGAAGAGGCAGAGGCCCGCTGTGAGGCCGAATCGCAGTGGTTTGCCCGGATCGGCCTGATCCGACTCGGCGCCTTTCTCGTCGGTCTCGGGGCGGCGGTCTCCGTCGTCGCGAACCGCGGCGGCATCGGCGGCCCGGTTCTGATCGCTGCCCTGTTGGTGTTCGTCGGACTGGTGGTCTGGCATGAGCGGGTGGCCCGGCGACAGCGGATCACGGCCGCCTCCGCGGCCTATTACCGTCGCGGCCTCGACCGGCTTGGCACGGCATGGCGCACCGGCGGCGATACCGGCGACCGGTTTCGCGATGATGACCACCTCTTCGCGGCCGACCTCGAGCTGTTCGGTCCGTCATCCCTCTTCCAGTACCTGTCCACCGCGTCGACCGAAACCGGAGCCGCCACGCTTGCAGCCTGGCTCGTCAGGCCCGCGGATGCCGCCACGATCGTGCAGCGCCAGGGAGCCGCTCGCGAACTCGCGGGACTGCCCCGTTTCCGCCACGATCTGGCGGTGGCGGGCAATCAGGCCAGCGGAGCGCTCGATTCACGGGCGCTCCGACGCTGGCTCGAGTCGGAGCCGTTAGGCATCCCGGCCTGGGCCGGGCCGATGGCGGCGGCGCTGGCTCTTGCGAATGTGGCCTGCCTCGGCGCCGCGTTGGCCGGCGTGGTTCGGGGGATCGTCCCGGCGGTGTCGCTGGCGCTGTCCCTGGCGGTCACCGCGTGGGTGGGGCCCCGCGTCCGGCGCTCGCTCGCCTTCGCCGGGCGCCCGATTCGAGAACTCGACCGGTTGACGGCACTGCTCCGCCGGTCGAGCGAGGAGCGGTTTGCCAGTCCGCGGCTCATCACGCTGAGCGGGGTCTGGACCGCCCGTCGCGGCACCCCGGCCTGGAGCGCCATCGGCCGGCTCACGCTGATGGCAGACCTGGCCGATGCCCGGCGAAATCAACTGTTCGCTCCGGTGGCGGCGGTGCTCCTGCTCGGGACCCAGGTGGGGGCCGCG
>JANXXJ010000020.1 GCA_025350665.1 Gemmatimonadota bacterium | reverse complement strand
AAGGTGAGCGGCGTCAGGGGTGCATGGTTCGCGGCGCAGCGCTCGAGTCCCACGTCATAGATCGAAGACGTCATGCTTCACTGCCCTCGGGCAAGTGCCCGGCCCGCCAGGGCGCCGGTCGGCCGGCCCCGGTCGATGGCCAGGCGGCCGTTCACCACCACGAACCGCATCCCGATCGCCGGCGTCGCCGGCGATTCGTAGGTCGATTTGTCGATGATTGCGGTCGAGTCGAAGACCACGACATCGGCGAACTTGCCCGCGGCCAGGAGGCCGCGGTCCACGAGTCCCACGATTGCCGCGGTCTGGCCGCTGCTGGCCTCGATGGCCCGGGTGAGCGAGATCACGCCCCGGTCGAGCGCATAGCGACGGATCTTCCTCGGGAAAGTGCCGTACTTACGCGGGTGCCCCGCCGACCCGTCCGACCCGGTGACGACGAAACTCTGGGCCATGAACCGGTCGATATCGGCGTCGTTCATGTTGAACGACGCCACGGCCGCATCGCCGCCGCCAATGATCGTGATGGCGGCGGCGACTGGCGTGACACCGGTTGACTTGGCGACCTGCGCCAGGCGCTGGCCCCGCCACTTCCCTTCGGTGATGAGGAGCGCCTCGGCCCCGCCCCGGCGCCGGAGGTTCTCCACCATCTCGGCCGCGATCTTCGCCCGGAGGTCGGGACGCCCGAACCGGCTCTTGAGCGAGTCGCGGCCTCCCGCTTCGGCCCAGCGCGGCAGCAGCGACGAGCCGACACTCGTGCCGGATGCCGTGTAGGGATATTGATCCGCGGTCACCCGGAGTCCCGTGGCCCGCGCGGCCAGAACCCGCGCCACCACGTCGTCGCTCTTGCCCCACACGTCCACGCCCAGCGCCTTGATGTGGGAGATATGAACCGGAATGCCGGCCTCTCGGCCGATCCGGATCGCTTCGTCGATGGCGCCGAGGAGGCCGATGGTGTAGCTCGACTCGTCACGAATGTGCGAGTCGTAGTAGCCCCCGGCGGCGTGAGCGATCCGGGCCAGTTCGATCACTTCCTCGGTGGCCGCGTAGCTGCCGGGGGCGTAGTAGAGCCCAGTCGACAGACCGAACGCGCCCTCCCGCATCGCCTGCGCCACCAGGGCACGCATGTGATCGAGCTCGGCCCCGGATGGTGCCCGCGCCGCCATGCCTAACACCGCCCCCCGCACCGCGCCGTGCCCTACCAGAAAGGCGACATTGGCCCCGACACCCTGAGCCAGCCTGGCCCGTGCCGCCGCGACGCCGGGCGACCCGCCGCCGTCGTTCCCGGTCACCAGGGTCGTGACACCCTGGAGCAGAAACCCCGGCAAGCGGCGCCGGACCGGATCGGCCAGATCCTCATCGATGTGGGTGTGGGGATCGACGAACCCGGGCGCCACGATCAGCCCCTTGGCGTCAATGGTCCGGCGAGCCGCGGTGCCGGCCGGTGCGGTGCCGACGAACACGATCCGGTCCCCCCTGATCCCGAGATCGGCGATCCGGGGAGCGCCGCCGGTCCCGTCGTACACGCTTCCGCCCTTGATCAGGACGTCCAGCGTCCCCTGCGCCCGGCCCGCGGAGGCCAGGCCCAGCATCAAAATGGCAACGAGGCGAAGGCTCACGGCACCAGGTCCGGCTGGTCCTTCACCTCCACGCCAAGAACATGCTTGGAGAAGAAGGCGTACTCGCGCTTGATCTTGTCCAGCATGTGTCTCGGCTCGAGTAGGCCGTGGGGTTCCCGCGGAAAGAACACCAGCTCCACCGGCACGGTGTTCTTCTTGAGGCCCATGTACAGCTCCTGAGCCTGACCGATCGGCACCCTGGTGTCCTGTTGCCCGTGCAGGATCAAGGTCGGCGTTTTCGCCTGCTTGATGAACATCATCGCCGAGGCCCGGCGATAGGCCTGCTCGTCATCCCAGGGTTGGCCGCCGTAGTAGTCCTCGAGGGTCCCCTGGAGGTCGTTGGTTGAGTACATCGAGTACATGTTGGTCAGCCCGGCCCCGACCATCACCGCTTTGAAGCGGTTGGTCTGGGTCAGCGTCCACGCGGTCATGTAGCCACCGTAACTCCAGCCGCCCTGCGCCATCCTGCTGGAATCGGCGATGCCGCGCTTCACCAGGTAGTCGAGGCCCGTCTGGATATCGAGGTAATCCCCGTGGCCCCAGTCGCGGTAGTTCGCGGCGAGGAACTTCTCCCCGTATCCACTCGACCCCCGTGGGTTGGGCAGGAAGGCCACCCAGCCCTGGCCGGCGTACACCTGGGCCGGATTGTACCAGTTGGCGGGGAACGATTGGTCCCAGGTACCCGACGGACCGCCATGGATGAGGGCGACCGTGGGATACCGTTTGCCGGGCTGGTAGCCCACGGGGTAGACCACGATGCCTTCAACGTCGAGTCCGTCCTTGCTCTTCCAGCGGATCACCTCGCCCTTGCCCATCGGCACCGAGGCGAGTTCCGGATGCAGATGGGTGAGGGCCGTCTGACTCCAGGTCCCGTCGAGCCGCGCCACGTGAACTTCTTCAGGCGTCGAGATCGAACCCCGCGGAAACGCGATGACCTTGCCATCGGATGAGATCGAGGGCGCCCCCGCGCCGAACACACCGACCGACCCCTGAAGGTTCGAGATCTGCTTCACCGGCCCCCCGGACGCCGCCACCCGATAGAGCTCTGCCGTCGTTCCGGTCTGGGCCCAGAAATAGAGCGCGTCCCCGTCCGGAGACCACACGGCGGACCCGGGCTGATACAGGAACCCCTCGCCCAGCATCTTGGGCGTGCCGCCACTCACGGGAATGACCGCGAGCTTCGACTGGGTGATGGAAATCGCCTTCGGGCCCTTGGTCTCGAACGCGATCCAGCTGCCATCCGGCGACCATACCGGCGCCCCGTCCGGCCCGTCGTTTTCGAGCAGCTTCCGGGTGACGCTGCTGGCGAGGTCCACGATCAACACGTCGGTATAACGGGAGTCATTCGCCCGGGGCGTCGGCATCGAGACGTAGGCGATCTGCTTGCCGTCCGGCGACCAGTCGAACCCGATGATCTGGTAGTCGCCACGGACCACCTCGGTCGTCTTGCGGGTCCCCAGATCGAAGATGTCGAGACGCGCGGGGATGAAGCCCTGATCGACCACGATCGCGTCGTCCTTGTCCTTCTGCTTCTTCTCCTCGGCCGGCGTGGCATCCCGCGGAGCGACGAATGCGATCCGATTCCCATCCGGTGACCAGGCGAAGCTCTGAACGCCGGTCTTCGAGTCCGTCAGCTTCTCGGCCTCGCCGCCAAAGGGCGAAATCCGGTAGACCTGTGGCTTGCCGTCCCGGGTCGAAATGAAACCGACCCAGCGGCCATCGGCCGACCACCGGGCCTGGTCATCCATGCCCTTGGCCGAGGTGAGCCGGATCGGGTCGCCACCCTGAACCGCTACGAGCCAGATGTCCGATTCCATCGTACTCGTCTTGAGGTCTGGCACCGTGACGGTGTAGGCCACCCACCGGCCGTCCGGCGAGATCCGGACTCCGCCGAGCTGGTGCATTCCCGCCGCCTGCTCCGGTGTGATGCCGCTCTGGGCTACCAGCGGCAGCGCGGTCACGAGCAGGCCGGCGGTGAACGCCACGGCCCGCGAAGTCATCGTCGTCATCATGGTACCAGCTCCTGTTTCTCTTTCACGTCGACCCCGAGAACGGTCTTGGAAAAGAAGGCGTACTCCCGCTTCATCTTGTCGACCTGGTGGCGGGGTTCGCCCAGACCGTGCCCCTCGCGGGGGAAGAAGACCAGCGTCACGGGGATCCCGTTCTTCTTGAGTCCCATGTAAAGCTCCTGCGCCTGCCCGATCGGAACCCGGGTGTCCTGCTGCCCATGCATGATCAAAGTCGGCGTCCGCGCCTTCTTGATGTTCATCATCGCCGAGGCCCGGCGGAAGGATTGCTCGTCGTTCCACGGCTCGCCGCCGAAATACTGCTCCAGCAGGGTCTGAAGATCGTTGGTCGAGTACATCGAGTACATGTTGGTGAGGCCCGCGCCCACCATCACGCCTTTGAAACGGTTGGTCTGCGTGAGGGTCCAGGCGGTCATGTACCCGCCGTAGCTCCAGCCGCTCTGGCCCAGCCGAGTCGAATCGGCGACGCCGGTCCGGATCAGGTGGTCGAGACCCGATTGGATGTCCTGATAGTCCCCGCCGCCCCAGTCCCGGATGTTGGCGAAGAGAAATTTCTCGCCGTACCCGCTCGACCCGCGAATGTTCGGGAAGAAGCTGACCCAGCCCTGGCCGGCCCACACGTGGGCGAAGTTGCCCCAGTTCCCGGGGAACCCTTCAGTCCAGGTGCCGGCCGGTCCGCCATGAATGAACGCCATGGTGGGATACCGTTTGGCCGGGTCGTACCCGACCGGGTAGACCACCAGCCCTTCGACTTCGGTTCCATCCTTACTCTTCCACCGGATCACGTCGCTCCGGCCCAGCGCGATCCCGGCCAGGTCGGGATTGTGATCGGTCAGGCGCCGCGGCGCGAAGGCCTCCCCGACGCGGGCGACGTGAACCTCGCCCGGCTGCTGGACCGTGGCCAACGTGAAGGCGACCGTCCTGCCGTCATCCGCGAACGTCGGGGCCGCCATCACGCCTCGGATGCGCGAGATCTGGACCGGCTCCCCGCCAGCCGCGGGCACCGAGAACAACTGCGACGTGGTCCGGACCGATGAGGTGAAATAGAGCGAATTGCCGTCAGGGGCCCAGGTCGCCGGCCCTGGCTGGTACAGAAAGCCGGGCGCCACATAACGGGGAGCCCCGCCCTCGGCCGCGATCACCGCAAGTCGCTGCTGCCCGATCGACCGCAGCGAATCGCCCCGGGTCAGGAACGCGATCCACCGGCCGTCCGGCGACCAGCGCGGCGCCGCGTCCGGGCCCCGGTTCTCCCACAACTTCCGGCTTGTTCCCCCCTCGGCCGGCACCACGTAGATGTCCGACGAACTGCCGTCGTCCGCCTTCGGCGTCGGCGAGGCCGAATAGGCGAGCCGGGTACCGTCGGGCGCCCACCGCGCCTCGTTGATCTGCAGGTCGCCGCCGGCCAGATCGGTCACCTTCCGGCTCTGAACGTCGATGACGGAGAGCCGGTTCATCCGGAAGTCCCGGTCCACGACGATGGCGTCGTCCTTCCCCTTCTCCTTCCGCTCCTCGTCCGCCGTCGCCGGCCGGGGCGCCAGGAACGCGATCCGCTTCCCATCCGGCGACCATTGGATCGACTGGACGGCCGTCTTCGAATCGGAGAGCTTCTCGGCCTCGCCGCCGGTCGGACGGATCAGCCAGATCTGCGGTCGTTCATCGCGCGCGCTGACGAACGCGATCCACCGTCCGTCCGGCGACCAGCGAGGCTGGCCATCCGCCTTGGGGCTCGAGGTCAGGCGAATTGGGACACACGGGGCTCGACACTCCGCGGCCACGAGATAGATGTCGCTGTTGACGGCGTTCTGAGCCTCGTCCACCACCGAGACGACGTAGGCAATCCAGCGGCCGTCCGGAGAAATCTGGGCGTCGGACGTCTGTTTGAGGCCGATGACGTCGGCGGCGGTCATGGGTCGCTGGGCGGAAACGGCCGCCGGAACGAGGAGGGCGACGAAGAGGACGGCGCCCCTGAGCCTTGACAACATGAAGACCTCCGGTGGGATCGTCTCAACAACGAAAGGAATCGAGACGAAAACTGCCGCCGTTCCGGGGTTCAGGCAACCAGTTCACCGAATCGGCGGCTTGAGGTAGAATGGTGGGCATGCCCATCCTCCCCTCGCAGCGCCACCTGTTTGACCTGCCCGGTCACGTCGCCTACCTGAACTGCGCCTACATGGGCCCGCTGTCGAACGCCGTCGCAGAAGCGACCCATGGGGGAGTCGACCGCAAGCGCCATCCCTGGGCCGTGTTCCCGGCCGATTTCTTCAGCTTGGCCGACCAGGCCCGCGCCGCCTTCGCCACGCTCCTCGGCGCCCCGGCAACGGCCGAGGACATCGCGCTGGTACCGGCGGCCTCGTATGGCATGGCGGTGGCGTCGGCCAATCTGACGGTCCGGCCTGGGCAGACGATCCTCGTGTTGGCCGAGGAGTTCCCATCGACCATTCTGACCTGGCGGGAGCGGGCCCGGGCCGGCGGCGCCGAACTCGTCACCGTACCCCGCCCCGCCGATCACGACTGGACAGCCGCCATCCTGGCCGCGATCGACGACCGGACCGCGGTGGCCGCCCTGCCGGCGGTACACTGGATCGACGGGGCCACCATCGATCTGGTCCGGATCGGCGCCCGGCTCCGCCAGGTTGGGGCCGCCCTGGCGCTCGACCTGACCCAATCGTTAGGCGCGCGCCCGTTCCCGCTTGCCGAGGTCGACCCCGACTTCCTGGTGGTGGCCGCCTACAAGTGGCTGCTGTCCCCCTATTCCACCGGGTTCCTCTACGTCGCCCCGCGGCACCAGAACGGCCGGCCGCTCGAACATCACTGGTTTGGCCGCGCCGGTGCCCAGGATTTCAGCAACCTCGGCTACCCGGACGGTTTTCAACGCGGCGCCCGGCGGTTCGACGTCGGCGAACCGGCCAACTTCGCGCTGCTTCCCGGCGTGACTGCGGCGCTCGAGCAGATTCTGGACTGGGGGGTCGACCGCATCGCGGCCACCGCGGGCGCGTTCACCGACGCCATCGCCACCCGGGCCGATCCGCTCGGTCTTGCCGCGGTCCCCACCCAACTTCGCGCCCGCCACTACCTCGGCCTCAAGGCCGCCGGAGCGCTGCCCGCCGGACTGGCCGGGTTGCTCACCCGGCAGGGCGTGCATATCAGCATCCGCGGTGGCCGGACCCTGCGAATCACCCCGCATGTGTACAACGAGTGGTGGGAAGTGGACCGGCTCTTCTCGGTTCTCGAACCGGCGTTCGCGGCCGCCCGGCCTTGACGGTCCAGCCACGCACGCCTATCCTGATGTCCATGATCGGACGCAACGTTTCAACGCAGTGGTGGTGGCCCTGGCGCGATTTCGCGGTGGGGCAAAGCGTGCGTCTGAGTCGATAGTCATCGAATCCTGACCCCGGAGCCCACCGCGCAAGCGGTGGGCTTTTTCGTTGCGTGGCCCGCCGTGCGGTCTCCCCAGACAGCAAAAGGCACGGCCATGATCATCGTCCTCAAACCGCACGCCACCGCGGCGCACGCGGAAGAACTCGTCCGCGACATCGCGGCCGTCGGCCTCAAACCGCTCCACATGCCTGGCGCCGAACGCGTCGTGCTCGGCGCTCTCGGCGACGAGCGCATTCTCGAGCGCCTTCACCTCGAGAGCCACCCGCTGGTCGAAAGCGTCAAGCCGATCCTGGCGCCCTACAAGCTGGTGGCCCGCGAGCTCCATCCGGCCGATACCATCGTGTCGTTGGGCGGAGTCGCGATCGGCGGTGACCGTATCGTCGTGATCGGGGGACCCTGCTCGGTCGAAAGCGCCGGCCAGCTCACAACCACGGCCCGGGCGGTGGCGGCAGCCGGCGGGAGGATCCTCCGCGGCGGGGCCTTCAAGCCCAGGACCAGTCCGTACGCCTTTCAGGGGCTGGGACGAGAGGGCCTCGAGATCCTCAAGGCGGTATCGGACGAGGTCGGCCTGCCGACCCTGACCGAAGTCCTCGATCCCGCCGATGTCGAACTGGTGGATCGCTATGCCGACGGATTCCAGGTCGGCGCCCGCAACATGCAGAACTTCCGGCTCCTGCAGGCGATCGGCCGGAGCCGGAAACCGGTCGTGCTGAAACGAGGCATGGCCGCCAGAATCGAGGATCTCCTGCTGGCGGCGGAGTACATCCTCGCGGAGGGCAACCCCAACGTGATTCTCTGCGAACGGGGAATCCAGGGTTTCGATTCCGCGACCCGCAACGTCCTGGACCTCACCGCCGTGCCCGCCATCAAGGCCCGCAGTCACCTGCCGGTGCTGGTCGATCCGTCCCATGGAACCGGCGTCCGTGACTACGTGGCGCCCATGGCGAAGGCCGCCGTGGCCTGCGGCGCCGACGGCCTGTTGATCGAGGTCCATCAAGACCCCAGACTCGCCTGGTCGGACGGCCAGCAGACGCTCGACCATCTCGAGTTCGCGGCGCTAATGCGCGATCTCGAACCGTTCGCCCGCGCGGCGGGGCGGGCCCTGTGACCGCGCTGCCGCCCCCTCTCGGGACCGTAACGCCCCTGGTCCGCCGGCTCGCGGGTGCGGCCGACCCACTCACCCTCTATCGGGACCTGACCGCGGGCCGGGCCGACACGTTTCTCCTCGAGTCCGCGGATCGCGGGGGAGCCGGCGGCGAACGGAGCCTGCTCGGCGTCCGCGCGGCCCTCAGGCTCCGGGCCGGACCGACAACCGTGACCCTCGACGCCCTGTCGCCTAACGGCGATGCCATTCTGGCCTGGCTTGCCGCCACCAGAGCCATCACGGTGGTGGCGCGGCGGGCGATCGTGCCGATTCGCCGGGGGGCGATCGACCACGAGGCGCACCGGTTCCGCCAGCCATCCGGACTCGACCTGCTCCGGGCTCTGGCGTTCGAGCCCGGCGTCGTGGCGGAGCCGAACCCGTGGTGTCATGTGCTGGCCGGCGTGATCGCCTACGACGCCATCGAGTACTTCGAGCGCCTTCCCCCCGGGAGGCCCGACCCCCTTGACCAGCCGCTGCTCGAATGGTGGTTGCCCGACATCCTGGTCGTGATCGATCACGCCGGCCGAACCACGACGATCGTGACCACGGCGTGGGGCGGCCCCGGCTTCGACGCCCGGTTCCACGACGGCCACCGTCTGCTCGCATCCGTCGAAGCAGCGATCGTGGCGACGGGCTCCACCGAGCCGCAGCCGGACCTGGCGCTGCCCCGACTCGACGACCCCGATCCCGCGGACCAGTCCGATGCCGCGTACGCCGAGACGGTCCGCCGTCTCAAGGCCCACGTCCGAAGCGGTGACGTCTATCAGATCGTACCGTCCCGGACGTTCCGGACACCGTGCGGTTCGCCGCTCGACGCCTACGCCGCGCTCCGCCGGGCGAACCCCAGTCCGTACCTGTTCTACCTCGCGGGGGCAGAGCGCACGCTCCTCGGCGCCTCGCCCGAAACCTGTCTCCGAGTTGAGGGCCCGAGTCGCCGCGTCTCGGTCGTACCGATCGCGGGAACGGCGGCCCGGGGCCGGAACCCCGCAGGCGAGATCGACAGTGACCTCGACCGCCGGCACGAAGTGGCTCTCCGGAACGATCCCAAGGAATCCGCCGAGCACCTGATGCTGGTCGATCTGGCACGAAACGACGTCGCCCGGGTGGCAGCCCCGGGAACCCGCACCGTGACCCGTCTGCTCGACGTCGAGCGCTATCGCCACGTGATGCACCTGGTGTCCGAAGTCTGCGGCACCTTGGCCCCGGGGATCGACGCGCTGGAAGCCCTCGCGGCGACCCTGCCCATGGGCACGCTCGTCGGCGCGCCCAAGGTCCGGGCTGCGGAACTGCTCCGGGAGTATGAGCCGAGCCGCCGAGGCTGGTACGGCGGGGCGGTCGGGTACCTCCGGCACGACGGCACGCTGGAGACGGCGATCGTGATTCGGTCGGCCGTCGTCCGGAACGGCGTGGCTACGGTGCGCGCCGGGGCCGGTGTCGTGCTCGACTCAGACCCCGACGCCGAGGCGGCCGAGACCCGGGCCAAGGTCCGGGCGGTACTCGAAGCGATTCGTTCCTCCGAACAGGCGCTGATCCATGTCTGAGCCGCTCCGCGTCACCCTGCTCGACAACATCGACTCCTTCACCTTCAACCTGGTCGATGAATTCGCCCGGCGCGGTGCCGACGTCACGGTCTTCCGGAACGACCGGCCGGCCGCCGACATCCTCGCTCATGCCACCCGGCCGGGCGCCGGGCTCCTGGTGATTTCCCCCGGCCCTGGGGATCCCGCCTCAGCGGGTTCCAGCATCGCCGCGATATCCGGCGGGCTCGGCCGAGTCCCGATTTTCGGCGTGTGTCTCGGCCATCAGGCCCTGGTCGTCGCGTTAGGCGGCGTGGTCCGGTGCAGCCCGGTCCCGCTCCACGGCCGGGCCACGCTGCTCCGCCACGGCGGCCTGGGCATCTTCGCCGGCCTGCCCGACCCCATGCCCGTGGGTCGCTATCACTCGCTGGCCGCCGCCGAACTTCCGGCGCCGCTCGAAGCGATCGCCGAGTCGGAGGGCGTCGTCATGGCGGTCCGTCATCGGGACCAGCCGGCCATCGGCGTCCAGTTCCACCCCGAATCCGTCCTGACGCCGCACGGCGGCCGCCTGATCGACCATGTGATGCTCTGGGCCTCCCATGCCGCTCACTGAATTCCTCGACACCCTGTCGCACCGGAGCCTGACCGAGCGGGAGAGCTACCGCACCTTTACCGACATTCTGGACGGCGCGATGTCCGACATCGAAATTGCCGCCCTCCTCGCCGCGATGAAGACCCGCGGTGAAACGGCCGACGAAATCACCGGTGCCGCCCTCGCGATCCTGGCCCAGGCCCGGCCGTTCCCTCAGCCGGCCTACTCCGTCGCCGACACCTGCGGCACCGGCGGTGACGGACTCGGCACCGTCAATGTGTCGACGGCGGCCGCGTTCGTGGCCGCCGCGGGTGGAGTACCGGTCGCCAAGCACGGCAACCGGGCCACCTCGTCGCGCACCGGATCGGCTGACGTACTCGAGGCCCTGGGGCTCGATCTCGAGGCCTCTCCCGACACGACCCGCCGGGCCCTGGACCGGGCCGGGGTCTGCTTCCTCTTCGCCCCGGCCTATCACCCCGGCATCCGGAAGGCCGCCACCGTCCGCCGGACCCTCCGCACCCGCACGGTCATGAATCTGCTCGGCCCGCTGGTCAATCCGGTTCGGCCGGCTTGGCAGGTGATGGGGGTCTATGCCCCCCACCTGGTTCGTCCGATCGCCCAGACCCTCCAGCGCCTTGGCGTGACCGCGGCGCTCGTCGTCCATGGCAGCGGGCTCGATGAGATCGCCCTGCACGGCCCGACCACGGCGGCGCTCGTCCGAGACGGCCGGATCACCGACCTGATCCTGACGCCGGAGGACGCCCGGCTGCCGCGCGCCCCTGTCTCCGAACTGGCCGGGGGCGGTCCGGGCGAGAGCGCCGTGTGGCTCCGGCAGGTTCTCGAGGGCCGGGCACCACCGGCCCACACCAACTCGGTCGCGCTCAACGCCGGAGCCTTGTTCTGGGTTGCCGGCGTCGCCGACTCGCTCGCCGCCGGGGCTCAACTCGCCTTCGGCATCATCATCGCGGGGGCCGGGGCCGAGCGTCTCGAGCTCCTGCTCAAGGAGGCAGCATGACGCTCAGCGCCATCCTGGTTCGCAAACGCGAGGAGGTCCGGCTTCGAACCGCCGGTTACCGAACGGCGGAACCGGCCCTCGTGCCTTCGGATCGCGATTTCGAGGCGGCGCTCCGGACGGCCCGGCCGGCGTTCATCCTCGAGGTGAAACCGAGATCGCCATCGGCGGGCCGGATTCGTGACGCCGCGGACCTCGGACCGGTGATCGACTGTTACCGGCGCCGCGCCGATGCGGTCAGCGTGCTCACCGACTCGACGTTCTTCGGCGGATCGCCGGGCCTGCTCACCCGGATTCGCTCCGAGTGTCCCCAGCCGATTTTGGCCAAGGATTTCATCGTTGACCCCGGGCAGGTTCGCGATCTCCGTGCCGCCGGCGCCGACGCCGTCCTCCTCATCCTCGCGGCCGTCGACGACCAGACCTACCGGGCCTGCGCCGACCAGGCCCGCGCCCTCCGAATGAGCGTGTTGACGGAAGTGCACGACCCCGGGGAGATGGCGCGGGCCGCCTCCCTCGGCGCCCGATTGATCGGCGTCAACAGCCGGAACCTCCGCACGTTCACGGTCGATCTCGCGGGCGTGGCCGTGCTGGCGGCCCAGGCACCGCCCGATGCACTCGTGATCGCCGAGTCCGGCATCACCGGCAGGGCCGACGTCCGCCGGCTCGCCGGCCAGGTCGACGGGTTCCTGATCGGGAGTGCGCTCATGTCCCGGGCCGACCCCGACCCGTTTGCCCGCGAGCTGATCTACGGCCTGACCAAGGTCTGCGGCCTCACCCGGCCCGAGGACGCCGAGGCAGCGGCGGCGGCCGGCGCCACCCATGGCGGCCTCGTGTTCGCGCCATCACCCCGTCGGCTCGACCCGGCCCGGGCAAAGCGGATCCGGCAGGCGGCCGATCTCCAGTGGGTGGGCGTCTTCGCCGGACACCGGCCCGATGAAGTCGCCACGTTGGCGGAACATCTCGAGCTCGATACGGTCCAGCTCCACGGCGGGGAATCCGACCACGACCTAGAGGAGACGCGGCGCCGGCTGCCCGAACGCGTGGCGCTGTGGCGGGCAGTCCCGGTCGACAGAGCGATACCGCCCCTGGTCGGCCCGGCCGATCGGTGGCTGCTGGATGGCCAGCGTGGCGGCGACGGGCGGGCGTTCGACTGGGCGCTTCTTGGCGGGATCGACCGACCCGAGGCCTGCATCGTCGGCGGCGGACTGCATCCGGACAACGTGGGTGCCGTCCCCGAGGTCGGCATCGACTTCTTCGACGTGAGTTCCGGCGTCGAGACGTCGCCCGGCCTGAAGGACCGGTCCCGTATCCACCGCTTCCTGGCGGCCCGTCGGGCCCGGGCAGGTCGGCGGCGGGCATGAAACTCCCGACCCGATTTGGCCGCTTCGGCGGCTACTTCGTGCCTGAGATCCTGGCCCCCGCCCTCGAAGAACTCGAGGCGGCGTTCGTCGCGGCGCTCGCCGACCCCGAGTTCAAGGCTGACCTGGCCGGGTGGCTGCGCCACTTCGCGGGCCGCCCGACGCCGCTCTACCGGTGCCGCCGGTTCGGCGGCGACGGTACCGAGATCTGGCTCAAGCGCGAAGATCTCCTGCACGGCGGCGCCCACAAGACCAACCAGGCACTGGGCCAGGGGCTCCTGGCCCGTCGCCTCGGCAAACGCCGGCTGATCGCCGAAACCGGGGCGGGCCAGCACGGGGTCGCCACCGCGTTCACCGGAGCGGCGTTAGGCATCGAGACCGTGATCTACATGGGCGCCACCGACATGGCCCGCCAGCGCCCGAACGTGGACCGGATGCGGCTCTTCGGGGCGACCGTGGTGGCGGTGACGTCCGGTGGGGCCACCCTCAAGGACGCGATCAACGAAGCCCTCCGCGACTGGTCGGCGTCCTTTGCTGACACCCACTATCTGCTCGGGACCGTCGCCGGCCCCCATCCATTCCCCACCATAGTCCGGGAATTCCAGCGGGTCATCGGCGACGAGGCTCGGGCCCAGTTCGCGGAGCAGGCCGGGGGCCAGCCCGACGCGGTCGTCGCCGCGGTGGGCGGCGGCTCGAACGCCATCGGGATCTTCACCGCGTTCCTCGATGATCCCGTCGTCCTCATCGGGGTCGAGCCCGGTGGCCAGGGCCTCGAATCGAACGCTCATGGCGCCACGATCCTCCGGGGCCGGCCCGGC
The DNA here is from genome assembly GCA_025350665.1 of Gemmatimonadota bacterium. Lineage (GTDB taxonomy): Bacteria > Gemmatimonadota > Gemmatimonadetes > Gemmatimonadales > GWC2-71-9 > SHZU01. The sequence continues at coordinate 18,711 of JANXXJ010000020.1, read as the reverse complement.
GTCCTGCACGGAGCCTTCACCCAGGTCCTCCAGGACGACGATGGACAGATCCGGGAATCGCATTCGGTGTCGGCCGGCCTCGACTATCCAGGCGTCGGGCCGGAACACGCCCATCTGGCCGAGACGGGCCGCGCCCGCTATCTGGCCTGCGACGATCACGATGCCGTCCAGGCGTATCAGGACCTTGCCAGCACCGAGGGCATTCTCCCGGCGCTTGAGAGTGCCCACGCGCTCGCGGTCGCCCGCCGGCTCGCGGCCGCCGGCGAATTCCGGCGGATCGTCGTGAACCTGTCCGGCCGCGGCGACAAGGATCTCGCCACGGTCGGGCGCTGGATTGAGGAGAAGGCCCGATGAGCACCCGCTACGCCACCCTGTTCGGCGGCCCGGCGGCGTCCCAGGTCGCCGTCATCCCATTCCTCGTTCTGGGCGATCCCGATCTGGATACCTCGGCCCGCATCCTCGACGCGCTCGCCGACGCCGGGATCGATGCGATCGAACTCGGGTTTCCATTCTCCGATCCAGTTGCCGATGGTCCCGTAGTTCAAGCGGCGGGCTGGCGCGCCCTCGCGGCCGGCACCACGGCCGATGACTGCTGGGATCTGGTCGAACGTCTCCGGCAACGAGCCCCCGCCCTCCCGATCGGCCTCCTCGTGTACGCCAATCTCGTGGTCCACCGAGGCGTCCCGCACTTCTACCAGCGGGCCGCGGCCGCCGGCGCCGATTCCGTGCTGATCGCCGACCTTCCGCTCGGCGAAGCGGAACCCTTCCATGCCGAGGCCGGCCGGCATGGCATCGCCCCGGTCATGATTGCGCCGCCGAACGCCACGAGCGCGCGCCTCGAACAGATCGCCCGGGCAACCCGCGGCTACACCTATGTCACGAGCCGGGCCGGCGTCACGGGCGCCGCCGACCCCGATGCCGCCGTGCTCGGTGCCACGATTGCCGATCTCCGGGCCCTCCACGCTCCCCCACCGGTGCTGGGCTTCGGAATTTCGGGACCCGACCACGTTCGCACCGCCCATCGCCTCGGCGCCCGCGGGGTGATCACCGGATCCGCCTTGATCAATCGAATCGAGTCCATCCGTCGGGCCGGCGACGACGCGGCCGCCGCGGCGGTCGACTTCGTCTCGATACTGCGCGACGCCGCTCTTGCCGCGGCGACGACGGCGGTTGAGAATTAGCCGGTCCACAGCCAACCGGTCTCATGTCCGCCATCACGCCGATCCACGCCCCGGGGACGATGGTCCCCGCCGGCCACTATTCCCAGGCCGTCGTCGCCAACGGATTCGTCTTCGTCTCGGGCCAGCTCCCCTTTGATCCCGCGACCGGAACCCCGTTCACCGGACCGATCAACGAGCAGGCCGAGCTCGCTCTCCGGAACACGGCCCGGATTCTCGACGCCGCCGGCTCGGGCCTCGCCCACGCCGTCCAGATCACGATCTTCCTCTCGAACATGGAGGACTGGAGCGCCGTCAACGCGGTCTATTCCCGGATCATGGGAGAGGCCAGACCGGCCCGAGCCGTCGTGCCGGTCTTGCCCCTGCATCACGGCACCGGCATCGAGATCCAATGCATCGCGGTGGTGCCCGCCCGGGGGTCGAAATGACCCGCGCCCTGCCCCTGGCCCTCGCCGTGCTCGCCGCCCCGCCGATCGCGAGGGCCCAGGCCCCCGACCCCGCGGTGACCCGCGCCTTGATGATCCTCGAGCGCGACAACGCCTGGACCCTCGAGCAGCAGATCGCCCTTTGCGAGATCGCGGCTCCGCCGTTCAAGGAAGCCGCCCGGGGCGCCGACTACGCCCGCCGGTTCGCGGCGTTAGGCTACCATCCGGTCACCGATGAGATCGGCAACGTCATCGTCACCCGCCCCGGGACCGGCGGCGGACGCCGACTGGTCCTGGCCGCCCACCTCGATACGGTCTTCCCCGAAGGGACCGATGTGCGGGTCCGACACGAGGGTCGCCGCCTGGCCGGCCCGGGCATCAGCGACGACTGCCGCGGCCTGGCCGTGGTCCTGGCCGTGGCCCGGGCCGTCTCGCTCGCCGGCGTGAAGAGCGCCGGGGACATCGTGTTCGTGGGCAACGTGGGTGAAGAAGGGGCCGGCAACCTGCGCGGCACCCGACACCTCTTCCAGCACGGCGCCGCCGGCCGGATCGACGCCTTCATCTCGGTCGATGGCGTGGGACTCGGCGTCGTCCACCGGGCCGTCGGCAGCAACCGCTACCGGGTCACGTTCGCCGGGCCCGGCGGCCACAGCTACGGCGACTTCGGGATGCCGAACCCCATGCATGCCATGGGTCGCGCCATCGCCGCGATCGCCGACATCTCCGTTCCGGCCGCACCCAGGACCACATTCAACGTCGGGCTCGTCAGCGGCGGCACCTCGGTCAACTCGATCGCCATGGCGGCCACCCTGCAGATGGATCTCCGCTCCGAGTCCGCCACCGAACTGACTCGTATCGACTCGGCCTTCCGCCGGGCGGTGGCAAACGCGGTCACAGCCGAAAAGGCCCGCTGGCCCGGCTCGCCAGCGGGCCTCACCGCCGTCATCGATACGATCGGGATCCGCCCTGCGGGAAGCCAACCGGACACCCTCTGGCTCCTTCGGGCCGCCCAGGACGCCGCCAGGCGCCTCGGATTTCCGCCGCCCCCCGGTGCAGCCGGCAGTACCGACGCTAACGTCCCGATCGGCCTCGGCGTCCCGGCCATTGCCATGGACGGCGGCGGCCGGGGCGACGGGGCGCATGCGTTAGGCGAATGGTACGAAGACGGGGACCGAGGCTTCCTCGGCCCCCAGTGGGTCCTGCTGGTGTCGTTGGCGGCGGCGGGACGTTAGCGGGCGGCGACCGGGGCCTCGAACACGACGCGGCCGTTCATCACCGTCAGCTGGCACGTCATCTCCTTGAGCTGGGCCGTGGGGACCGTGTAGGGATCGCGGTCCCAAACGGCCAGGTCGGCATACTTCCCGACTTCGACCGATCCGGTCTTCTTCTCGAGGAACATCTGGTGTGCCGCGTCGATCGTGAACGCCCGGAGCGCCGCGTGCACGTCGATCGTCTCCTCCCGCCCGAACGGGTCCGGACCCCAGACGCCCAGGAGCGGCTCCCGCGCCACTGCCGACCAGATGCCGTACCGGGCCGGGAACGGGGTCACGTTGTAGTCGGAAGCGCCCGCCCAGCGGATGCCCTTCCGCTGGAAGGTCCGGAACGGGTTCAATCGGTGGGACCGCGCCGGACCGAAGTTCCCGGCGTAGGTGTCGCCGAGCCACCAGGTGAATGCGGGCGACGGCTCGGGATAAGCGGCGTCGTACTTCTTCTGCAATTCAGCCATCAGGTCGATGGCTTTGTCGGTCGGGATGTTGGCGTGGATGATCCCGTGGCGGCGCCCTTGGGCGGGATGCTCCGCCAGCGCCTGCGCGAAGCTCTCGACCGTCCAGTCGATCGCCCGGTCGCCGATCGAGTGCACGCTGACGTGAAACCCCGCTTCATGGTATCGCTTGATCAACGCCCGGATCGTGTCCGGATTCGTCGTCGGGTAGCCTCGGTTGCCCCGGTCCACAGCGGTCGAGTTCTTGTTCCAGTCGTCGTAGAGCCAGGCCGTGCGGGCGCCGCCGCTTCCGTCGATGTAGAGCTTGACGCCCCCGGCGATCAACCGATCGTTCCCGGTCGACTCATACGGTCGGGTCATCGCCGCCCGTTGCCGGATGACCGTGTCGGCCGTCGCGTTGCTGATGCCGCCGGTCCACAGCACGAACACGCGGACGGTGAGCCCGCTATCCGCCAGCGCCTTCCCGTAGTTGTCCCAGGCCTGACCGGCGATCCCCGGGTCCTTGAGCCCGGTCATCCCTTCGGCGTTGAACGCCTGAGCGAGCTCCTTCATCCCCCGGACCACCACGCTGTCATCGGGGGCCGGAATCAATCGCCCGACCAGCTCCTGGGCCGATTCCTTGAGCACGCCCGTCGGCTGCCCGTCCGGGCCGCGATCGATGCTTCCCGCCGGCGGATCCTTGGTCGCCCGATCGATACCGGCCAGCTTGAGCGCGGCCGAGTTGGCCACGCCGTAGTGTCCGGTCGTCTGCGTGAGCCACACCGGGTGGTTAGGCGCCACGCGGTCCAGATCGGCGGCCGTCAGCAGTCGTCGTTCGGCCAGCTTGCCCTCGTCCCAGCCCCGCCCCTCGATCCAACCACCCGAGGCCGTCGTCGCCACCCGCGCCGCCACCTTTGCCTGGATCTCGGCCACGTTCTTCACGTCGGGATAGCTCAGATCGATTAACAGAATCCGGTTGGTACTGCCCCAGGCGAAATGGGCGTGGGCATCGATCAGCCCCGGCGTGACCGCCCGCCCCGCCAGGTCCACCCGGCGGGTCTTCTCGCCGGCGAGCTTCTCGATCTCAGCCGTGGTCCCCACCGCCACAATCCGATCGCCCCGGATCGCCACGGCCTCGGCCACCCGGTCTGTCGAGTCGACCGTAATGACCTTGCCGTTGACGAGGATGAGATCGGCCGCCGGCGCCGCCGCCCGACAAGCAGCGAGCAACGAACCGGCGACCAGGCATCGGCGCCAGGCGCCGGCTGAACGTGAACGCATCATATGAGGTCGGGAAAGAGACGCCTGAATATGGCGCGGGGCGGTCGCTCCCGACAGCAGCGACCGCCCCGTTCCCTGACTTCCCCTCCGGTTTATCGGGGCCAGCCGTCCGGCCGGCCCTCCGTCAGCAGAAGGATCGGCGACTTGAGGTCGCCCGCGAACACCGTCGATTCGAGCGGCATCGTCCGGTCGAGATCGTCGGTGGTCGAACCGATGCAGCAGGTCAGCATGACGTGTAAAACCGGCTGATCCATCAGCGCCGGCGGGGGGGCGGATCGGCGCGGTCCGAACGCCATGCCGTCCCGAATCGTGGCCGGAACCCGGCCACTGACGTAGACGGGCAGGTCCATCAGGGATTGGAGCAGGCGGTAGGTCAGCGTTGTGGATTCTCCGCCACAGGTGACGACCCCGAACACCGGGGCGTCGAACCGGCCGGTCCGCGGAAAGATCGCCACGCCCCACACGAATCGGGCGCTCTGCTCGTTGGTTACGGTCATGGTTTCCGTGAGGAGATCATGAACGGCGACGAGGTTCTGGGGAATCGGATCTACGTTCACGGATGGAGACTCCGGCCAGGGACGGTTGGAAGGTCACCACCCTTAAGGGCACAAGCCGGGCCGGTTGGCCGGGGTCGGTGCCGCCGTCATATGATCCGCGCGCCCGGGACCTTGCGCAAGGCTTCGACCCCGTCGGCGGGTCCACGAAGGCAAGGTATTGCACCGCGATTACTCGATGTTCGATTGGGTGACACCGGCGGATCAGATCGTCGTGAAGTGCCGCTGATTGATGAATCGCTGCTGGTCGATCATGATCCCGAACGGCACACCTTTGGACAGGATCAGGGCCACACTCGGGGCGGCCACCCGCACGACGCAACCCTCCACCTCGAGAGCCTCACCGGTCGGGAGGTCGAGCATCCCTGCAATCTCATCCCCCACCTTGGGCCAGTCCGGGCCGGGATGAATGAACCGGGCCCCCTGCTCGGAGAGGTCCACCACCTCGAAGGTCTGGTGGCCGGTCCGGAGCCGGGGGCGCAACGCCATCGGATACACGAGGCGATAGTAGGCCCGGTCGTAGTGGTCGTCCATCTGGTACTAGCATCGGCACCCAGGCCCCGCACTCAAGTCGGCCCCGCCCCTACCGATACCCAATGTCGCAAGGAGCGCGCAACACTATGCAGGTAGCCACCGACAATCTTCGCCCGGAAATGGAACTGGGTACCGACCTGGTAGACGGGGGCGGCCGCCTGCTGCTTCCCAGGGGCACGGTCCTGACCGAACGACACATCCGGTATTGCCAGATGTGGGGCATCGTCGAGCTCGAGATCGCCGGTCCGGCCGAGGCGCAGGTATCGGAGGAGCCGATCATCGACCCGGTCCTCATCGCCAAGGCCGAAGAGGCTGTCGAGCCGCGCTTCCGCCACGTCGCCCGGGGCCATCCAGTCATCGAAGCGCTGTTCCGGCATTGCGTCCAGAAACAGCTCGCCAAGAAGCCGGTCTGAGAATGCCGCGTCGTCCCGAGGACCTCATCCGCGGCGCCATCGAGGTCGGCACCATCCAGACCATGTACCAGCGCCTGGTGCAGGTGATCGACCATCCCCTGAGCTCCGCCGCCGATGTCGGCAAGGTGATTTCGGAAGATCCCGGACTGACCGCCCGGCTGCTCCGCCTGGTGAACAGTCCGATCTACGGGTTTCCGTCGCGAATCGATACCGTCACCCAGGCGATCAGCATCGTCGGCATGACCCAGCTCCGGGACCTCGCGATCGGCACCTCGTTCATGCGCCTGTTTTCCAACGTGCCATCCCACCTCGTCGACATGGACTCGTTCTGGCGCCACAGCATCGCGTGCGGGCTGACCGCCCGGCAACTGGCCGCCCACCGCCGCGAAGCAAACGTCGAACGGTTCTTCGTCGCCGGCCTCCTGCACGACATCGGCCGGCCCATCATCTTCATGCGGGCGCCACTCGAAGCCGCATCGGCCCTGCTCGAATCGAGCCGCACCGGCGACCTGCTGTTCCAGGTCGAGCAGAAGCTGCTCGGCTTCCATCACGGCTCCGTCGGATCGGCCCTCCTCGAGCGCTGGCGGCTCCCGGGCCTGTTGGTCGACGGCGCCGCCTGGCATCACGCTCCCCGCCTGGCCACGAGATTTCCGGCCGAAACCGCCGTCGTGCACGTCGCCGACGTGATCGCCAACGCCCTCGAGCTCGGCTCGAGCGGCGAACACCAGGTCCCGGCGTTCGAGCCCGCCGCATGGGACCTCCTCGACCTCTCGCCCTCGATTCTCCCCGGTCTCATCAAGCAGGTCGAGACCCAGTTCGTCCACGCCGTCGCCGCCATCCTCGGCCCGGTGCACTGAGTGACCGCGGCCGCCGGGGACCTCGAACGCGCGAACCTCGATCAGGCCGCGCAGGCGGCTCGGTCGATGAATCGCTGGCTGCTCGACGCACTGGACCACGTCGCGTCCGTTGGCATTGCCCAGCCCGGAGCCCAGGAAGTCGCCACCGCCACCGACCTCCTCGCCCAGGCCGGAGCGGCCCTCTTCCGGATCTCCCCGATCACCGGCGGAGCCTTCTTCCTCCTCGACCCCGCGGCGGCCGATTTCCCGATGGCGTGGTGCCATCCGGTCGAGCGTCAGGATGAGTTCAAACTGGAAGTCGAAGCCCAGATCCGCGATGGCGTCTTCGCCTGGGCGCTGCAGAACACTCACCCGGTCGTTGTCCCCGGTGCCACGCACGCCGGCGGCGCGATGCTCCACGCCCTGGCGACCCGGAACGGCCCGCTCGGCATGTTCCTGGGCACCCTCGCCGAGCGGTCGCCGTTCATCCCGGACGGGTGCCAGAAGCTGATCTCCATCGTGATGACCAGCTGCGCCACCAACCTCCGGTCCGAGGAACTCCGGGCCGAGTTGAAGAGCATCAACAAGGGACTCGAGGCGGCGATCGAGCAGCGGACCATGGAGCTCCGGCAAGCCCGGGACGCGGCCTTCCTGGCCGCCCAGGCCAAATCGGAGTTCCTGGCCAACATGAGCCACGAGATCCGGACCCCGATGAATGCAGTCCTCGGCACCGTCGCCATGTTGATGGACTCCGACCTCGGCCCTGAGCAACGGGGCCTGGCCGAAACCATCGGCAGTTCGGGTCGCGACCTCCTGAAGATCATCAATGACATCCTCGACTTCTCGAAACTCGAGGCCGGTAAACTCCGGGTCGAGGCCATTCCGTTCGATCCCCGGGAGACGGTCAACGCCGTGACGGCCCTGCTCGCGGCCAAGGCGGAGGCCAAGGGCATCAAGCTCCGCACCGGGTTCGGCGACGGGATTCCGAGTCAGGTCGTGGGCGACCCGAGCCGCCTCCGCCAGGTTCTCACCAACCTGATCGACAACGCGATCAAATTCACCCCCCAGGGCTTCGTGATCGTGCACGTGACTGGCGAAAGCGGGCCACCCGACATTCAGCCAATCATCTTCACGATCCGCGACTCCGGCATCGGCATCCCGCCCGAGAAGGTGGCCAGCATCTTCGAGAAGTTCACCCAGGCCGACACCTCGACCACCCGAAAATATGGTGGCACCGGGCTGGGCCTCACGATTTGTCGCCAGCTCACCGAACTCATGGGCGGCTCGATCACCGCCACCAGCGCCCCCGGCGCCGGAAGCACTTTCACCGTGCTGATCCCCTTCCGCACCGCCGCGACGGCGGAGTCCCCCGTCATTCCGGCTCCGGCCGGTTCGATCCGCCTCCACGGCCGGGTCCTGCTGGCTGAGGACTACCCCGCCAATCAGCGCATCGCGCGGTGGATGCTGGAAGGACTCGGATGCGAGGTGATCCTGGCCGAACACGGTCGCGAGGCTCTTGAGCGGCTCGCGGCCGAGCGATTCGACCTGGTGCTGATGGACTGTCAGATGCCGGAGATGGACGGATATGATGCGACGCGGACCATCCGGGCCAGCGGAGCAGCCTTCGCAGCCATTCCGATCGTGGCGATGACCGCGGCCGCGCTCGCCACCGACCGCGATCGCTGCTTCGCGGTCGGCATGAACGACTACATCAGCAAACCGGTCCAGAAAGAAGACCTGGCGGTCGTACTGGCCCGCTGGCTTCCGCGGGTCCCCGCCGCCTGACGTTCAAGGCTCGCGGAACCCGATCGTCACGGTCGTTCCGATTTTCGGTTCGCTGACCACCTCGATCCCCGCACCCCAGCCCTCGACCAGACGCTTCACGATCGCGAGCCCAAGCCCGGACCCGCTCGTCGTGGTCGAGAACCTCGGCTCGAAGATCCGGGGCAGCCGGTCCGCCGGAATGCCGACGCCGTCGTCCTGCACCGAGAGCCGCGGACCGTCGACCCGCACCGTAATGCCCTTCGCCTCCGCGTTCCGGGCATTCTCGAGCAGATTGATCAGGGCCTCTTTGACCTCGTCCCGCTGCGCCAGCACCACCGGATCGCGAAGCACCTCCAGCCGTACCGGCGCCGCACCCGGGGCGATTCCGTAGAGGGCGACGACCTCCCGGCAAACCTCGGCCAGCGGCGTCGGCTCGGGCGCGGGCCGCCCCTCGGCCGGCGCCGCGAACCGGCTGAATGCCCGCGCGATCGTGTCGAGGCGATCGATCTCCCCCAGGATCCGCTTGGACGTTTCCTCCAGCGTCGCACCAATCGGTCGGCCATCGCGGTAGACCCGAAGCAGATGCTGGACGCCGAGTCGCATCGGTGTCAGCGGGTTCTTGATCTCGTGGGCGATCTGGTTCGCCATCTCGCCCCATGCCAACACCCGCGCCGCCCGCTCCTCGGCGGCCCGCGTGGCCTGGACGTCCGCCGCCATTTTTTCGAGTGCCTGGAACACCGGCTCAAACTCCGTGGGCGCGGCCCCGGCCTGCGACGGGAGCGGTTCCCCTCGGCCGAAGGCCAGAGCCGCGTCGCGGAGATCTGCGGCCGGCCGGGAGAGCGCCCGGGCCGACACCCGCGCCGCCACGACCGCAGCCACCAGGCCCATCACCACGGCCAACGCGAGCCCGTAGGCCAGATCCCGCTGCTGAGCTCCGATCCCGGGATCACTCACGGCCTGGGGCGAGCCGAGCATGGCCCCGTCCCCGGTCGGGAGCCGGACCGACCGCACTCCGAGCCGGGCCGGCAGACTCGAACTCGGACCATCGGTCATCGCGGTCGGCTCGCCCTCGAGCTCAACCTGATGAAACACGGCGGGGTCAACCAGTGGGTCGACGACACCGAAATCCTCGAACACGCCGCCGCCATTCGAGCCGATCAGTCGGCCATCCTTGAACAGCACCAGATTGGCGTCGACCCGCTCGCTCAGCGTCTCGAGAGCCCGGTCGAGCTCGAACCCGCTGCCGACGGGTAGCGTGGCGCCCGGCGACGCGTCGCGCAGTGTCTGGGCAATCATCAGATCGCGCCGGCTCCGGCCTTCGTTGGCGAGTTCCACGATGTTGATCAGCGCGAATGCGGCCGCCGGAACCAGGAAGAAGCCGCCGAGCGCCATCGTGATCCTGGTCCGGAAGGCCCGCCATTCCGGCCACCACAACGGCCGCTCGACCCGGGCGGTCGCGAGCCAACTGGCCAGCCCGGCCAGCGTAAAGAGAAGCAGCAGGTCGAGGACCACCAGAAGGCTGCCGCGCACCAGCAGACTCTGGGGCAACCCCAGGTCGACGACACCATTCACGTCCCGGGCGCCGTCGCCCATCGCCACCGTTCGGCGTCCCCGCGCCGTCCACCCCTCCCGGGACCAGAGCGGGACATCCGGATCCGGCTGGTCGAGCGACCCGGTCGGGGCGAGCGTCAGGAGATACAACGGCGCAATGGAGGGCTCAGGATCGAGCAAGCGGCCGAGCCGGGCTTGCCGCACCAGACTGGTCCTCGGTCCGAGGCCGACGGACAGCACTGTCGAGGCATCGACCCGGATCAGAGCGAGGTAGTGAACGGCCGGGTTCCGCTGGAACGGCAGGATGGCTCGCGCGAGGTCCGGCCGGAGTTCACGCACGGCCCGTGCGACCAGCGAATCCGGCAGATCCACTTCATCGAGTCGCAACTGGGCCCGGCTGTCGCCTTCCGCCGACCACAGCCCGAGGGCGGCTGGAAACGCCTGGCGCGAGAGCGGTGAGGAACGCCAGACGGCAAAGAGCTCCGAGGCGCTTCGGGGCGGCGCGCCCGCCCCGACCCGCTCGGCGAAGGCTTCGAGCAGCGGGATCGCGATCGGATCGGCCCGAATGCCTAACGAGCTCAAGTCGGCCCGGGCGGCGGTGATCCGGCCCTCGACCTCCGCCCCCCAGACCATCAGTGCCGCCGCGGCGCCGACGGCAACCCCGATCCCGGCCAGCCGGGCGGCCCGCCGCCCCGGCCAGATCACCAGTCCGATCGCTGCCGCCCAGAGAAATGGATACCAGTCCGGCCAGCCGGACCGGGCATTCCACACCACCAGGCCGACCACCGCGACGCCGACGGCGCCGGTGGCTCCCGCCGCCGCGGGCCAGATCCGGTTCGAACTGTTCGGCACCAGCGCGGCCGCCACCAGAACGATCGAGGCCGCGACCAGGAAGACGGTCGCCTGCCAGGTGAACCAGAGCCCCGCCGGGGCGCCCCCGGGCGGCACCTGAATGCCCCGGCCCAGCTGGCTCACCAGGTACGGCGCGGCGAAGAGGAGGACCAGCGCGAAGGGAATGCCCCAACGGCCGGCCCCCCGTCGCCGCCGCAGCGCCGCCGCCGCCACCATCACCAGAAACGCGGCGGCCAGCATCAGAGGCCCCGCCGTTTCCGACACCGGACCCAGCAGCGGATGGTTGAACGTCCGCGGCGAAAACAGGGCCGGAAGGGACAAGGCGTCGCCTAACGGCGCCCGCACCGAGACCCACACCGGAACCGCCGCGATCACGAACCGGAGCCCGCCGGCGGGCGCGAGACCCAGCGTCAACACCAGCGCCGCCACGCCAAGGACAACGAGTCGCAGCACAGCCGCCCGGTAGGCCCGCTCGTGAGCCGCACTCTGGGTCGGCGGCTCCAGCCGGACGCTGAACAACAGCCGCGACGAGCCGTCGGCCGACGGCTCGAGATAATCGAAAACGTCGGAGCTGTCCGGCGCAACACCTCGCGGCAACACGTCGACCGCCACCCCGGTCCGCCGTTCGAATCGCCGGGCCAGGCTCCGCGCCTGGTCCGGCACCGTCGAGTCGGCGGCCAGCAGCAGCGTCGCGATGGCCGTCCGGCCCTGTCCCAGGTGCCGTCGGGCCTCGAGCACGGCGTAGTACGGCGAAGCCCTGAAGTCGATCGAGTCACCGGCGGCGTCCGGCGCCAGCCGGTGCCGGCCCGCCCAGGCGTACGGCGTCCCGTCGGCGTCGAGTACAGCCACGCCGACTTCGAGGCCCTCCCGCGCCACCTGACGGCCCAGCCGGTCGAAGACAATCTCGCGCCCCTGCCGGTCGAGCCCGACGGCGCTGGTCGCCACCCGCTCGACCAGCGCCCGGGATGAGCGGAGATCCCGTAGCCATTGGTCTGCGGCATCGGTCACCAGCTGCTCGCGCACCCCGGGCCAGTCGCGTTCGATCCGGTCGATCCGGACGTGCGACCAGCCCAGCAGCAACGCCTTGGCAAGGAGGATTCCCGCGAGTAGGGTACCGGCACCGCCGCGCCGCACCAACGGCAACGCGCCCAGCCCCCAGCAGAGCACGGCCCCGACCGCGATCGCCGCCCGAGGGAGCCGGATCCACTCCGCCAGGAGCGACTCGCCCGCCACCAGGAGCAGCAGCCAGCCATGCCGAACGAGCCAGTGCCGCACCCCTCCCGCGGACCGCTCCGCCTCGATCACCTCACGCCCGTCGAGGCCCGTCAGATTCTCAGCTCCACGCCACGACTCCTCGTGCCGGTCGGCACTATGGTGGCCCGCGGCGGCCATCTCCCGCTCGGGACCGACACCCTGATCGTCGAACGGCTGGCGGATGACCTGTCCGCCCTGTTCGGCGTCGCCCGTACGCCCGCGATCCCCTTCGGCGTCCACTCCCGGCACGATCCCGAAACACCCGGCAGCGCCGCCCTGACCCGGAAAACCCTGCATCGTCTGATGAACGAACTTATTGCCGGCTGGGAGAACGAGGCAAAGGTGACCGACGTCCTGATCCTCACCGCCCACGGAGCCGAAGCCCACCTCGAAGCTCTGAGTACCATCCGATCCGAAGGCCGCGTCAGTCTGCTCGACATCTACGCGGCTCCCATGAATGACCTCACCGGAGGAGCGCCCCCCGACACCGCGATCCTCATGTGGTTGGCACCCTCCCTCGTCGACGTCGCCGAGATTCCGCCCGGCACGCCCCGCGACCCGGAGTTGGGCGCCCGGATCTATGATCGGATCGCCGAGCACGCTACCAAGGAAGTCCGCCGCTTTTTCCCGGTCTGAATGATCGCACTGTTCGCCCGTGGGACGTTTCGTCCCGGAAACGACCACGACCCCCGAATCATGGCGACGAACCCAGCCCATAAGCAACGCCGGGGCAATGGGTTACATTTCGCCCCCGGGCGGCACGAAGCCTCCATTGGTGTCCCTCATAACCGGAGGAGCACCATGGCGCACAACTGTTTGCGATCGAATCGCTTGGCGACGCTTTGTCGCAACTTGAAACCAACGTTTCACCGCCCCCGTACGGGCGATCGTTCCAGAAGCATTACGATGAAAGGATCAGACCCGATGAGGCCGTGGGCCCTTGCCGCCGTTATCCTGGCTGGCACAACACCGTTCGTGGCGGCCCAGCGGCCGACTCCGACCGCCACACTGTCGCTCAGCCAAGCGCTCGAGCAGGCCCTGCGCAACAGCCCGGCCTACCGCCAGACCCTGAACGACGCCGGCGTGGCCCGCTGGGGTGTTCGGAACGCCTACGCTGCGGCGTTCCTGCCCAGCCTCACCACCGGAGGGAGTCTGTCCTACACCGGCTCCGGTTCAGCCACCTTCGGCGGCTCATTCTTCAATCAGTCGTCGCCGGCGATTTCCTCGGGCTACGGGATCAACCTGGACTGGAACTTGTCTGGGTCGACGCTCTCGGCGCCGGGCCAACAGAAGGCCAACCAGAACGCGATCAACGAGGACATTAACTTCGCCTCGGTGTCGCTCCGCTACGACGTGACGTTCCAGTACCTCGCCACCCTCCAGTCCATCGCCCAGGCCGACGTCGCCCGCCAGCAGGTGGTGCGGAACGCCGAGTTCCTCAATCTGGCGCAGGCTCGCTACCAGGTCGGCCAGGCCACGATCCTCGACGTCAAGCAGGCCCAGGTGCTAAAAGGTCAGGCCGACGTCCAGTTGCTTCGAGCCGAGCAGAGCGAGAACGATGCCCGGCTCGAGTTGTTCCGTCGGATGGGCATCAACGCCCCGGTCGCGATCGCTGCCGTGGCCCTGAGCGATTCATTCGCCGTGGCCGAACCGACCTGGGTGCTCGAACAGCTCATGACCGTTGCCACCGAGCAGAACCCCACCGTCCGAGCGGCTCGGGCCCGGGAGTCCTCCGCGGGCTACGCGGTCTCGGCGCAAAAATCCCGATACCTCCCGTCGCTCAACTTCTCGGCCGGCTGGAACGGCTTCACCCAGCAGTTCACCAATGAGGGCGTCCTGCTGGGGTCGGCCCTCGGCAGCGCCAAGGGCAACCTGGCCAACTGCGAATTCCAGAACGGCCTGATCCGGAGTCTGCCGGGCGGCGGCATTGGCGGCCAGAACGGCAACGGCACGATCGCCGACTGCAAGGGCTTCTCCGGTCTCGACGCCACCGGCGAATCGCTGCTCCCCGGCGTGTCGAACGGAATCCTGTCCCGAAACAGCGTGTTCCCGTTCCACTTTACCTCGCAGCCGTTTCGGGCCTCGGTCCAGATCTCGTTGCCGATCTTCGACGGGTTCCAGCGGAGCTTGTCGGTGGCCCAGGCCCAGGCCCAGCGGGATGACGCCCGCGAGGCGGTCAGAGCCCGGCAGCTGCAGACCCGGACCGACGTCCAGTCCCGCCACCTCGCGGTCCAGACCTCGTTCAAGGCCATCAGCGTCCAGGCGGCCAACCGTGAGGCCGCCCGGGACCAGCTTCGGTTGGCGCAGGACCGGTATCGGCTTGGCAGTGGCAGCGCCCTCGAAGTCGCCGACGCCCAGAACAACGTCCAGCGGGCCGAAGGCGATTACGTGAACTCGGTATACGACTATCACAAGGCTATCGCGGCGCTCGAACTCGCCGTGGGCCGCCCACTCCGCTAGCCGCGGGGATCAGAGCCATGTCCAAGAAAACCAAGTGGAGTCTCGCGGTTGTCATCCTGGTCGGCGTCGGTGTCGCGATCTTCTCGCTCACCGCGGCCAACAAGGGCGGCAAGCCCGTCGACGTCAAGATCGAAACCGTCAGCCAGCGCGATCTCGTCGCGGCGGTCACGGCCAGCGGGAAGATCGAGGCTGACGCTCAAGTCGACATCTCGGCCGACATCACCGGCCGGATCGTTCAGCTCGGCGTCAAGGAGGGCGACCTGGTCAAGAAGGGCCAGTTCCTCGTCCAGATCGACCCGGCCCAGTACCAGTCGGCGGTCAAGCGGCTCGAGGGCTTGCTGGCATCGAGCCAGGCCCAGATGATCCAGGCGCAGACCAACCGCGATCAGCTCAAGCGCCAACTCGACCGCTGGAACGAGATGCGGAAGATCAACGCCGCCCTCGTGGCCCAGGAGCAGGTGGAGCAGGCCCAGCAGCAGTACGACGTGGCCGTCGCGTCGACCAACGCGGCCGCGGCCAATGTCGAGCAGGCCCGGGGCTCGCTGTCGGAATCCCGGGACCAGCTCTCCAAGACCCGGATCATGTCCCCGATCAACGGCCGGGTGGTTCGCCTCCCGGTCGAGGTCGGCGAGGTGGCGGTCCCCGGCACGTTCTCCCGCGAGACCGGCCGTCTCATGACCATCGCCGACCTGGGCACGATCCTGGCCAAGGTGAAGGTCGATGAAACCGACGTGGTCCGGGTCCATCTCGGCGACTCGGTCCAGGTCACCATCGACGCCTTCAACGACAGTTCCTTCGCCGGGCGCGTCACCAAGATCTCCAACGCGGCTGCGACCACCGCGTCGCAGTCCAGCGGAAGTTCCTCCGACCGCGCGGTCGACTTCGACGTCGAGGTCACCCTCGACAATCCCCCGGCCGGCGTCCGCCCCGACCTCTCGGCCACCGCCCGTATCGTGACCGACACCCGGACCAGGTCCGTGGCGATTCCGATCATCGCCCTCACGGTCCGTCAGCACGAGGACCTGCCAAACGAACTCAAGAATCAGACGGCCAAGGCGACCGGCAAACAGAAGGACCGCGAGGGTGTCTTCGTGATCCGGAACGGCGTCGCGACCTTCCGCCCGGTCAAGGTCGGCATCGCCGGCGACGAATTCTTCGAGGTGATCGACGGCGTCAAGACCGGCGATTCGATCGTAGCCGGACCGTACCAGGCCGTCCGCGACATGAAGGACTCGACGCGGGTCAAGTCGGCCAAGGACGAGAAGGGTGGCAAGAAGCCGTGAGCGACCTCGTCATCCAGATCGTCGACCTCACCCGCGAATACCAGATGGGCGAGGATCGGGTCCAGGCCCTCAAGGGCGTGTCCCTGGAGATCGCCCGGAACGAGTACGTGGCGATCATGGGACCGTCGGGATCGGGCAAGTCGACGATGATGAACATGCTCGGATGCCTCGACACCCCGACCAGCGGCGAGTACTGGCTGAACGGGCAGGAAGTATCCCGGATGCCCGATGACGCCCTGGCCCGGGTCCGGAACCGCGAGATCGGGTTCGTGTTCCAGACGTTCAACCTCCTGCCCCGGGCCAGCGCGCTCCAGAACGTGGAACTGCCGCTGGTCTACGCCGGCGTGAGTTCCCGGGCCCGGCGCGATCGTGCTCGCGCGGCCCTTGAGCGGGTCGGGCTGGGCAACCGGATGGATCACAAGCCGAACGAACTCTCCGGCGGCCAGCGCCAGCGGGTGGCCATCGCTCGCGCGCTCGTCAACGAACCGTCGATCCTGCTTGCCGACGAGCCGACCGGCAACCTCGACAGCGCCACCAGCGCCGACGTCATGCGGGTGTTCGACCGGCTCCAGGCTCAGGGACAGACCATTGTGGTGGTCACCCACGAGGCCGACATCGCGGCCCACGCGGCCCGGGTCGTCACTTTGAAGGACGGCCTAGTGGCGAGCGACGCCCGGCAGGAACGGATTCAGGCGGCCTGACCATGCCCGTCTTCGAGGCCGTACGCATGGCGTTCAACACGCTCTGGACCCAAAAGCTCAAGAGCTTCTTCAGTCTTATTGGCGTGTTGATCGGCGTCACCTTCCTCATTGCCGTCGTGTCCATCGTCCAGGGCATGAACGTGTATATGGAGGAGGAATTCGCCAACCGCCTCGTCGGCCTGAACACCTTCCAGCTCCGCCGGATGTCCGATTTCAACATGGGCAACGTCACGGAGGACATGTGGAAGGAATGGATGCGCCGGCCCCGGATCAACAACGAAGACGCCAACGTCGTCGAGGCCAGACTCGGCACCCCGGCCCTCTTCTCCCGCAGCTGCGATGAGCAGGGGAAGGTCACCGTCGGCAACCGGAGCGCCAAAGGCATCAACCTGAACGTGGTCGACGCGCCCTACTTCCAGATCAAGAACTACGAATTCGCCTCCGGCCGCCCGTTCACGGCTCAGGAGGCGCGGGCCGGTGCGGCGGTTGCGGTGATCGGGGCCGAGGTCGCCGAGAAGCTGTTCCCCGGGGTCAACCCGCTGGGCCGGACCGCGACCGTAGCGAGCCTGCCGTACCGGGTGATCGGCATCATCCAGAAACAGGGGACGATGTTCGGGTTCTCGATGGACAAGTTCGTCATCATGCCCTATGAGAGCCCCGCCCGGCGTCAGGCCTGCCGCCTGGCCTTCATGGATGAGCTCCACGTCAAATCGCCGACCGTGGCCCAGATGACCGCCGCCGTCGACCGGACCGAGGAGTTGATGCGGATCCGCCGGCGCCTCCGCCCCAACCAGGAAGACAACTTCGCCATCCAGACCGCCGCCGGCGCGCTGTCCGGCTGGAAGCAGATCTCGACCGTGCTGTTCGCCGCGCTGCCCGGACTGGTCGCCATTTCCCTGGTCGTCGGCGGCATCGTCATCATGAACATCATGCTGATGGCCGTGAGCGAACGGACCCGGGAGATCGGCATCCGGAAGGCCCTGGGCGCCAAACGGCGGGACATCCTGGCCCAGTTCATCATCGAGTCCGCCACGATCTCCACGGTCGGCGCCCTGTTCGGCATCGCGCTTGGTATCGGCCTGGCGTATCTCGTGAAGGCCCTCACCCCGCTCCCCGCCTCGGTGGCGCCCTGGTCGATCGGTGTTGGCGTGTTCCTCGGCGTGGCGGTCGGAATGATCGCCGGCGTCTACCCGGCCAGCCGGGCCTCCCGGCTCGACCCCATCACCGCGCTCCGTTCCGAATGACCGACAGCACGGCTCCGCGTTGGGGCGTCCCCCCCATGCCCCGCCCCCGGGGTCTCGCCCGGGTCACCCTGTTCGATCCGTCCCGGATCGCCGAGGGTGTCGGCATCGCCATCGAGTCGATCCGGGTCAGCAAGGCACGCGCCGCCCTGACCATCCTGGGCGTCGCGATCGGCGTGATGGTGGTGATCGCCATGGCCTCCACCATCACCGGAATCAACCGGGCCGTCAGTGGCATGATCGAGAGAGCCGGCCCGACCACCTTCACGCTGGTCCGGCACTTCGGGGGCGGAATCAATGTGGACGACGGGACCGAACGTCCCTGGGACCGCCGTCCTCACATCAGTCCCGTCGAAGCCCAGATGCTCCGCAAGGTTCCTGGCATCGCCGAAGTGGCCTGGCGCGAGGAGAGTAGCGGGCCGGTCAGCGCCGGCAGTGTCAACCTGAGTTCCGTCTGGGTGGTCGGTGTGACGCCCGCGATCATGCCGACCGCCACGCCGAGGAACACCCCAACACCAATCGACCAGGGCGCCACTGAGGCGGGGAGGGGGGTCAGGGCCTTGACGAGATATGCCAGGCCGATACCAAGCGCGATGCCGAACAGGGCGCCGACCGTGGAGATCGTGGCGGACTCGATGATGAACTGGGCCAGGATGTCCCGCCGTTTGGCACCCAGGGCCTT